>NZ_CP059467.1:3126312-3438943 GCF_017894365.1 Aromatoleum bremense
GGGAGGCAACTACCGGCAGCAAGCCTGCCGGAATACAAGTGGTGTCAGGTTGAAAACGCGCCGCACGGCGACGCTACCTGACGGCATTCATAAACCTGGAGTTAGCAATGCCCAAGATGAAGACCAAGAGCGGAGCCGCGAAGCGGTTCAAGGTTCGCGCTAGTGGCGGGATCAAGCGGTCCCAGGCGTTCAAGCGCCACATCCTTACCAAGAAAACCACCAAGAGCAAGCGCCAGCTGCGCGGCATGACGGGGGTCCACGCCGCCGACGAAAAGCTGATCCGCGCAATGCTGCCTTACGCTTGATAGGAAACCGCCATGTCCAGAGTTAAACGTGGAGTAACGGCGCGCGCGCGTCACAAGAAGGTTCTCGATCAGGCCAAGGGTTACCGCGGTCGTCGCAAGAACGTCTACCGTATTGCCAAGCAGGCGGTGATGAAAGCCGGGCAATATGCCTACCGTGACCGCCGCCAGCGCAAGCGCCAGTTCCGTGCGCTGTGGATTGCGCGTATCAACGCCGCCGCGCGTGAAGTCGGGCTGACGTACAGCACCTTCATGAACGGCCTGAAAAAGGCGGCGATCGAAGTGGATCGCAAGGTCCTGGCCGATCTGGCTGTGTTCGACAAACCCGCATTTGCGGCGCTCGCCGACCAAGCCCGGGCCAAACTCGCTGCGTAAGAGCATGCGGCATGAAAAAAGGAGGCCTGGCCTCCTTTTTTTTTCCTGAATTTTCCACGGCACGTAAATGGATAAGCTCGATCAACTCGTTCAACAGGCGGCGGCGGAGTTCGCCGCGGCAGCGGACGGCGTCCAGCTCGAACAGGTCAAGGCGCGCTATCTCGGCAAAACCGGAGCGCTGACCGAGCGGCTGAAAGGCCTGGGCAAGCTCGCCGCAGAGGAGCGCCGTGTCGCCGGCGCCGAGATCAATCGCGCAAAAGATGCGATCGAGGCGGCCCTCGAAGCCCGGCGTCACGCGCTACGCGAAGCGGTACTGATCGCCCAACTCGCCGCCGAAGCGCTCGACGTGACGCTGCCGGGGCGAGGCGTCGCGCAAGGGGGGCTGCATCCCGTCAGCCGGACGCTGGAGCGCATCGAAGCGCTGTTTCGTTCGATCGGCTTCGTCGTCGCCGATGGTCCCGAAATCGAGACCGACTGGCATAACTTCACGGCGCTGAACACGCCGGAAAACCATCCGGCGCGCTCGATGCACGACACCTTCTACCTCGAAGGACACGAGGACGTGCTGTTGCGGACTCACACCAGCCCGGTGCAGATCCGCACGATGCTCGATCACGTCGCGCGCTACGGCGATCGCGAGTCGATGCCGGAGATTCGCGTGATCGTTCCGGGACGCGTGTATCGCGTCGACTCCGATGCGACGCATTCGCCGATGTTCCATCAGGTCGAAGGCCTATGGGTCGGAGAGTCGGTCAGCTTTGCCGATCTCAAGGGCGTGATCGCTGATTTCCTGCGCAAGTTCTTCGAGACCGAAGACCTGCAGGTCCGTTTCCGCCCGTCGTTCTTCCCGTTCACCGAGCCGAGCGCCGAGATCGACGTCGCGTTCATGAGCGGTGCGCTGAAAGGCCGCTGGCTCGAAATCGCCGGCTGCGGCATGGTTCATCCGAACGTGTTGCGTTTTGGCGGGATCGATCCCGAACGCTACACCGGCTTCGCGTTCGGCATGGGCCCCGACCGGCTGACGATGCTGCGCTACGGGGTCAACGATTTGCGCCTCTTCTTCGAAGGCGATCTGCGCTTCTTGAGCCAATTCAGGTAATCGAACCATGCAATTTTCGGAACACTGGTTGCGGAGTCTCGTCAATCCTCCGCTCGACAGCGAATCCCTCGGCCACCTGCTGACGATGGCGGGTCTCGAAGTCGAGGAGGCCGTGCCCGTCGCGGCTGCATTTTCAGGCGTCGTCGTCGGTCGTATCATCGAGGCCGAGAAGCATCCGAACGCCGACAAGCTGAAGCTCTGCAAGGTGGACGTGGGGCAGGACGAGTTGCTGCAGATCGTCTGCGGCGCCCCGAATGCAGCAGCTGGCCTGCGCGTTCCCTGCGCGATGGTGGGGGCAAAACTGCCGGGTTTCGACATCAAGGCGGCAAAGCTGCGCGGCGTCGAATCCTTCGGCATGCTCTGTTCGGCACGCGAACTCGGATTGTCCGACGATCGCGCGGGCTTGCTCGAGTTGCCGGACAATGCGCCGATCGGGCAGGACATCCGGAAATTCCTCGCGCTCGACGACACGCTCTTCACGATCAAGCTCACCCCGAACCGCTCGGACTGTCTCAGCCTTGCCGGTGTCGCGCGCGAAGTTGCGGCGTTGACCGGCCAGCCGCTCGCGCTCGCGCAGATCGAGGCGGTGGTGCCGGCCATCGATGATCGCCGCACCGTCGTCCTCGACGCCCCCGACGGTTGTCCGCGCTATTGCGGCCGCATCCTGCGCGGCGTCGATGCGAAGGCTCCGACCCCCGACTGGATGAAGCAACGCCTGCAGCGCAGCGGCGTGCGTTCGATCAGCGCGCTGGTCGACGTGACCAACTACGTGATGCTTGAACTGGGACAGCCGCTGCACGCATTCGACAATGCAAAGCTCGTCGGTGCGATCCACGTCCGCTATCCGCACGAAGGCGAAAAAGTGCTGCTGCTCAACGAGCAGACTGTCGTTCCGGCGGCCGATACGCTGTTGATCGCAGACGAGGCGCGTGCGCTGGCGCTCGCCGGCATCATGGGCGGCGAAGACAGCGGCATCACGCTAGACACCGTCGACATATTCCTTGAGAGCGCATTCTTCGCGCCGGCGGCCATTGCCGGGCGCGCGCGCAGCTACGGCTTCGTCTCGGACGCGTCCCATCGTTTCGAGCGCGGTGTCGATTTCGAACTCGCCGAACGAGCCATCGAGCGTGCGACCCGGCTCATTCTCGATATCTGCGGCGGGGCCGCGGGGCCGGTCGATGAAGCGGTGTCGAAGGACCACCTGCCGGCGCGCCCGGCGGTCCGGTTGCGCCCGGCCCGCGCTCGCCGCCTGCTTGGTGTCGGCCTCGACGACGACGCGATCGTGAGGCTGCTCGAGGGCGTGCATCTGTCGGTCGAACGTAAGGGCGACACGCTGCTCGTCACGCCGCCGTCGTTTCGCTTCGACATCGAGATCGAGGAAGACCTGATCGAGGAAATCGCGCGCCTGCACGGCTACGATGCCATTCCGGCATGCGCGCCGCAGGGTTCCCTGATGATGCTCGACCGTTCCGAGTCGGGCCGTTCCGTGTGGGATGTCCGCCATTTTCTGGCGGCGCGCGATTTCCAGGAGGTTGTCAACTACGCGTTCGTCGAGGAGGCCTGGGAGCGGGATTTCTGTGCGAACGCCGAACCGATCCGCCTTGCGAATCCGATCGCGAGCCAGATGAGCGTGATGCGCTCCAGCCTGATCCCGGGGCTTGCGGCAAACCTGGTCGCGAATCGCAAGCGCCAGCAGGCCAGGGTGCGCGTGTTCGAAATCGGCCGCTGCTTCGAACGGAAGGCGGACGGCGAGCCGGTCGCCGGCTTTCATCAGCCGCTGCGCGTCGCGGGGCTCGCGGCCGGTCTTGCGTTGCCTGAACAGTGGGGCGTTGCGAGCCGCCAGGTCGATTTCTATGACGTGAAGAGCGACGTGGAAGCACTTTTCGCGCCGCGCGCGCTCGGATTCGAACGCCTGTCGGATCCTGCGCTGCATCCTGGGCGTGCCGCCAGCATCCTGCTCGACGGTCGGCGTATCGGACTCCTCGGCGAGATCCACCCGGTATGGGTGCAGCGCTATGAAATGGGAACGGCACCAGTCGTGTTCGAGATCGAACTGGACGCCGCGCTCCTGACGGATCTTCCCGCCTACCGCGAGATTTCCCGCCAACCCTCGGTCACGCGCGACGTCGCCTTGGTCGTCGAGCAGGCGCTGACCGCTGCGCGGGTGATCGAGGTCATGCGCGAGGCGGCGCCGGAGATTGTCATGGGGATAGAGTTGTTCGATGTTTATCATGGCAAAGGCATCGATACGGGGAAAAAGAGCCTTGCGTTCAGGGTGTTGATGCAAGATACTCAGCGCACGCTCGAAGATGCCGAAGTGGATGCGGCGGTCGAAGCGATCGTCCGCCATGCGGAAACCTCCTTGGGGGCGCGGCTGCGTGGATAGTGCAATGAACGTGACCCTGACCAAAGCGGAACTGGCTGACCTGCTGTTCGAGCGGGTCGGTCTCAACAAGCGCGAAGCCAAGGACATGGTGGAAGGCTTTTTCGAGGAGATCCGCCAGGCGCTGGAGCGCGGGGAGTGCGTGAAGCTCTCGGGTTTCGGCAACTTCCAGCTCCGCGACAAGCCACAGCGGCCGGGTCGCAACCCGAAGACCGGTGAGGAAATCCCGATCACTGCGCGGCGGGTCGTGACCTTTCACGCCAGTCAGAAACTCAAGGCCGCCGTGGAGCAGCTGAGCGATGCAAGCAAGCAGCCATAACGAGACTCCGGCAACTCAACTGCCTCCGATTCCGGCAAAGCGGTATTTCACGATCGGCGAGGTCAGCGAACTGTGCGCCGTCAAACCGCACGTGCTCCGATACTGGGAACAGGAATTCACCCAGCTCAAACCGGTGAAGCGGCGGGGTAACCGACGCTACTATCAACATCATGAAGTACTGCTCGTCCGCCGGATCCGGGAACTGCTCTACGAGGAGGGCTTCACCATTTCGGGCGCCCGCAACAAGCTTGGGGAGACGGCGATCCACCAGCATGAAGAGGCCGAGGAGGTCTCCCGTCTGCGTTCCTTGATCGCGCACGTGCGGTCGGAAATCGTCACCACGCTGGAGCACCTCAAGGCTTGAGGCAGTACTGGCAAATGTCGAGAATATCGCTATAATGTTCGCTTGTGTCGGGGCGTAGCGCAGCCTGGTAGCGCACTTGCATGGGGTGCAAGGGGTCGCGAGTTCGAATCCCGCCGCCCCGACCAATTGAATCGAGCAAAATGGCCAGTCGAAAGACTGGCCATTTTGCTTTTCCGAAACGCGGGATGGATTCCTTTTCTCCCGCGTTCGCGGCGGACGCAGCTGCGAGATCTGGGGAGAGGGTGCTTTCCCGCCTGCGTTGGGCCTTTACGTAGTCGCGTCGGGCTCGCCGCACTGGGCGAGGATTTCCGCGCGCGTTGCATCGCGAAGCGCGAGTGCCGCGCTCCAGTCCGTGCCCTGCGGCGGGATCGGGGGGGCGATCGATACCGTGATCGGGCCGCGACGAGGACGCCACGTCTCGTCGGGCAACACGGTGCGTGTGCCGCGAATGGTTACCGGCACCACGGGTAGCCGGGCCTCGCAGGCGGCGAGGAAGGCACCGAGGCGGAATTCGCGCAGCCCGGGCTGTCCGACGAAGGTGCCTTCGGCGAAGTAGAACAGCGCTGTCCCTGCGCGCGCCCGTGTGGCGAGCCGGTGGGCGGCGTCGACGCTGTCCTGGACCGCGAAGCGCTCGACGAACTCGGCGCCGAGTCCCTGCAGGAAGCGATATGCGATCGCATTGTCCTGCAGTTCGCGCTTCGCGACGAACGCGAAGGCTCGCGGGAGCGCGGCGACTGCGATCAGGCCGTCGAGATAGCTTGCGTGGTTCGCAACGACGATGCAGGGAGCGTCCAAGGGGAGATTTTCCCGGCCGCGGATGTCGAGGCGGATGCCGACCAGCCGTGCGAGCAGCCGCGCTCCGTGGCTCCCGATGCGCCAGCCGACGGCAGGGCGGCGCAGCGCCGCAACCGCCAGCCAGACCGGCACTGCAAGCAGCACGAGAGCCATCCACGCCCAGCCCGCCCACAGCAGCGCCGCGCCGCGAGACAGCGTTCGCGAGGCGCGCTCCGTGAGTCCCGACGCCGCGAGACGCAGCAATTGCATGCGTACGCTGCGCTGCCGGCCCAGTACGCCGCTGAGGTACAGGTCGCGCGTCGCGACACGGCGGATCTTTCCGCTTGATGTTTTCAGTACGCTGTGCGGCGGCGCCAGCACGACCTCGTCGAGCGGCACGCCGAGCAGTTCAATGGCGAGGCCTTCGACCGCGTGCTGCAGCGTACCGCGCTCGTCGTCCTGCTTCGCCCTGGTTTCGACGACGGCGACGAGTCGTTCGCTGGCGGTGGTGGGGTCGGCGGCGCCGAACACCGCGACGCAGCCCCTGCGCACGCCGGGCAGGGTGCCGATCGCTTCCTCCAACTCGTAGGGGTACAGGTTGCGTCCGCCGCGGATGATCATGTCCTTGACGCGGCCGGTGACGAACAGCTCACCGTCGGCGAGGTAGCCGAGGTCGCCGGTGTCGAGCCAGGTTCCGTGCCACAGCTTGCGGGTTTCCTCGGGGTTGCGCAGATAGCCGGACGTGGCCGACGGGCCACGGAACTCGAGGCGGCCGACATGGCGCTCGGGGAGTTCCGTCCCGGCCGGATCCACGACGCGAAGCTCATGCCCGGGCAGCGGCTGCCCGCAGCCGACGAAGCGGAGCGTCGTCGTGTCACTCGCCGTTGCCGCAAGCGCCTTGCGGTCACGGAAAAACGGCTCGCGCGCGATGCGGTCGATGCGAGCGCCGCGGCCGGGGAGATGGACCGTCAGTCCAACGGCGTTCTCGGCGAGCCCGTATGACGGCGTCAGGGTCTCGCGGCGCAAGCCGTATGGCGCGAAGCGCTCGCTGAAGCGCTCGATCGTGTCCGGACTCACGGGCTCGGCCCCATTGACGGCAAATCGCCAGCACGACAGGTCCAGCCCTGCGAGCTCCGCATCTTCGACATGCTTCAGTACGAGCTCGTAGGCGAAATTCGGCCCTGCGGAGAGACTACCGCGGTAGCGGTGTATCGTCCACAGCCAGCGCGCCGGCCGCGATAGGAAATCCAGCGGCGACATCAGCACCAGCGGGCAGCCGTTGTACAGGCTGCCGAGCCAGGCCGCGATCAGGCCCATGTCGTGATACAGCGGCAGCCAGCTCACGGTGACATCGTCGGCGCTCATCCCGATCGTGTGACTCCAGGCCCGGATGTTCGCGAGCAGGTTGGCGTGGCTGAGCATGACACCCTTGGGGTTGCCGGTGCTGCCCGACGTGTACTGCAGCAGAGCAAGGTCCGTTGTACGAACCGCGGCCGACGTGCTGCTGGCGGCGGTATCTGTCAGTTCCTGCACCGTTGCAACCCGCTTGAGGCTTGGCGACTGCGTGGCGAGCAGCCGCGCGACAGTCCGCACGTCTGCGTCGCTGATCAGCACCGGTGCCCGACAGCTGTCGAGAATGCCGGCCTGGCGGCGCAGGTGGTCTTCGAGCTGCGACGGGCGCGTCGGTGGATACATCGGTACGGGCACGCCTCCGGCCAGCATGGCGCCGAAAAAGCTCGTGAAGAACTCCAGCGAGGTCGGCAGCATGATCGCGACGGCCTCGCCCGGCGCGAGCCCTCCCTGCTGCAGGCCCGCGGCAATGCGACGGGCGCCCTGCAGCAGATCGTCGTGCGTCAGCGTCGCGATCTCGACGTCGTCGTGCAGCAGGCGGATATGCACATGCTGCGGCGAGTGCGCGGCGTGCCACTCCAGCACCTCGACCAGCGTGGCGGCCTGCGCGGGGGCTTCGATTGCCTCGCCGGGCGTTTCCGGCAGGACGATATCGGTCCGCAATCCTGCAAGTTCGGGATGCGCGGCGCGCAGTGCTGCGAGCAGCTGGCGCGGAGTCTCGGCGGTCGCGAGCGTGCCGGTGGGCAGGCGGACTCCGGCAGCGTGCTCGAGGCGCGTGAGCAACTCGACGCGTGCAAGACTGTCCAGCCCCAGATCACGCTCGAGATGGCTGTCCAGATCCGGCGTCAACCGCTGCCCCGGACGAAGCTCGGCGACGAGCATGCGCACGATCTGTAGCACTTCTGCGGCACCCATCGCCGCCGAGGGTCGATTCATGCTGAAGTCCTGCGTGTTGGCTTGCCGCCGTTCGTTGCTGAGCGCCTGCCGGGCCCCGATGGCCGCCGGAAGCGTGGGTATTTGGCTTGGACTGCGGCGGATGCAGACTTTCTCACGTTTTCGCTCTTGGTCGCCAGAGGCGCAGTGGGACGCGCCGCGGTGTCATCTCATGCGCCGTGCGCACGCTGCACACCGAACTGAAGCGCGCGGATGTCGAAGCCGCGAAGACGCGTCTCGCGGACGCGCTGTATGCCCGCAGTCCGGCGGGCGTCGGCAGCATCAACGTGCTGCGCCGTTGAATCCGCATTGAGACTTGACTACAAAGAGGTTGTCGATACCATGAACGGCTGCCGGCTCCCGCTGCGGACAGGCCGGTTACTAAAAATCGCCATCAGTTCGACGGCTTTCCGATTTCTCATCGACTGGATACGATGAGCGCTAAATGATGCGGATTCAGACGGCACATCGCGCCAAGAGGGAGTGCAAGATTGTGAAAGGAGCCCGCTCCTTTTCTGCGCCGCGGATAGGGCGGCACGGATCATAGAATCGGCCGGTCCAGCGAATTCGAGCGCACTGGGGAAAAGAGCGCACTGGGGAAAATTATGCGCACACCGTTTTCTTGTGATTCTGACCTGGGCAAGGGATTCGGGAGCCGCTTCGAAATTTTGCCCGCGCTGGATCAATCCACGCGCGACCAGGTCTTCACGATTCGCCATGAGGTGTACTGCGAAGACCTCGGGTTCGAGCCGCTGCGCGAGGATCGGCATGAAACCGACGAATACGATCGTCACAGCGTGCATTGCCTGCTGCGTACGGCGGACGAATCCCATACGCTCGTCGGCTGCACCCGGTTGGTGCTCGCACGCCCGGAGGACCCCGCTCATCCTTTCCCGTTCGAGAGCGCTTGCTGGGCGAACCTGGATCAGCACACGATCGATTCGCGCACTCTGCCGCGACACAAGATCGCGGAAGTTTCCCGGCTCGCGGTCAGGCAAATGTACCGTCGCCGTCGCGGTGAAAAGCATACCGAGATGATGCTGCGAAACCGTGACTTCGGATCGAGCGTCAGCCCGCGTTTTCCATTCATCCCGGTTGGTTTGTATCTGGGGACGATGGCACTAGCCGAGCAATGCGGCATCGAAAAGGTGTTCGTCATCACAGAGCCGCGCTTGGCCGCGCATCTGTCCCGGCTGGGGTTCAGTATCGTGCAGGTCGGGCCGCCGATCGAACATCGCGGCACCCGGGTGCCGTCGATGATGGACGTGGAGCAGAGCAAGGAAGGGCTGCGTTCGCTGATTCGCCCGATGTGGGAGCTGATCCGCGGCGGCGTCATGGCCGGCTACGAGGGGAAACGGGCGGCGATGGTCGCTACCTGATGAGCGGATCTCGTGGCCTATCTCGTGCCCTGCCCTCATCGGCAGGACAGTCCCGGCGAACTACTGTCCCAGCGCGGACATGATCGAGTTCCGCTCGTCGCGTGACTCGGCAATGATTTCCGCGACTGCAGTGGACGCAGCTGGCTGCGTGGCGGGCGTTTCCCCGCACCGCGAAAACGGATTGGGATGGGTGGTCAGCCGGTTCGCCAGGTAGAGGATGTTTGCCAGTGTGGCCGGAGAGTCGCCTTCGTACGCCGTCTCGCAGCCGGAGATCGCGTCGAGAATGGCATCGGGCGCATCGAGTGCCCCGAGCACGGCGTGGCCGACGGCCGCGTGCCATTCGGAAAGCATGCGGGAGAGGTCGTCGTCGTCGTGGGCGACTCCGGGATAGCGGGCAACAACGCGCCACAGCAGATAGAAGTAACCGACATCGTGCACGAGGCCGGCGAACATCGCCTCGTGCGGGTTGATGCGGGTCAGCTTGCGTGCGATGACGAACGAGAGGGCGGCGACGTCGATGCTGTGTTCCCAGAGTCGGCGCGCTTTGCTGGCATAGGGGGCCATTTCCCTGTCGAGCATAAGTTGCTCGATTGCGACGGAAATCGCAAGCGCGCGAATTGCCGAAAACCCGACACGGATCACGGCACTCCTGACATCGCAGACGTCGTTTCCGGAAAAGTTTAGCGCGGCCGAGTTGGCGAGCCGGATGGTCTTGGCCGATACCAGCGGCTCGGTCTCGATTACCCGGGCCAGTGCATCGACGGTCAGGATCGGGTTGTCGAGCGCCATCCGGATCTTCATCGCAGCGTCCAGAAAGGTCGGGAAACTGATGTCGCCGGACGAGAGGTCGTCCGCGATCTGGATCAGGAAGCGCTGTGCGGAAACGTCGTTCGCCATCGTCGATGAATGCAGGCTGTCACGAAGCCGCGCGGCTTATCGCAGCACCATGTTGTCGCGGTGAACCAGTTCGGGTTCGTCGATGTAGCCGAGCAGCTTTTCGATCTGCGTGCTGGATTTGCGCGCGATCCGGCGGCACTCGCTACTGCTGTAGTTGACGAGACCGCGCGCGATTTCCTCGCCGGCGGCGCTGCGGCATGCGACCGCTGCGCCGCGCTCGAATTCGCCCCCGACCTCGACGACACCCACGGGCAACAGGCTGCGCCCGCTGCGCAACGCGGTGACCGCGCCATCGTCGAGGATGAGGTCGCCGGCGAGTTGCAGGTGGTCGGCGAGCCACTGCTTGCGCGCCTGCAGCGGCGAGCTGGTCGCGTAGAGCAGAGTGCCGAGCGGTTCGGCCTGCGCGAGGCGGATCAGCGCGTCGGCTTCGTTGCCGCTGGCGATGCACGTGTGCGCACCGCTTCGCGCCGCACGCTGGGCGGCACGAATTTTCGTGATCATCCCGCCCCTGCTGATGCCGGTGCCGGCGCCGCCCGCCATCGCCTCGTACGACCTGTCCTCGGCACGGCCTTCGGAGACGAGCGTTGCATTGGGGTCGCGACGCGGATCGGCAGTGTACAAGCCTTGCTGGTCGGTGAGGATCACCAGCGCATGGGCTTCGATGAGGTTCGCGACCAGCGCGCCGAGCGTGTCGTTGTCGCCGAACTTGATCTCGTCGGTAACGATCGTGTCGTTCTCGTTGATGATCGGCACGACGCCCAGTTCGAGCAGCGTCGTCAGCGTCGAGCGTGCGTTCAGGTAGCGCTTGCGGTCGGCGAGATCGTCGTGGGTCAGCAGGATCTGCGCAGTGTGGAGATTGTGACGCGAAAAGGCATCCTCGTAGGCTTCGACGAGGCCCATCTGCCCGACCGCCGCGGCGGCCTGCAGCTTGTGCATTTCGTGCGGGCGTTTTTGCCATCCCAGGCGCTGCATGCCCGCGGCGATCGCGCCCGACGAGACCAGCACGACCTGCTTGCCCGCGGCCCGCAGCGCGGCGATCTGGCGTGCCCAGTCGCCCATCGCCGCTTTGTCGAGGCCGGCGCCGTTGTTCGTGACGAGTGCGCTGCCGACTTTGACGACGATGCGGCGCGCGTTACGGATCTTGTCTCTCATGACGGGGCTGGGAAAGTTCCTGAAGATTCCTAATGATTGGGGCGGTTGGCGTCCTGCTCATCGATGACATCGTCTCCGTCCCACTCACCGTCGCGGCTGGCAGTCTCGTCTTCGGCGAGGAGCGCCTGCAGCCGCGCCTGGTAGGCCGCTTCGGCGCGGGTTTCGGCTTCGGCCGCGGCGAGCGCTTCCGCATGCGCGCGCGCCGCTTTCTCGGCTTCCGCCTGGGCGCGTCCGGCGTCAAGGAAATCCTGGATCGCGAAGACCAGCTTTCTGCAGCCGTCGCCGGTCAGCGCCGAGATCTCGAAATGGCGTTCGACCGGCCCGTAGGCTTCGAGGAAGGCCGCGACGCGCGCGGCGCGTTCGTCTTCGGGAATCAGGTCGAGCTTGTTGAGTGCGAGCCAGCGCGGCTTGTTGTACAGGGATTCATCGTACTTGCGCAGTTCCTCGACGATCGCCTTGGCGTCCCGCACCGGATCGACGTCGGGATCGAACGGCGCGAGATCGACGAGATGCAGCAGCACGCGCGTGCGCTGCAAATGGCGCAGGAACTGGTGGCCGAGACCATGCCCTTCAGCCGCCCCTTCGATCAGCCCCGGAATGTCGGCGATGACAAAGCTGCGGTTCTGGTCGGTGCGCACGACGCCGAGGTTGGGCGCGAGCGTCGTGAACGGATAGTCGGCGACTTTCGGCTTGGCCGCCGAGACTGCGCGGATGAACGTCGACTTGCCGGCGTTCGGCATGCCGAGCAGGCCGACGTCGGCCAGCACCTTCAATTCGAGGCGCAGCGCGCGACGCTCGCCTTCCTCGCCCATCGTGCGCTTGCGCGGCGCGCGGTTGACGCTCGACTTGAAGTGGAGGTTGCCCAAGCCCCCCTTGCCGCCGCGCGCGATGATCGCCTGCTTGCCATCCTCGTCGAGGTCGGCGACGAGTTCGCCGGTTTCGAGATCGGTGATCACCGTGCCGACCGGCATGCGCAGCACGATGTCTTCGCCGCCCTTGCCGTAGCAGTCCTTGTTGCCGCCGTTCTCGCCGCGTTGCGCGCGGTGCATGCGCGTGAAGCGGTAGTCGACGAGCGTGTTGAGGTTGCGGTCCGCGAGCGCATAGATGCTGCCGCCGCGGCCGCCGTCGCCGCCGTCCGGGCCGCCACGTGGTACGAATTTCTCGCGCCGGAACGACGCCGAGCCGTTACCGCCGTCGCCGGCCATGACCTCGATGCGTGCTTCGTCAATGAACTTCATGATGATGAGGTGCCTGTGGCAAAAACAAAAAAGCCCTACCGCAAGGATAGGGCTTTTCGAACCGGAACGCTGCCAGGTTTCAGGCGGCTTCGGGCACGATGACGACGGTGCGGCGGCGTTGTGCGCCCTTGATCGTGAACTGCACGGTGCCGTCCTTCAGGGCGAACAACGTGTGGTCCTTGCCGATGCCGACGTTTTCGCCCGGATGGTATTCGGTGCCGCGCTGGCGAACGATAATGTTGCCGGCGAGCACGAACTGGCCGCCATAGCGCTTGACGCCGAGGCGTTTCGATTCCGAGTCGCGGCCGTTACGGGAACTGCCGCCAGCTTTTTTGTGTGCCATGTCGAATTACCTCCGGACTCAGGCCGAGATCGCTTCGATGCGAAGCTCGGTGTAGTTCTGGCGATGCCCCTGGTGCTTCTGGTAGTGCTTGCGGCGGCGCATCTTGAAAATCTTGATTTTGTCGTGACGACCGTGGGACACCACGGTCGCCGTGACTGTGGCGCCGGAAACCACCGGGGTGCCGATCTTGACCGACTCGCCCTCGCCGACCATGAAAACTTGGTCGATGGTGATTTCGGAGCCCACGTCTGCCGGTATCTGTTCTACCTTGATCTTTTCGCCGGCCGCGACGCGATACTGCTTGCCGCCGGTTTTTATCACCGCGTACATGGTGTTGCTCCAGTTGATGGGTTTGCAAAAGAATCGAGCACTCTAATTGCGGAGTCGATGATAGTCAAGGATTTCAAGGCCTTCTGCCGGTGGACGGAGGGGCCGGCGGAGTTTGCGCAGGGTATGGCCGGGCATGACCACCGCGGCGAAGGTCGGGTGGGTGCTTTCGCCGTTTTTGTGTGTCCGGACATGCCATGCTTCGCCCGACCACGCTACAGCAACCCGCGTTCGGCGAAAAATGGTGAGCACAACATTTTTCGCGGAATGTGGACGTCTCTGATATGTGCAGTGCGGGAGTCCTCGCGGCTCCCGCCGCCGCGCCGGCGTCGGCGAACTGCGCATAAGTCCACAGCGTGCGCGTACCGTCCGTTGTCCATCCACTGCACGAGGAGGGACATCATGGCTACCGATCTTCCCAGTAATACGCGCGCGCTGTTGGCGCGATCGGCCTTCGCGCCGGAGTTGAAGGAGTTTGCGGTGTGGCTCGGCGGCGAGCGCTACACGCCGTTCGTCACCCATCTGCACCTGCTGCGGCTGGAGCAGGTCTTGCCGCGACTTGGAAACCCGACTTGCAGTGAGGGAGACATGCACACGGCTTTCGTGGCGGTCGGCCGAGGGGTGCCGAGCCGTTTCCATCGATTCCATGCCACCGAACGTGCCTATCGCCGGTTCCTGCTCGCGCGCGGCCGGTTGGTCAAGGACGAGAACGAAGGCCACCACGCCAGCCTGTGCATCGCCTACGAGCGGCACCTGCGGGACCTGCGCGGGCTGTCTGTGTCATCTTGCCAGCATCATGCGATGACTGTCGCCGATTTCCTGGCGCGCGGCCTCGAGGCTGGCCAGGAGTTGCGCGCGCTCACGCTCGAGGACATTGAACGCTACGTCGCGCTGCGCAGCCGCGAGGTGTCGCGCCACTCGCTGCAGCACGTGGTCGCGTATCTGAGGAGCTTCCTGCGCTACTGTCACGACCAGGGCGAGATCGGACGGGTGCTCGATGCCATCGAGACGCCCCGAACTTACCGCGGCGAGTTGCCACCCCAGGCGCTCGACTGGTCGACGGTCCAGGCGTTGATCCGATCGGTCGATCTTCACAGCAAGGCGGGTCGGCGCGATCACTGCATCCTGCACTTGATGGCCCACTACGGTCTGCGACCATCCGAAGTCGTAACGCTTCGCGTGGACTCGATCGACTGGGATGCGGCCGTGCTGCACGTCGTGCAGTGCAAGACCCGGTCGGACCTGCTGCTGCCGCTGGCGCCCCAGACCGTGCGGATCCTGCACGGCTATCTGGCGCATGAACGCCGTGCACAAGGCACGGATTACCCCGAACTGTTCCTGCGTGCCCGCTGTCCGAGCGGACCGCTGCAACGCTATGCGGTCGGCGACATCTTCAAGAAGCGCGTTCGGCAGGCCAACCTGGAACTGCCGGGCCACAATGTCTATCGTCTGCGACACACGTTCGCGATGCGGCTGCTCACGCGGGGCGTGGGCGTCAAGGCCATCGGTGATCTCCTCGGCCACCACAGCCTGGAGAGCACCTGTGCCTACCTGCGGCTGGACATCGACATGCTGCGCGGCGTCGCCCTCGAGGTTCCCGAGGCAGGTCTTCGCCAGGGAGGCCACCATGCATGATGCCCTTTGCCTGGACGCCTGGGACGCCGCCGTCGCAGCCTACCTGAGCAGTCGCCACGCCATCGGCCGCGCCTACCGCAAGGAGGAACTGATCCTGCGCGAGTTGCGCAGCTTCCTCATGCGCGCCGGGGCCGCCGATCTCGATCCGGCCCTCTTCGAGCGCTGGCGCGCGCAGTTCCACCACCTCAGTTCGAGCACGCGCGTCGTGCGTGAGCACACCGTGTACAAGTTATGCCGCTACCGCCGGCGCAGCGATCCCGGCTGCTTCCTGCCGGATCGCGAGTCGCTGGCGCGCCAGAAGCCGCACGCGTTGCCGACGATCATCGAACCCGAGCAGGTGGCGCAACTGCTCGCCTACGTGTCGCAGCTACCCTCGGGGAGTCGATCTCCCGTGCGGGCGCATGCCATGCGCCTGGCAGTCGTGCTGCTGTACACGGCTGGGCTTCGACGCGGCGAACTCGTTCGCCTGACGCTGGGCGACGTTGATGTGGACGCCGGTGTGCTGCGGATCCGGGAGTCGAAATTTCACAAATCGCGCTGGGTTCCCCTGTCGGTCAGCGCGCAGGCCGAGTTACGGCGTTATCTTACGGCGCGGCAACAGGCCCGTCTCGACGAGCATCCAGCGGCGCCGCTATTGTGCACCCGGGGATCGCGCGCCTACACCGGCGAGGGCTTGTACAGCAGCCTCAAGCACCAGCTGCGCTGTGCGGGCATTCACGACAGCGCCAGCCGCTGTCCGCGTGTGCAGGACTTCCGGCACAGCTTCGCGGCGTCGGCGTTGCTGCGCTGGTACAACGCCGACGCCGACGTACAGTCCAACCTGCCCAAGCTCGCGCTCTACATGGGCCATGTGTCGATCGTCTCGACCGCCTACTATCTGCGCTGGATGCCGGCGGTCGTGTCGCAGGCGTCGGATCGATTCGCGCGCTCCTGCGCGGGCGTGATCGACGGAGATGCACCATGAAGCCGTCCACGCCAACCGATCTTGGGCGCGAACTGGTGCGCTTCTTCGAAGAGTTCCTGCCGGCGCAGCGCGGCTTGAGCCCGAATACCGTGCGTAGCTACCGGGACGCCTTGCTGCTGTTGCTGCAGTTCGCCTCGGCTGACGCCAAGCGAGCGATCGAGCGCCTGGAGGTATCCGACTTCACCGCCGAGCGGGTGATCAAGTTCCTGAACTTCCTCGAGACGGACCGTGGCAACGGGATCGCCACGCGCAACGCCCGCCTTGGAGCCATCCATGTCTTTGCGCGCTTCCTCGCGACGCGCCGGCCGGAGTACCTGGGTTCGCTGCAGCAGGTGATCGGCCTGCCATACAAGCGCGGCGCGCGGGAGGTGCCAATCGAGTACCTGGAGCGCGCCGAGATCGAGGCGGTGCTGCAGAGCATCGACCGGGACAGCGCTCTGGGCCGGCGCGACTACGCCTTGTTCGCCCTGATGTTCAACACCGGCGCGCGTGTGCAGGAGGCATTGGACGTGCGGCGGCGCGACGTGCGCCTGGATGCGCCGCCCCAGGTGCGCCTGCATGGCAAGGGCAACAAGGTGCGGCTGTGCCCGATCTGGCCGGCGACGGCGAAGCTGCTACGCGCCTTTATCGACGAATTGCCGGCGTCCGACGGTGATCCCGCCGAGGCGCTGCTCTTCACCAACGCCCGGGGTCGGCCGCTCACGCGCTTCGGCGTGCGCTATCTGCTGCGCCGGTACGTCGCTGCCGCAGCGCAGCGCGTGCCAAGCATGCGCGACAAGAGCATCCATCCGCACTCGCTGCGGCACAGCACGGCGGTTGCGCTGCTGAAGTCCGGCGTGGACTTCGCTACGATCAGCCAGTGGCTGGGACATGCCTGTCTGAACACGACGATGCGTTATGTCCGGGCCGACATCGATCTCAAACGGCAGGCGATCGCTCAGGTGTTCCCGGATGCGCTCGCGCCGCCGCGAGGCGGACGGTTCCAATTCGACGGCCGCGATCTCGTCGGCTGGCTGCGTCGGATGTGACTCGGATATGTGGAGTCCATCTACCCTCGCGCTTCACCTTCTCCAAGGAGAGTGGGTGCAACTCCACATTTCAAAGAAGTCCACGTTCGGCGAACGACAAAGGCTGCGCATGGGCGGTGACGATGAAGTGATCGAGGACACGGATATCGACGAGTTCGAGCGCCTGCTTGAGACTGCGCGTCAGCAGTTCGTCTGCGGGGCTCGGCTCGGTGGCGCCCGAGGGGTGGTTGTGGGCGAGAATCACCGCGGCCGCGTTGCGCCCGAGCGCGAGCTTGACGACTTCGCGCGGGTAGACGCTGGTTTGCGTCAGCGTGCCGCGGAACAGTTCGACCGCTTCGATCAGGCGATTGCGCGCATCAAGCAGCAGCACGTGAAACACCTCGTGCGGCAGCGAGCCGATGCGCAGGCGCAGCCAGTTGCGTACGGCAAGCGGCGACTCGAACACGTCGGCATCGTTCATCTGCTCGGCGAGCGCGCGCCGCGCCAGTTCCATGACCGCCTGCAGTTGGGCATACTTTGCGAGGCCCATGCCCGGGATCGCGGAAAATTCCGCGGCGGAGGCGGCGCACAGGCGGGTCAGCGAGCCGAACTGTTGCAGCAGGTCGCGCGCGAGATCGACTGCGCTTTTTCCCCGCATGCCGACGCGCAGGAACAGCGCGAGCAGTTCGGCGTCGGACAGCGCGGACGTGCCGCGGGTGAGGAGTTTTTCGCGCGGGCGCTCGTTTTCGGGCCAGTCGGTGATTGCCATGATGTGATGTGGTGGGTGTGAGAATGTGTTCGTTAATTATACGGAATATGCCATGAGCGAATTGAGCGGGCGCCGGATCGTGCTTGGCGTCACCGGCGGGGTTGCCGCGTACAAGGCGGCGGAACTCGTGCGGCTGCTGGGAAAAGCGGGTGCCGACGTGCACGTCGCGCTGACCGCCGGCGGCGCGCGTTTCGTCACGCCGGTGACTTTCCAGGCGCTGTCGGGCAACCCGGTGTGGTCGGATCTTTGGGATCCGCGTGTCGACAACAACATGGCGCATATCGACCTGACGCGCGGCGCCGACGCGATCCTGATCGCGCCGGCGACGGCCGACGTCATCGCGAAGCTCGTCCACGGCATTGCCGACGACCTGCTGACGACGCTGTGCCTCGCGCGCGAATGTCCGCTGCTTGTTGCGCCGGCAATGAACCGCCAGATGTGGGAGCACCCGGCGACGCGGCGCAACGTCGCGCAGCTTGCGGCCGACGGCGTCGCGGTGGTCGGTCCGGGCGCCGGAGATCAGGCCTGCGGCGAGACCGGCATGGGCAGGATGCTCGAGCCCGACGAACTGCTCGAGCACCTGATCGCCTTTTTCCAGCCGAAGCTGCTCGCCGGGCGCAAGGTGGTGATGACCGCGGGGCCAACCTTCGAGGCGATCGATCCGGTGCGCGGCATCACGAACACGAGTTCCGGCAAGATGGGCTACGCGCTCGCACAGGCCTGCCGGCGCGCCGGCGCTGAAGTCATGCTCGTCAGCGGGCCGACCGGACTGCCGGCGCCGCTCGGCGTCGATCACGTCGACGTGCGCAGCGCGCTGCAGATGCGCGATGCCGTCACCGCGGCGCTGCCGGGTGCCGATGTCTTCATCGGCGTCGCCGCGGTCGCGGACTACCGGCCGGTGTCCGCCGCCGAGCACAAGGTGAAGAAGTCGTCCGCCGAGCTTACTTTGACGCTGACGCCCAATCCGGACATCCTCGCCGAAGTCGCGGCACGACCGGACGCGCCGTTCTGCGTCGGCTTCGCGGCTGAAAGCCGCGATCTCGATGCGTACGCCGAAGGCAAGCGGCGCGCCAAGCGCCTGCCGATGCTGGTCGGCAATCTTGTGCAGGACGGGCTCGGCGGCGATGATAACCAGGTGATCCTGTATGACGATGCCGGGCGCCATCCTCAGCCGCGCGCGCCCAAAACCGTCGTCGCACAGAGGATCGTCGAGCATCTGGCGGGCCTGCTGGTGACGCGGGCCGCCCGGCTGGCGAGATGAGCGCGACCGGCCGCCGCGTTATGACCCGGGACCAACGGGCGCGATAATCAACATCATTTCCGTTTGCTGCGGCGGCTTGTGGACTGCGCGGGCGACGATTTTCAGTTCCGAGGGGAAAATGCACCGAATAGACGTCAAGATTCTCGACGACCGCCTGCGCACTCATGAGCCCGCGTATGCGACGCCGGGTGCGGCAGGGCTCGACCTGCGCGCCTGCCTGAACACGCCGGTGAGCCTCCACCCGGGCGAGACCACGCTGATTCCGAGCGGGCTCGCAATCCATCTCGCCGATCCGGGGCTCGCGGCGATGGTGCTGCCGCGCTCGGGCCTCGGTCACAAGCATGGCATCGTGCTCGGCAACCTCGTCGGCCTGATCGACTCGGACTACCAGGGGCAGATCTTCGTGTCGGTATGGAATCGCGGGCGCGAGACCTTCACGGTCCAGCCGATGGAGCGCATCGCTCAGCTGGTGGTCGTGCCGGTGCTGCAGGTCGGCTTCAACATCGTCGATGAATTCCCGCAAAGCGATCGCGGCGCGGGCGGCTTCGGTAGCACCGGCAAGCACTGAATGCGCCACGGCATTCCGGTCGGCGTACACGTCATCGTCGAGCGGAACGGCGAAGTGCTGCTGCTCAGACGCGCCGGGACGGGATTCTTCGACGGGCTGTACAGCCTTCCCGGCGGCCATGTGGAGCCCGGCGAATCGCTGCTCGAGGCGGCCGTGCGGGAAATGTGCGAGGAAACCGGGCTGTACTTGCACGCGGATGCGCTCGAATACGTCGGCGTCGTGCACCGCCGGTCCGACACGAATCGTGTCGATTTCTTTGTTCGCGCGAAGCGTTTCACGGGCGAGCTGCAGATTCGCGAACCGGACAAGTGCGACGGACTCGGCTGGTTCGGGCGTGACGGTCTTCCTGCCGCGACCGTTCCCTACATCCGCGCTGCGCTGGAAGCGCGACCGGCGCCCTGGGTGCTGGAGCTCGGGTGGCAGGACGATGCGTGAGGCGGCCGCCCGTCAGGCCGCCTGGTCTGCGCGTCCGCGCTCGTTGCTCCACATGTTGCAGAAACGCAGTTCGATTGGATACGGGAAGAAATCCTCGAGGTAACCCTTGCGGATCGAGGCCTGCACGTCCTGCCAGAACTTGGCGTCGAGCAGGTCGCGGTGGTGCTTCAGGAAAGCCTTGCGCACGCGCGGGGCGCCGAGCAGGAAGGTCGCGAATTCTTCCGGAAAGACGTCCATCGGACCAGCCGAATACCACGGCTCGGCGGCCATCTCCATCTCCGGATACGGCGCCGGGGGAATCCTGCGAAAGTTCATGGCGGTCATGAACTCGATCTCGTCATAATCGTAGAACACCACGCGGCCGTAGCGCGTCACGCCGAAGTTCTTCCACAGCATGTCGCCGGGGAAGATGTTCGCTGTTGCCAGCTCGCGGATCGCGTTGCCGTATTCGCGCACCGCGTATTCGACCTGGTCGTCGTCCGCGCGCTCGAGGTAGATGTTCAGCGGCGTCATGCGGCGTTCGATGTAAAGGTGCTTGATGATCACCGAGTCGCCCTCGATCTCGAACGAGGACGGCGCCAGCGCGCGCAATTCGTCGAGCAGTTCGGGGTGGAAGCGCGACAGCGGCAGCGCAGCGTACGAGAACTCCAGCGTGTCCGCCATGCGGCCGACGCGGTCGACCTGCTTCACCATCAGGTACTTGCGCTTGACGGTCGCGCGGTCCATGTTCTTCGATGCGCCGAACACGTCCTTGATGATCTTGAACACGTAGGGGTAGGACGGCAGCGTGAACACCAGCATCACGAGGCCGCGGATGCCGGGCGCGATGATGAACTGGTCGTTCGAGTGGCGCAGGTGCGCGATCAGGTCGCGGAAGAACATCGTCTTGCCCTGCTTGCCCAGCCCGAGCATCGTGTAGAGCTCGGAACGGTGCTTGTTGGGCATGATCGAGCGCAGGAACTGCACGTAGCCGGACGGCACTTCCATATCGACGAGGAAATACGCGCGCGACAGCGAGAACAGCACCGAGATGCGCCATGGATCGAGCAGGATCGTGTCGATCTCGAGCCGGCCGGCAGCGTTGTGCCGGACCGCCAGCGCGAACGGATACTCCTGGTAGCCGTTGATCGTCTTGCCGATGATGTAGGCGGTCTTGTTGCGGTAGAACGCCGAGTACAGCACCTGGATCTGGCAATTGACCTCCATGTCGGGCCAGGCGCCGAGGTGTTCGTGCGCTGCGCGCAGGATGTTGTCGATGTCGCGGTCCAGATCCGCGAACGGACGCTGCCAGTCGAAATCCTCGATGATCCGCCGCACGGTGGTGCGCAGGCCTTCGTCCTGGGGGTAATAGCTGCTGTAGACCGGCGGATAGGATTCGATGTATTCGGTCGAGACGGCGGGGCGCGCGAACAGGTAGTCGTTGTTGAAATACGTGCGGTGCAGGATCTTGCAGCACACCGAATTGAAGAAGGTCTCTGCCAGCTCCGGCTGCTTGTGTCGCATCAGGATGCCGATGTACTGGAGCTTGAGCTGCTGCCAGGTGCTGTCGTCGAGCGAATCGGCGTCGAACTCCTCGTGCAGCCGCCGGACCGCCTCGTCGACGCGGTCGTCGTAGAACTGCACCCGCTCGCGCACCGCGTCGATCTGCGCCTGCCAATCGGCGGCCTCGAAGCTTTCCTTGGCCCGACGCGAGGTCTCGCGGAAGATCCGGTAGTGCTTGTTGAAGCCTTCGATCATCGCCTGCGCGATCGATTGGGCGACCGGGTTTTCCCCGACGGGTGCGTCCATGGATTCCTCGTCTCGGTGATGATGTGCGACGTTGGCGCGCAGCGGCGTGATGGCGCACATTTTATCCCGAAACCTGCGGAGGGCCGGAGCACCGCCCCGCGACGCGATGGCTCAGCAGCCCGTGCCGGCGAGCATGTCTTCGCCGACCGGCGTGGTAACCGCTTCGAGGAAACTCCGTCCCCAGCGGTGGATGTCATTGTGTTCGACGATGGCGAACAACTCCCGCAGGCGCGACTCGGCCTCGGCGTCGTTCATCGCGATCGCCTGATACAGGCGCGCCGCGAGGTCGGCGAGATCGTGCGGGTTTGTCAGCACCGCACCGTGCAGCTCGGCCGCCGCGCCGGCGAACTCCGACAGCACGAGCACGCCGCGCCCGTCGATCAGGCCCTGCGTCGCGACGTACTCCTTCGCGACGAGATTCAGGCCGTCGCGCAGCGGCGTGATCCACATTACGTCGGCCATCGCGTACCAAGCGACGACTTCCTCGAACGGCAGCGCACGGAAGAAGAACTGCACCGGCATCCAGCCGACGCGCGAGAAGCGGCCGTTGATGCGGCCGACCGCCTGCTCGATCTGCGTCTGCAGCGCGTCGTAGATCGTCATTTCCTTTGCCGCCGGCACGCACACGGCCATCAGCGACACTTTGCCCTGCAATTCGGGATGCGCGTCGAGCAGGCGCTCGAACGCGAGCAGCTTCTCCAGCGTGCCTTTCGTGTAGTCGAGGCGCTCGACCGACAGGATCACGCGCGTGCCCGCGAGATCCGAGCGCAATTCGGCCATGCGCTTGCGGGTCGAGGGCTGGTCGAGGATCTTGCGCACGCGCTCGACGTCGAGGCCGACCGGGTGGGCGCCGAGACCGATGCGTCGGCCGTGGACCTCGATTGCGGTCGTGACTTCATCGAGACCGACGGCGCAGCCGTAAGTGAGGTAGCGTGGCGCGCAGTTGCGGCGCTCGAGCACGGTCAGCGGTGCGACGCCGCGCGCGACATCGACGAAATTCTCGGCTTGGCGCGGGATATGGAAGCCGATGTAGTCACACTGCAGTAGGCTGCCAATGATCTCGCGGCGCCATGGCAGCACGTTGAACACGTCCGCCGACGGGAAATAGGTGTGGTGGAAGAAGGCGATCTTCACGTCCGGGCGTAGCTCGCGCAGCACCGCCGGCACCATCCACAGGTTGTAGTCGTGCAGCCAGACGACCGCGCCTTCGGCCGCTTCGGCCGCGGCGCGTTCGGCGAAGAGCCGGTTGACCTTCAGGTAAACGTGCCAGTCATCCTCGCGAAATTGCGCGCGCTCCCAGAACGTGTGCAGGGTCGGCCAGAACGCTTCTTTTGAAAAGCGCTTGTAGAAGATGTCAATGTCGTCCTTCGTGAGCGGTACGCGCGCAGCGACCAGATGAGGGTAGCGCTCGCGGTCGACCGTCGTGTGGACTTCGAACGGGATCGCCTTTTTCGGGTCATGCATCGACCATGCGATCCATGCGCCGGGGCGGCCGTCGTTGAAGTAGCTCAGCAACGTCGGAATGATGCCGTTCGGCGAGCTGGGTGCTCCGCGGGTGATCCGCCCGTTTTCGAACACCTCCTCGTACGGCAGCCGGTGATAGACCATGACGAGCTCGGAGCGCCCCGGTGTATCGGTCTCGCGCAGCTCCGCCTCGACGCCTGCCGGCCCGAGGAAACCGAAGTGGCCGATCGCCTCGAGAATGCCTCCGCAGCCCGGATGGCGCGCGTGCAGCACATGAGCGCGGTCGCGGGTCGCTTCGAGCAGTGCCGCTTCCGACTCGCCGACGCAGACACCGACGAAACCCTGCTCGTACATCGACAGATCGTTGAGCGTGTCGCCGGCGACCAGTACCGCGTCGCGGTCGAGCTCCAGCAGGCGCACCAGTGCATCGAGCGTGCTGCCCTTGTTGACGCCGCGCGGCAGGATGTCGAGATAGCGGTTGGCCGAATACAGCATGTCGCAGCCGAGCTCCGCGGCGATCACGCGAAGGTCGCTGCCGACGGTGCCGGGCGCGCAGAAATACGAGCAGCGGCGCTGCTGCGGCACTTCCTGGCGCTCGAGGCCGGCGAACGACGCCACTGCCGCGGCGACGACCCGCTCGCCGGGCCATAGTGCGTCGATGCCCGCTTGAAGCGGTTGCACCGGTTGCAGCGTACGGCCATCGACGACCGTCGCACCAACGTCGCAAACGATGTAGTCGGGCGTCGGGATCGACGGGTCGGAGAGCAATGGCAACACGACCTCGAGCCCGCGCCCGGTGACGAAGACCAGCTTGATTTCGGGGTGTGCATTGATCAGCTGATACAGGCGCAAACGCGCTTCGGGGTGGCCGGCGAGAAATGTTCCGTCGAGATCGGTTGCAATCAGCATAGGAAGTTCTCCATTTATAGTTGTACGCCGACTTTGTTGCCGGCGATGAGAGGACGAGGATGGTCTCTCCCCGCGGCGCGAGCGCAGGTTCGAGCAGAACGGTAGCGGGGCTGCGCAAGAAGCGGCGCGCCGACGGGAGGAACGGCGTGTGCCCGGCCGCCGGGCCCGCGCAAGAGAGGCTGCCGAGCGATAAATCGTTGCTTAGCCGGCCAAGGGTCGTGCGGCAAGATATATTTGGACAAATATTGTAACCGTTTACTTGCGCAGGCCCAAATCGCGTCAACAAGCGCTGGCCCGGTCTTGCCGCTCCACGGATGCGGTTTGCGTCACCGCCAGCCGAGCAAGGTGATATCTTGTGTCTTATATAAGAGTAAGATTGTGCGCCTGGCGGCAACCTGTCGCGCTCGCAGGTCTATAATCATGCGCCGTCAGAAAATGAGCGGATGCGATCGAGCCTTCAGGGGCCGTATCTCGTCCCGTTTTTGCGTCCGTCAGGCTTCGCGCAGGCAAAATAACGAGGGAGAAATGTATGACAACGAATAGTCCGACCATCATCTACACGCTCACCGATGAGGCGCCTCTACTGGCGACCTTCTCGCTGCTGCCGATCATCGAGACGTTTGCCGCGCCGGCCGGCATCAATATCGCGAAGAGCGACATCTCGGTGGCAGCTCGTATCCTCGCCGAATTCTCGGACTACCTGACCGACGCACAGAAGGTGCCCGACAACCTGGCGGAACTCGGTCGGCTCACGCAGGACCCGGACACCAACATCATCAAGCTTCCCAACATCAGCGCCGCGGTGCAGCAGCTGACCACCGCCATCACCGAGCTGCAGCAGAAGGGTTATGCGATTCCGAATTACCCGGAAGCGCCGAAGAGCGACGAAGAAAAGATCATCAAGCAGCGCTACGGCAAGGTGCTCGGCAGCGCGGCCAACCCGGTGCTGCGCGAAGGCAACTCGGACCGCCGCGCCCCGCCCGCGGTCAAGCGCTATGCCCGCAAGCATCCGCACTCGATGGGCGAGTGGAGCATGGCGTCGCGCAGCCATGTCGCACACATGAAGAGCGGCGACTTCTACCATGGCGAGAAGTCGATGACGCTGGATCGCGCGCGCGACGTCAAGATGGATCTGGTCACCCGGCGCGGTGAAACCATCGTGCTCAAGCCGAAGGTCGCACTGCTGGACGGCGAGATCATCGACAGCATGTTCATGAGCAAGAAGGCGCTGTGCGCGTTCTACGAAGAGCAGATGGAAGACGCGCGCAAGACCGGCGTGATGTTCTCGCTGCACGTCAAGGCGACGATGATGAAGGTCTCGCACCCGATCGTGTTCGGTCACGCGGTCAAGATCTTCTACAAGGAAGCCTTCGAGAAGCACGGCAAGCTCTTCGACGAGCTGGGCGTCAACGTCAACAACGGCATGTCGAACCTCTACGAGAAGATCGCGATGCTGCCGGAATCGAAGCGTGACGAGATCGTCCGCGACCTGCACGCCTGCCACGAGCATCGCCCGGAACTGGCGATGGTCGACTCGGCCAAGGGCATCACCAACCTGCACGCCCCCAACGACGTGATCGTCGACGCCTCGATGCCGGCGATGATCCGCATCGGCGGCAAGATGTGGGGTGCCGATGGCAAGCCGAAGGACACCAAGGCAGTCATGCCGGAGAGCACCTTCGCCCGGATCTATCAGGAGATGCTCAACTTCTGCAAGACCAACGGCAATTTCGATCCGACGACGATGGGGACTGTCCCCAACGTCGGCCTGATGGCCCAGCAGGCCGAGGAATACGGTTCGCACGACAAGACCTTCGAGATTCCGGAGGCCGGCGAGGCGCGCATCGTCGATATCGCCACCGGCGAAGTGCTGCTCGTGCAGGACGTCGAGGAAGGCGACATCTGGCGCATGTGCCAGGTCAAGGACGCGCCGATTCGCGACTGGGTCAAGCTGGCCGTCACCCGTGCCCGCAACTCCGGCATGCCGGCCGTGTTCTGGCTCGATCCCTACCGCCCGCACGAGGCCGAGCTGATCAAGAAGGTCGAGACCTATCTCAAGGATCACGATACCACCGGGCTCGACATCCAGATCATGTCGCAGGTACGTGCGATGCGTTACACGCTCGAGCGCGTCATCCGCGGCCTCGACACCATCTCGGTGACCGGCAACATCCTGCGCGACTACCTGACCGACCTGTTCCCGATCATGGAACTGGGCACCAGCGCAAAGATGCTGTCGATCGTGCCGCTGATGGCCGGTGGCGGCATGTACGAAACCGGGGCGGGCGGTTCGGCGCCGAAGCACGTGCAGCAACTGGTCGAGGAGAACCATCTGCGGTGGGATTCGCTCGGAGAATTCCTCGCGCTGGCGGTGTCGCTCGAGGATATGGGCATCAAGACCGGCAACGCCAAGGCCAAGCTGCTCGCCCGGACTCTGGACGATGCGACCGGAAAACTGCTCGACAACGACAAGTCGCCGTCGCGCAAGACGGGTGAGCTCGACAACCGGGGCAGCCACTTCTACCTTGCGCTGTACTGGGCACAGGCGCTGGCGGCGCAGGACGACGATGCGGGGCTGAAGTCCCGTTTCGCGCCGGTGGCGAAAGCGCTGGCCGAAAACGAGCAGAAGATCGTCGAAGAACTGCGCGCAGCGCAGGGGCGTCCGGCCGATATCGGCGGCTACTACCTGCCTGATCCGGCGAAGACCTGCGCAGTGATGCGCCCGAGCGCCACGTTCAATGCCATCCTGGCAGGAGCGTCGGCCTGAGCGGTTCCTGACCGTTACCGGGCCGCGCGCCGGTCGGTGCGGCCCGGTAACGGCGTGTAGCGAAAAAGTCGGCGCAGGCGCGGTGGCTTTTTGCGTTTCGGGGGGGCGAAGCGCGTGCCGCGGAAGGGCGGGCGCACGGGGAAATCCTGGCGCCGGAAGGAATGTGCCAGGATTTTGCACCATAGTTGATATCCGGAGTGGGGGAGGAGCATCATTTGCATACGTCGCCCCTGGGGGGCGCCCGCCTGCGAGGTGATCCCCCAAGCTGCCAGTCGAAGGTTTTCAGTGCAAAGCTGAGTCAATCGAAACGAGTCCACATAGAGGGAGTAGGCATGAGCACATCTCACATCACGGTTCCCGCCGGCGGCCAGAAAATCATTCCCGGCCAGCCCATCCCCGACAATCCGATCATCCCGTTCATCGAAGGTGACGGCATCGGTGTAGACATCACCCCGGTGATGATCAAGGTCATCGACGCGGCAGTCGAGAAAGCCTATGGCGGCAAGAGAAAAATCCACTGGATGGAAGTCTATGCCGGTGAGAAGTCGACTCAGATCTACGGCCCGGACGAGTGGTTGTCGAAGGAAACCTTCGACGCGCTCAAGGAATACTCGGTGTCGATCAAGGGCCCGATGACGACTCCGGTCGGCGGCGGCATCCGCTCGCTGAACGTCGCGCTGCGCCAGGAACTCGACCTCTACCAGTGCGTGCGTCCGATCCAGTACTTCAAGGGCGTGCCTTCGCCGCTGAAGAACCCGGAACTGACCAACATGGTGATCTTCCGCGAGAACACGGAGGACATCTACGCCGGTATCGAGTGGCAGGAAGGCTCGGAGCAGGTCAAGAAGGTCATCGCGTTCCTGCAGAACGAAATGGGCGTCAAGAAGATCCGCTTCCCGGAAACGTCCGGTATCGGCATCAAGCCGGTTTCGGTCGAAGGCACGCAGCGTCTGGTGCGCGCCGCGCTCAAGTACGTGATCGACAACGACCGCAAGTCGCTGACGATCGTGCACAAGGGCAACATCATGAAGTTCACCGAAGGCCTGTTCCGCGACGTGGCCTACGAGCTGGCGCAGAAGGAATTCGGCGCGCAGCCGATCGACGGCGGCCCGTGGTGCAAGTTCAAGAACCCGAACACCGGGCGCGAGATCGTCGTCAAGGACGCGATCGCCGACGCCTTCCTGCAGCAGATCCTGCTGCGTCCGGCCGAATACGACGTGATCGCGACGACCAACCTGAACGGCGACTACATCTCCGACGCGCTGGCCGCGCAGGTCGGCGGCATCGGCATCGCCCCGGGCGCGAACATTTCCGACCAGTACGCCTGCTTCGAAGCGACGCACGGCACGGCGCCGAAATACGCCGGCCTGGACAAGGTCAACCCGGGTTCGCTGATCCTGTCCGCCGAGATGATGCTGCGTTTCATGAAGTGGACGGAAGCTGCCGATCTCGTCATCAAGGGCATGGAAGCCGCGATCGGCGACAAGGTCGTGACCTACGACTTCGCGCGCCTGATGGAGGGCGCCCAGGAAGTGTCCTGCTCCGCGTTCGGCGACGCGATGATTGCGCGCATGTAAATCGCCTGCGCAGGCGCCCGGTAACGGTCGCCTCGCCTGAAAAACCCCGCCTTCTCGCAAAGAGGGCGGGGTTTTTTCTTGACTGGAATCCGTGACAAGGTCTTGCAGAGTTCGGTATTAGCTAGGTTTTGTAAGCAGTCCGTAAGAAACTTCCTCCTAGAATGGTGGCGCTTCTTGCTGCCCGGGCTCTGTCCGGCCTCTCTCGGGCAGCATGCAGGCAATAATAATTACGAGGAGACGTCTATGGATAACACCAGTTCGGCCTATTGGAAGGCAACGCTGGGACTGCTGAGCAAGATTCTCATAATCTGGTTCCTGGTCTCGTTCGGCGCGGGCATTCTCTTTGCCCCGGTGCTCGATAACATGCATCTCGGGGGGTATCCGCTGGGTTTCTGGTTCGCGCACCAGGGCTCTATCTATGTGTTCGTGGCTCTCATTTTCTTCTATGCGAAGAGGATGGGCGATATCGACCGCCAATTTGACGTTCACGAAGACTGAGGGACCGACACATGGAACTGCAAACTCTCACTTACATCGTTGTCGGGGCGAGCTTCGCGCTCTACCTCGGCATCGCCGCCTGGGCGCGCGCCGGTAGCACCAGTGAATTCTATGTCGCCGGCGGCGGCGTTCACCCGGTTACCAACGGCATGGCGACAGCGGCCGACTGGATGTCCGCAGCCTCGTTCATCTCGATGGCCGGCCTGATCGCGAACATGGGCTATGGCGGCGGGCTGTTCCTGATGGGCTGGACCGGCGGCTATGTGCTGCTGGCGATGCTCCTGGCCCCGTACCTGCGCAAGTTCGGCAAGTTCACGGTGCCGCAGTTCATCGGCGACCGCTTCTATTCAAAGTCCGCGAGCACGGTCGCGGTGCTGTGCCTGCTGACCGCGTCGATCACGTACGTGATCGGCCAGATGACCGGTGTCGGCGTGGCCTTCTCACGCTTCCTCGGCGTCTCGAACGAGGCCGGCATCTACATCGGCATGGCGATCGTCTTCATGTACGCGGTGTTCGGCGGCATGAAGGGCATCACCTACACGCAGGTCGCGCAATACGTCGTGCTGATCCTCGCCTATACGATCCCGGCGATCTTCATTTCGCTGCAGCTGACCGGCAATGCGATTCCGCAGCTCGGGCTCGGCAGCGATCTCGTCGGCAGCAACGTTTCGCTGCTGGAAAAGCTAAACCATGTCGTCAAGGATCTCGGCTTCGACGAGTACACCACCTCGCTGCCTGGCAGCAGGCTCAATATGTTCGTGTACACCGTGTCGCTGATGATCGGTACCGCCGGCCTGCCGCACGTGATCGTGCGCTTCTTCACGGTGCCGAAGGTCAAGGACGCGCGCTCGTCCGCGGGCTGGGCGCTGGTCTTCATTGCGATCCTGTACACGACAGCACCGGCAGTCGCGGCGATGGCGAAGTACAACCTGCATGCCACGGTGAATACTGCTGTCACAACCGGCGGCGATCTGTACGCGGCCGAATCGAGTCTTCAGAACGAGCAGCGTCCGGACTGGATGAAGCGCTGGGAAAAGACCGGTCTGCTGAAGTTCGAAGACAAGAATGGTGACGGCCGCATCCAGTACTATAACGACAAGACGAAGGACGCCGATGCCAAGGCCAAGGCCGAAGCCGCTGGGTGGAAAGGCAACGAGCTGACGGTCAACGCCGACATTATCGTGCTCGCCAATCCGGAAATCGCGCTGTTGCCGAACTGGGTGATCGCGCTGGTTGCGGCTGGTGGCCTCGCTGCGGCGCTGTCGACGGCGGCAGGTCTGCTGCTGGCAATCTCGTCCGCGGTTTCGCACGATCTGATCAAGAACGTGTTCAACCCGAACATCTCCGACAAGGGCGAACTGATGGCGGGCAAGATCTCGATGGCCGGGGCGATCGTTCTCGCCGGTTATCTGGGTCTGAACCCCCCGGGTTTCGCTGCGGGCACAGTAGCGCTCGCTTTCGGTATCGCCGCGAGTTCGTTGTTCCCGGCGATCATGATGGGCATCTTCAGCAAGAAGATGAACAAGGAAGGCGCGATTGCGGGCATGCTGTCGGGTCTGTTCGTGACGCTGTTCTACGTGTTTGCGCACAAGGGCCTGTTCTTCATCAAAGGCACCGAGTTCGTCGACCTGATCGGTGGCCCGAACGCGTTCTTCGGCATCACGCCGGAAGCTTTCGGCGCGATCGGCGCGCTGGTGAACTTCACCGTTGCGTTCGTCGTCGATAAGGTCACGAAGGAGCCGCCGGTGCATATCCAGGCGCTGGTCGAGAGCGTTCGCATCCCGCGGGGTGCGAAGGCGGTCGACGGCGCACACTGAACGGTCTGATGCAGCAAGGGTTGCTGCCGCGTGCCGGACTTGCCGGCGCGCGGTGCAACCGGAACCCCGCCGGCGTCCGATGGCGGGGTTTTTTTATTTTTGTGGCACTTTGCGCATCGATGCCGACTCCGGCATCAAATGTTAACGGAGTAGCGAATGGTCTTTGACGTTAGCGTTGCCCTGACCTGGGTGTTGTTTCTTGCCCTGTTCCCGATCGCGTTTTTCTGGCTACGTCGCGCGTGGCGGATTGTCGTGCAGCGCGATTTTTCGGAAGTGGCACTCAAGCGTGGCGAGTTGCCGGCGAATCCGCAGAAGTTCGCGCCGTATGCGGCGGCGATCAATCTGGTTTGTGGCGGGGTCGTCGTCGCGGTGATCGTCGGGGTCGTGCTCGGCCACTTCGACTACGAAAGCTGGAGTGCGATCGCTGGCGTGACGATCTGGTGCAAGTTCCTTGCCGACTTCATCCTGAGCCGTCACGCTCATCCGATCGTCATCAAGAAAGCGACCAAGCCCGAAGAAACCGGGGGATCGAGTCGATAGCTTGCATATCACGCGCAGCAGCGCTGGTGTCGTTCGTCCAGTAGCGGTCCCGGAAGGGGGCAAGTCGGAGCGCCGTCAGCGGCGCTCGGCAACGTCATATTCGCGGTCGAGGCGGTTCATCACGTACACATAGACTGCAACGATCACCAGATAACTCAGCAGCGAGCCCTGGGCGAACATGTAGAAACCCAGTGGAAAGCCGAGAAACGAGTACCCGTTGAGCTCGTCCGCGAAATAGCCAGCGACGAAGCTGACGAGGAACCAGACCGCCAGCAAGGACACGATCAGCGAGCGGTTGTGGCGCCAGTAGGCGCGCTGCCTGTCGGTCAGTTTCACCATTGCCGCCCCGTCCTACTGTCCTGCATTTCGGCCGGTGTACGCTTTCGCGAGGCGCTGCTGCACGTCCTGCGGTGCCGGTTCGTGACCGCTCGCCGCAAGCACGAATTCGCTCTCGCCGGCGCAGATCGCTTTCAGCCGCGCCTCGAAGCCTTCCATCTCGGCTATCGGCACGGTCGCGGTGAGCACCGTCCACCCGCTCGCCGGGCTCTCGGTGGCCGTGAGCCGGCCCCGGCGCGCGGCGAACTCGGCGGTGATGTCGCCGAAATGGCTGTCCTCGACTTTCACCGTGACCGTCACCAGCGGTTCGAGCACGATCGGCCGCGCGGCGAGCAGGGCTTCGAGCGTCGCGTGGCGCCCGGCGGTGACGAACGAGATTTCGTTCGAATCGACCGCATGATGCTTGCCGTCGGTCAGCACGACGCGCACATCCTGCACCGGAAAGCCGGACAGTGCACCTTCGGCGAGCGCTTGGCGCACGCCTTTCTCGACGGCCGGCAGAAAGTTCGTCGGAATCGCACCTCCTTTGACCTCGCTGCCGAGTTCGATGCCGGAACCGCGCGGGAGAGCCTCGACGCGCAGCGCGACCTCGCCGAACTGGCCGGCGCCGCCGCTCTGCTTCTTGTGACGGTAGCGTGCCTCGGCGGTGGCGGCGATGGTTTCGCGGTACGGCACCGTCGGTGTCGCGGTGTCGAGCTGCAGGTTCCAGCGCGTGCGCAACTGCTCCAGCACGATCTTGAGATGCAGTTCTCCGAGACCCCGGATCACCGTGTGGCGCGCCTGGTGATCGAACCCCACTTCCAGGCACGGATCCTCGTCGACGAGCCGCGCCAGCGCTTCGGCCAGTTTCTGTTCGTCACCGTGTTTCCTCGTGATCAGCGCGAGACCGAACACCGGCTGCGGATAGCGCGGCGCGGCGAGGTGGTAGGTGTCCTCGTCGTGGGAATCGTGCAGCACGGCGTCCGGGTGGATGTCGTCGACGCGCGCGACGGCGCAGATATCACCCGGCACGCCGACCGGCGTCTCGACCTGGTTCTTGCCCTGCAGGCGCAGCAGGTGCGCGACCTTGAAGCTCTTGCGGCTGTCGCCGATATAGAGCTGGGTGTTCGGGCCGAGCGTGCCCTGGTGGATGCGGAACAGCCCGAGCTTGCCGCGGTACGGATCGTTCGCGACCTGGAACACATGGGCGATGACGTGGCGGGCGGGGTCCGGCGTGACCTCGACCGGCTGCGCCTGGCTGCCATCCCCTTTGAGGAAGCGCGGCGGATTGCCCTCCGTCGGGTCCGGCATCAGGCGGCCGAGAATGTCCAGCAGCTCGTTCACCCCGGCACCGGAGCGCGACGAAACGAAGCACACCGGGATCAGGTGGCCTTCGCGCAGCGCCTGTTCGAACGGTGCATGGAGCTGCTCGGGGTCGAGCGACTCGCCCTGCTCGAGATAGCTTGCCATCAGCGCCTCGTCGAGTTCGACGACCTGGTCGATGATCGCCTCGTGCGCCGCGGCGACCGATGAAAATGCGGTTTCGGCATCGTGGCCGGGCGCGAAAAAGCAGTCGATGACATGTGTGCCGTCGGCGGCCGGCAGGTTGACGGGCAGGCATTCGCGACCGAAGGTCGCCGTCAGCTTCTCCATCAGCGCCGTGAGCTCCGCGGCGCTCGCGGCGTCGATCTTCGACACGACGATCAGGCGGCACTTGTCGGCCGCGGCGTCCATCATCCGGCGCGTGCCGCTTTCGATGCCCGCCTGCGCGCTGACGACGACCGCCGCCGTCTCGACCGCGGGCAGCGCCGACAGCGCCCGGCCGGCGAGATCCGGCAGGCCCGGGGTGTCGAGCATATTGACCCAGTGCCCGGCCCATTCGAAGTGCGCGATCGACGTCGCAAGGGAATGGCCCATCGCCTTTTCCTGCGCGTCGAAGTCGCTCACGGTGTCGCCGCGCTCGATGCTGCCGGCCGCGCCGATCGTCCCCGACGCGACGAGCAGCGCTTCGAGCAGAGTGGTCTTGCCGCCGCCGGAATGGCCGAGCAGGGCGACGTTGCGGATGTCGTGTACCGAGGTCGGTGTCATGGCGCTATCCTCCCGTTGTCGTTTGGCTAGAGTTTCCGCCTGTCGCGCCGCGCGTGCAACGCCCGGCGGCGCGACAGGCCGGTTCAGGCGCTGCGCAGCCCGAGCAGCCGCGTCACGGCGATCGCCAGCAGCGGCAGCGACAATCCCAGCAGCGTGACGGTGATCAGCAGCATGCCGAGTTCGGAATAATCGGCCGGGAGCGTCACTGCGCCACTGGCCGGATCGCGCACTTCGCGGCTGACCGTGAAGGTCTCGTTCAGGTATTTCGTGCCGAGCTGCGCCGCCGACAATGCGAGGTTCGTGAACGACGCCATCACCGCGAAGAATGTCGCCTTCAGGTGAGGAGGCGCCGAATTCGCGATCCACGCGAGCATCGGCACCATCGACACCTGCCCGAGCGGCGACTCGAGCGCGGTGTTCGCGATCGCGATGAAGCGCGCGTCGATGAGCCCCCCGGTGAGCCGCGCGGTCCATTCGTGCAGTCCGTAGAACATGCCGACGATCGGTCCGGACAGCAGCGTCGCGGCAAGCGTCAGCACGATGACGATCTGCGCGATCGACTTTTCCGCCATGAAGCGGCGGAACAGGAACAGGCCGGCGAGCGTCAGCGTGCTCGTGATCAGATCGAGCCGCGACAGGAAGCTCTGGTCGAAGCCGAGCACATCGATCATCCACCAACTCGCGCCGGCCCCCGGGGTCGGCATCGCGCGAAAGACGAAGATCACGATGACCGTGCCGAGCAGCGTACGCGCCGCCTCCGGGGCGAGTTCGCGCAGCAGCTTGGCGATCATTACCCCGATGATCGCGAACGACGACGCGAAGATCAGCTCCTGGCCGTACGCCATGCCGGACAGCCCAACGCCGAGGGTGAGCGCGACGAACACCGCGCTGCCGCCAAGGATCCACCAGTTCGGCGCCGTTTTTTCCTGCGGATCGTGCACCAGGCGATCGACCTCCGCGCGGCTGTGGCCGAGCTTTGCCAGCCGCCGCACCTCGCGCCGCTTGAGCACGCCGGCGAGCAGCACGCCGCTGATCGACAGCAGCGGGATCACCAGCGCGAGCTCGTAGATGCGCACGTAGATCGCGACCTTCGCGGATTCGGACAGGGTTTCGGCACCCTGGAACATCGCGACGTTCGCGAGCGATACCAGCACCGTGCCGCCGATGATCGCGACGCGCCCGAGCATCTGCATCGTCGTGTGCATCAGCCTTACCGTCTCGGCCGGGTAGGGGGCGCCGTTGGCGTCGAGCCGGGGCACCGCCTCGACCGTCATCGCGTCGGCGACCGCGTCCTGCATCACGTAGCCGAGCGGTGCGAGCAGCGCAGACAGCACGAACCAGGCTTCGGCGCTCATGATGGCGCGCATCTGGTCGGGCCGGGAGATCAGCCCGATCATGATCGCGAGGCTCGCCGCGATCAGCGTCGCGCCGAGATAGACGAGCCCGGCCTTGTGCCGCCACATCAGGTCGACGAGATGGCCGATCGGCATCTTCAGCGCCCACGGAATGCCGGCCCAGAAGCCGAGCGCGGCGAGAAAAGCCGCCGACAGGCCGAGGTAGTCCTTGACGAAGAAGGTGCCGACGATGCCGGTCAGGCCCGATACGCCGGCCGCGACATACACCATCAGCGGCGGCAGGTACGACAGCCGCATCTCGCGGCCGAGCTCCAGGATGTTGCGGTCGAACCAGCGGTACAGGGCAGTGCTCAAGATGGAGGTTCCGGTGGTCAGGGACGGATCGGGTTGAAGAGGAAAAACGAAGGGGGAAAAACGAAGGGGGAAAGCGGGCCGGCGGCACGTCAGCCCATCAGTCGCTCGAGCCACGGCAGGACCCACGGCAACGAGGCGGCGGTCAGCAGTCCGTTGAGGCCCATGCCGAGCGCGGCGAAGGCGCCCGCCTGTTCGCTGACCTGGAACGCGCGTGCCGTGCCGATGCCATGCGACGCGATGCCGATCGCGAAGCCGCGTACCACGTGGTCGTCGATGCGCAGCGCCCGGTACACATAGCGCGCGCAGATCGCGCCGAGGATGCCGGTGCAGATGACCAGTACCGCGGTGAGCGAGGGCAGACCGCCGAGACGCTCGGCGACCCCCATCGCGATCGGCGTCGTGACGCTCTTCGGCGCGAGCGACATCATCGACTCGCGGCTCGCCCCGAGCAGCGCCGCGATGCCGACCGCCGACAGCGCCGCGGTCAGCGACCCGGCGGCGAGCGTCGCGAGCAGCGGCACCAGCATGCTGCGCAAGCGCCCCCACTGCGCATGCAGCGGGATCGCCAGCGCGACGGTGGCCGGGCCGAGCAGGAAGTGCACGAACTGCGCGCCGTCGAAATAGGTTTCGTACGGGGTGTCCGTCACGCTCAGCACCAGCACCAGCATGATCACTGCGAGCATCACCGGGTTCAGCAGGGGATGATGGTTCGCGCGGAGGTACAGCCACAGCGCTGCCTGATACGCAAGCAGCGTCAGCGTCAGGCCGAGCAGCGGCGTTGCCGACAGATACACCCAGATCTCGCCGAGCACCGGCGTCATCGGGATTCTCCGCGGCCGCGTGTGCGGTGCATCAACCTTTGCAGCAGCAGCGCGGCGACTGTGATCGACAGCAGGGTGCTGAACACCAGCGCGACAGTCAGCGGCAGCCACTCGTCGGCAAGTCGCTGGAAATGCAGCATGACGCCGGTGCCTGCCGGCACGAACAGCAGCGACAGGTGCTGCAGGACGCCGTTCGCAGTGCCGCGCAATTGTTCGCCGGGTCCGCGGCGCACGATCAGCGTGACGAACAGCAGGCCCATGCCGACGACCGGGCCGGGGATTGGCAGATCGAGCGCGCGCACCAGCACTTCGCCGACGAGCTGGAACACGAGGAGTAGCGTGAGGGCGCCGATCATGAAGTCTCTCCGGGGCTGGCCGAGCGGGATGATCGCGACATTCTAGCGGCACCGTGCGGCGTCCGTGCCCGGGTAGCGGCGATCGGCACGTAACCGGCCGCATGCCGGCGCCCTCCACGCCCGCGCGACGGGTCGCACCGCGGCAGCGCTGCGATTGCCCGGTATTGCCGACACCCGCCCGAACGCCCTATCGTTGCGGCTCGATGACAACGGCGACAGCAGAAGGAGACGGCAATGACGATGGTCGAAACGGCGCGCGGCACGGTGCATGAATGGCAACGGGATCACATGGGACATATCAACATCCGCGCCTACATGGAGTTCCACGATGCGGCGAGCTGGCAGTTCTACGCGATGCTCGGGCTGTCCGCGTCGCTGTTGCGCAGCGGCGCGGTGAATCTGGCGATGGTGCAGCAGAACATCAGCTACCAGAAGGAACTGTATCCGGGTGACACGGTATTCGTGCGGAGCGGGGTGCTCGAAATGCGGGAAAAGGTGGTGCGCTTCCGCCATGAAATCGTCAATACCGAAACCGGTGAAGTCTGCTCGACGTCGGACTGCACCGTCGTGTGCCTGAATCCGGTGACGCGCCGCTCGCAGCCGTTCCCGCCGGAGGTCGCGCTGCATGCCGAGGAGTTCAGGTTGCCGATGGTGCAGTAGGGCGTGCCGCAGCGGGGTGACTCTCACTTCGGGTGGCGATCGGGGTCTGGTGCAGCGGGGGTTTCCGGCGCGAGCGGCGGGGAGCTGTCGAGCAGCTCATCGACGAGGGCCCGCATCCGCCGCCAGTGCGATCCTTCCCAGAAGACGCGGCGGCACACGTCGCAGGTGCTGAAACGCGTGTGGCTCGCGCGCACTCCCGGCGGCAGGCGGTCTTCGACCTGCGCCTTGTCGATCGGCCGCAGCGGAGCGTTGCAGTCGAGGCACAGCGTGAAGGGCTTCGCGCTAGCCGCGAGATCGAGCCGGTCGAAGATCTCGCGCACCTGCTGCGCCGGCTTGAGCGCCCGCACGTAGCAGCCGTGCGTCAGCGTGCGGCGCTTGAGCAGTTCGCGGTCGCGCGTCAGCACGATACGGGCGTCACGCGCGGCGATGATCTCGATCTCGCCGTCGTCGAAATGATTGTCGTACAGCGTGTCGAAGCCCGTCATCCGCAGCAGGTGGGCGAGTCCACCGAGATGTGCGTCGGCGACGAAGCGCATCACCCGCAGCGGGTGGCGCCGCACGCGCAGCAGCGGCGTGATGTCGAGCGATTCGAATTTCGGATACACCGCGACGCGGTCGCCGTCGCGCAGCAGGCGGCCGAAATCGACCGATTCGCCGTTGATGAGCACCAGTTCGACCTCGGTGTGCGGCACGCCGAGCGCCTCGACCATGTGCTTGACCGTTGCCGCCCGTGCGCAGGGCGCGTCGAACTCGCGCCGGCGCCGCGCCGGGGCGAGGAAGTCGTTCAGCTCTTCGTAGAATCGGAATGTTGCCGTCACCATCGATGTGTCCCCGGGCTGCGTGCCGGAGGAAGAGAAAAACTGTGCGTTCAGGGCTCCGGGCGGGGCCGGAACGCGAAACGCGCGGCGACCTCCGCGTGCCTGATCGCCTGCAGCGGCAGGCCGTGCCACACCACTCCCGAGCCGCCGCCCATGACTTCGACGAAGGCAGCGTCGCTCGCCGGCCCACCGTCGTCGGCCCGGCACTGCCCGACGAATGCGGAAAGATCCCGATCGTCGAGCAGCCCGACACCCTGCGACGCATGCAGCAGCACGTTGCCGTCCTCGTCGAGGTACGCCGCAATGATCGGGCCCGTCGCCGCGCCGGTGTGCGCCGTGAGGCTGTCGTCCACGTCGAGCCGCAGGACCAGCGGCGTGTAATCCAGCGTCACGAAGACGCGCTGCGGTCCATTCTGGACGAACCAGTTGCCGTCGCCGTCCGATCCGTAATGGGCGTTCAGGAAGGCGATCAGCCCGCCATGCGTGACCGGCTCTCCTTTGAGCCGCCAGCCACCGCGCCGGTCGAGCGACAGCCATCCATGGACGGCGGGCACGTCGGGCCAGCGCACATCGGTCGGAAGATCGGGTGTGGTCATCGGGAAAGTCGCGAATCAAAAGCAGCAGTATGAGCGTTTCGTCGTGAAGCGCCGCCTCGATGCAGGCGCGGTGCCGTGGCGAGCAGGATGGACGCTGTCCTGGTGCGGAAAACAACCGATCCGCCCGGCGTCGGGCGGATCGGTGTTGCGTTGCACGCCCGGGGCGTCAGCCGCGCGCTTTCGCGACCTGGCGCCAGCGGTGCAGCAGCGGTTCGGTGTAGCCGCTCGGCTGAGCGCAGCCCTTGAACACGAGGTCCTTCGCCGCCTGGAACGCGACCGACTGGTCGAAATCCGGCGCCATCGGGCGGTACAGCGGATCGCCCGCATTCTGCTGGTCGACGACCGCCGCCATGCGCTTCATCGTCTCGAGCACCTGGGCTTCGTTGGTGACACCGTGGCGCAGCCAGTTCGCGATGTGCTGGCTCGAGATGCGCAGCGTCGCGCGGTCTTCCATCAGGCCGATGTTGTTGATGTCCGGCACTTTCGAGCAGCCGACGCCCTGGTCGATCCAGCGCACGACGTAGCCGAGGATGCCCTGGGCGTTGTTGTCGAGCTCCTGCTGGATCTCGGCGGCGCTCCAGTTCGGGTTCGCGGCGACCGGCACGGTCAGCAGGTTGTTCATCAGCGTGTCGCGCTCGGCGTCGAGGCTGATCTTTTCCATCTCCTGCTGCACCGCCTTGACGTCGACCTGGTGGTAGTGCAGCGCGTGCAGCACCGCGGCGGTCGGCGACGGCACCCACGCGGTGGTCGCGCCGGCCTTCGGATGGCCGATCTTCTGCTTGAGCATCTCCGCCATCAGGTCCGGCATCGCCCACATGCCCTTGCCGATCTGGGCCTTGCCGCGCAAGCCGCAGTCGAGGCCGATCAGCACGTTTTGCCGCTCGTACGCCTGGATCCAGGCGGAAGTCTTCATGTCGCCCTTGCGGATCATCGGGCCCGCTTCCATCGCGGTGTGCATCTCGTCGCCGGTGCGGTCGAGGAAGCCGGTGTTGATGAACGCGACGCGCGACTCGGCGGCCTTGATGCAGGCGGCGAGGTTCACCGAAGTGCGGCGCTCCTCGTCCATGATGCCGATCTTGATCGTGTTCGCCGGCAGCCCGAGGAGCTGCTCGACGCGGCCGAACAGTTCGCTGGCGAATGCGACTTCGGCCGGGCCGTGCATCTTCGGCTTGACGATATAGACGCTGCCGGTGCGCGAATTGCCGCGGCGGGTGCGGTCGTGCAGCGCGATCAGCGTCGTCACGACGCCGTCCATGATGCCTTCGGGAATCTCGGTGCCGTCGGCAAGCAGGATCGCCGGGTTGGTCATCAGGTGGCCGACGTTGCGGATGAACAGCAGCGAGCGGCCGTGCAGGCGCAGCGCCGAACCGTCGGGCGCGGTGTATTCGCGGTCGGCGTTCATGTGCCGTTCGACCAGCTTGCCGCCCTTGTCGAACGTTTCGACCAGCGTGCCGTTCATCAGACCGAGCCAGTTGCGGTAGGCGACGACCTTGTCCTCGGCGTCGACCGCGGCGACCGAGTCCTCGCAGTCCATGATCGTCGACACCGCGGCTTCGACGACGACGTCCTTGATGCCGGCCGCATCGGTCTTGCCGATCGGGTGGTTGCGGTCGATCTGGATTTCGAGGTGCAGGCCGTGGTTCTTCAGCAGCACGGCTGACGGCGCGTCGGCCTGACCCAGGAAGCCGGCGAATTTCGCGGCATCGGCGAGGCCGGTCTGGGCGCCGTCGGTGAGCGTGACGACGAGCTTGCCGCCGGCGACGGCGTAGGAGGCGGCCTGGTCGTGTCCGCCCTGCGCGAGAGGTGCGGCCTGGTTCAGCACGTCGCGCGCAAAAGCGATCACGCGCGCGCCGCGCACCGGGTTGAAGCTCGCGCCGATCTCGGCGCCGCCGTCCGAAGGAATCGCATCGGTGCCGTACAGCGCGTCGTACAGGCTGCCCCAGCGCGCGTTCGCGGCATTGAGCGCATAGCGCGCGTTCATGATCGGCACGACGAGCTGCGGGCCGGCCTGTTCACCGATCTCGACGTCGACGTTCGCGGTGCTGACCTTGAACGGCGCCGGCACCGGCTGCAGGTAGCCGATCGACTCGAGGAAGGCGCGGTACGCCGGCATGTCCTGGATCGGACCCGGATGCGCGCGGTGCCAGGTGTCGATCTCGGCCTGCAGGCGGTCGCGTTCGGCGAGCAGCGCGCGGTTCTTGACCGCGAGCTCGTTGGCCAGTTCGCTGAAGCCTTTCCAGAACGCCGCCGCGTCGAGGCCGGTGCCGGGCAGGGCTTCGGTTTCGATGAAGCGCTGCAGCGCCGCGTCCACCTGGAGCTGATTACATTGGATTCGTTCGGTCATGATGTCTCGCCTTTATTGCAGGTACGTCGTGTAGAAATAGTAGACGGTCAGCGAAGTGCCTACCGTGATGATGAAGCGCCGCAACCACGCGGCGGGAACCTTGCGGGCGCCGACCGCGCCCCAGTAACCGCCCAGCGCGGCGGTCGCCAGCATGACCAGCGTGTGCGGCCAGCTCACCGCGCCGGCGATGACGAAGGTCACGACGGCGACGCTGTAGATCACTGCCGACAGCCAGTTCTTCAGCGCATTGATGTCGTGGATATCGCGGTGGCCCTGGATCGCCAGCGCCGCGATCATCACGATGCCCATGCCGGCGCCGAAGAACCCGCCGTAGATTGACACCGCGAACTGGAACAGCAGGCCGCCCGGCGTTGCGTGCGAGGGGCCGGTTGCGGCCGGCCCGCGCAGCCGCGCGAGGAGGCCCGAAATCCGCCCGCTGCCGGCGAACATCACCGTCGCGATCAGCAGCAGCCACGGAATCAGCATCGAGAACGTGTCGTCGCGCGTCGACAGCAGCAGCAGGCCGCCGGCGATGCCGCCGACGAACGCGACGGCGGTGAGCGCCGGCAGGCCCTTGCCGAAGCGCGCCAGCTCGCCGCGATACGCGTAGGCGCTCGACACGCTCGCCGGCCACAGCGCGACCGCGTTGCTGGCGTTCGCGATCACCGGCGGCACGCCGATCGCAAGCAGCGCCGGGAACGAGAAGAACGTCCCGCCGCCGGCGACCGCGTTCATCGCCCCGGCCATCGCCGCAGCGACGCCGATGACGAGGAGTTCGGTCGGGGTCATGGGCGAAGGGTCATGTGCGGGGCGCGCCGACAAGGCGCGGGCGGACGAAGTCGACCACATCGGTGAGCCGCTGGCCGATCGCCGACGGCGTCACGTCGAGCGCTTCGAGAGGCTGGCCCGAGCGGTTGATCCAGAAGGTCGTGTAGCCGAACCAGGTCGCGCCGGCGGCATCCCAGCCGTTCGACGAAACGAACAGGATGTCGCGCGCTGCGCAGCCGAAAGCGTCGGGGCCGAGCTGGTACGCGGCGTCGGCGGTCTTGTACTGGCGCACCGTGTCGACCGACAGCACGTGATCGAACAGCCCGTTCATGCCGGCGCTCTTGATCGCGACATCGAGCATCCGCGGCGTGCCGTTCGACAGCACGGCCAGCGGCACGCCGAGCTCGCGCAAAGTCTTCAGCGCGCCGAGGTTTTCGGGGAAGGGCGACAGGCACGCATACTGGTTCATCAACTGGCGATGCTGCACGTCGTTCATGCCGAGGCCGAGCCGGCTGGCCGAAAACCGCAGCGCGTCGTCCGTCACTTCGAGGAACGGTTTGTAGCGGTCCGACAGGGTGCGCAGGAACGTATATTCGATCTGCTTCAGCCGCCACATCGCGGTTAGCGCTTCACCGTGACCGGGAAAAAGCTGCTCGGCGAGCGCGCCCACGGAATAGACATCGAAGAGGGTGCCGTAGGCGTCGAAAGCGATTGCGCGGATCTGGTCAGGATGTTTCATCGTCGTCGGAATTCCGGTTCGTGCGCCTTGGCGACCGGCAACCCTGCCGCTCGCAGCCGTCTCGATTGTCGGGGCAGCGTCTCCTCCACCCCCAGGTCGAAGAGGAGTGTATTGGTATCATGTGCGCGATAGAAGACGTGCATCAGTCAATTTATCTATTACTTTCAGTACAAAATGGACACGTTCAAACAGGTCGAGAGTTTCGTCAATATTGCTAGCCGCGGCAGCCTTTCGGCTGCGGCGCGGGCGGAGGGCGTCACCCCGGCCATCATCGGACGACGTCTGGACGCGCTGGAACAGCGCCTGGGGGTCAAGCTGCTGACGCGCACGACCCGCAGCATCGCGCTGACGTTCGAAGGGGCCGCGTTCCTCGAGGATTGCCAGCGCATCCTGCATGATCTGGCGAATGCCGAAGCGTCGGTCAGCCTCGGCGGGGTCAAGGCGAGCGGGCATATCCGGGTGTCGGCGCCGGCCGGGTTCGGCCGCATCCACGTCGCGCCGCTGATGCGCGATTTCCTCGAAATGAACCCGGACGTGTCATGCATGCTGGATCTCAGCGACCGCGTCGTCGATCTCGTCAACGAAGGCATCGACTGCGCGATCCGCATCGGCGAGCTTCCCGATTCGAGCCTGGTGTCGATCCGGCTCGCCGAGAACCGCCGCGTCGTCGTCGCGAGCCCGGCTTACCTTGCGCGCTTCGGCGCGCCGGCGGTGCCGCAGGATCTCTCCGGCCACAAGTGCCTATCGCTCGGCCAGCAGCGGGGCTGGCTGTTCCGCGGCGAGGACGGCGAGACGATCACGCTCAAGGTCAGCGGCCGGTTCGAATGCAACGATGGCGCGGTGCTGCACGAGTGGGCGCTCGCCGGTCACGGGCTCGCATGGCGCTCGCTCTGGGAGGTCGACGCCGACCTGCGCGCCGGGCGTCTGGTGTCTGTGCTGGACACGTTCGCTGCGCCGACGACGGGCATCTACGCCGTCTTTCCGCAGCGCAAGCATCTCGCACTGCGCGTCCGGCTCTTCATCGACCACCTGAAGAATCACTACGGCCGCCCGGACTACTGGCGGCAGGCCTGAGAGGCGTCGGCGACGGGAAGGCAGCCGCTCTGCCGGCAACGCGTTTTGCCGCAGATGAGTACCAGCCCTTTCTGCACACGCGACAGTTGAACCCTGCGCCTACCTGATGTATATTTCGCCGCCTTGCTGCTGTAGCTCAGTCGGTAGAGCAACTGATTCGTAATCAGTAGGTCACCAGTTCGATTCCGGTCAGCAGCACCATAGATTCAAGCACTTACGCCAATCCTCCGGGGTTGGCGTTTTGCTTTCTGGTCGCCGTGTAGCCATGGTGTAGCCAAATCCGACAGGTGTAGCCGGGCGAGCCCCACAAACAGAAAACCCGGCGCGGGGCCGGGTCGGGAGGGGGCGGTCAAATCTTCAGGCGTTCAGGGGCCGTTACCGGCTGGTTCCATCGCTTCGCACAGCCGCGAAATGCGGCGGTTTTCCAACGGACCGTCTCGGCTACCTGGCGGGCGTGCTTTGCGCCAGATAGGCAATGATCTCCGCATGGGTCGCGCCATTGGCCTTCAAACGCTCCAAATCGGCCAGCAGGCGGCTTTTGACGGCTTCGGCATATGCGAGCCCTTCCGCATGGCTGCGGCGGTTCAGGAGGCTTGTAACGGTTCGGGGAAGATTCTGCATGATGCTGTTCTCCTGCGCGTGCGAGCGGATGTGCGCTCGGGAATTTTCCGGGTTAGGACTTGCATGGCTGGAACCAGCCGGTAACAGGGGGCGAAGTGCCAGAGATTCGATGCCCCCTACCCGTGTCCGGCCAGCTTGCTTGGATGTCGTCATGCCTGCCTGCTCCCACTTTGAATCTTCTGCTTGCGGCGATTCAGATCGTCCAGCCAGTCGCCCACGGTCGGCGGAATGCACACCTCCACCTCGAAGCCCTTGAGTGACAGCCGGTGCGCGGCGGCATAGGCGGCTTTCTGTCCGGCGAAGTTGGCGTCGTGGTCCGCAAAGATGACGATCTCCCGGACACCTTCCGGCGGCTCGAAGCTCTCGATGCCGGCAGTGCTGATGCAGGACCATGTGGGCACCTCGAACAGCTCGGATGCGGCAAGCGCAGTCTCGATGCCTTCGGCAATGCCCAGCACTTCGGAAACGGGCGTCAGGCGGATCGCAGCGCCGGCAAGTGGCAATCCCTGCATTAGCTTCTTCGGAGCGGCCACAGGCGCTTTCCGGGCGTCGTGAAGATATGTCCGATGCAAGCTGCGCGCTTTCCCGTCCGGCCCGGTCACGAGCGACACCATCGCCGGAAACATGCCGCTCGTTTCGTCGTCGCGGTAGTGCAGGGCGGGATGCAGGCGGATGGACTCGGGCAGGTCGTACAGCGCCAACCCCCGCCCAGCCAAGTAGCGATGTGCTTCATCCCCGCACTGGATCGGTGCCGACTCGCGGAATACCCGGCGTAGGGCGTCGAGTTTGTCGTCGTCGCTGCGCTCGGGGGTGCGGGTGACGGGCTGCACCACGCCTGCAAGCTGCTCGATGCGCCGCGCGGTTTCCACGAACGACAGGTCGGTGATGCCCATCGCAAGTTGCACGCCGTCGCCCGGGCGGCAGCCGGAACAGAAGTAGGTTCCTCGCCCATCCTTGTCATCGAAGCGAAAGCGATCCTTGCCACCGCACAAGGGGCAGGCGCAGTGCTTGCCGCTCAGGGTGCGCTCGTCGAGCCCCAGCGCCAGCAGGATGCCGCGCCACCGGCCTTTTGCGATCTGGCGCACGTCGAGTCTCTCAGACATTCGCGCGACCCTCCTGCGCCTTCTCGCGGCCCTTGAGGTAGGCGATGCGCTGTGACTTCAGCCAGCCTTCGATTTCCGGGGTCGGCGTCGCAGTCACTTCCCGCAGTCCGCGCGGCCACACGCCGAACATCGCGCGGTACTGGTTGCCTACCCATCCGGGCTTGTGCCCTTTCTTGCGGCAGATGTGCAGCAGTTGCGAATAGACATGCTGCTTGCGGTCCGGGGTCGCCGGCTTCTTGACCTTGCGATCGATCTTCACGAGTTCGCCCTCTGCGACCTCCACATCGTTCAGGCGTTGCGGCGCGAATCCGCAGGACGGGCAGGCATGCACGCCGGCCGGGCGGACGAACTTGCAGCTCGGGCAGGCTTTCGGCTCGGATGGCTTGCGCTCCTCCTTCTTGCGGGTGGATGCGTTCGCCTTGCCGTCGTCGAGTTCGAGGGGTAGATCGTCGGTCGCAAACCCCAGACGCAATACCGTCCCGCTGTGATCCAGCAGCACGGCGCGTTCCTTGCCCGGATGCGGCCTCAGCACGCGGCCCACCATTTGAATGTAGCGAATCAGGCTCTTGGTCGGGCGGGCGAGGATCATGCACTCGGTCGCCGGGCAGTCCCAGCCTTCGGCCAACAATCCCACGTTCGACAGGATCATGGTTTCACCGCGCGCGAAGCGATCCAGCACGGCGGCGCGCTCGTCGTCGTCGAAGTGGTAGTCGATATGCTCGGCGGCGATGCCGGCCCGGACGAACTCGGCGACGATGTGTTGCGAGTGCGCAATGCTCGTAGCGAACGCCACCGTCTGTTTCCCGCGCGCCAGCTTGAACCAGTGCGACACGATGTCGCCCACGAGAGCGGGCGTATCGACCGCCTCCGCGAGTTGCGTCTCGCTGTAGTCGAGTTCGCCACCGATGCCGCGCTGTGTCCGCACGCCGGTCAAATCAGGATCGGACGGGGCGTAGCACTCCACGTCGACCAGATTGCCGAGTTCGACCAGCTCGCGGATCGTCGCGCCGATGACAAGCTCCTCGAACAGCGGCCCCCGGAGTTCGTCGTAGTGCCTGCCCATCCCCGGACTGAACGGCGTAGCAGACAGACCGATGACGGGAACGCGGTTGTACCGGAACAGCAGGTCGCGGTACTTCTTCGATCCTGCGACCGCGTGCGCCTCGTCGATGATGAGGAGTCCCACATCGTCCGGGATGCCGCGCACGGCGATGGTGTCGATCGAGCACACCAGCACATGCGCGTGAAGATGGCGGGTGTTGTCACCTTGCAGGATGCCGTGCGCGATGCCGGCGCGGGTCAGGTGCGCGGATGCCTGCGCCACCAGTTGCTTCCTGTTGGCGATGAACAGCACTCGCTTTCCCTTGGCGACAGCTCCGCGAATCATGGCCTCGGCTGAAACCGTCTTGCCTCCACCGGTCGGCAGGTAGAGTGCCACCCTCCTAACCCCCCGGGCCAAGGCAGAGCGTGTCTCGTGAAGCGCCCTTTCCTGATACGGGCGTAGCTGGGTCGGGGCGGTCATGCCGCTTCCCCTATGCCCAAGCCACGTTCCGCGATCCGAACATCGTCCTCGAAGTCGCCTGAAACAAACTTGCTTGCCTTGGCCCGGGGCTTTGGTTTTTGGGCTTGGGGGGTTGGTTTTTGGCCGTTGCGGTTCTCTTTATTATTTAGGATCGGATTCGGACTCCGATTGCGATCCGATTCGGACTCCGATTCGGATACCTTTTTGCACTGTCCCCATCGTGCCGCGTTGGCCTTCTTGCCGGCCTGCGAAGCTCGATTGACGGCGTGGTAAGCCTGCTCCAGTTCGTCGTTCCAGTCCTCGCGCTGCCATTCGCCGTGCATCACGATGAACAGCGGCTCGATATCCCGGCGCAGCTTCTTCCACTCTGCCGGCGTCGTGCCGGTGATGCGTGTCAGTGCGTGGTTGTCGTCGGGGATGGGGCCCGTCCTCCACAGGTGCATCTTGAGCAGCAGCAATGCACCGCAGGCGGCGGCGGGGTTCGGCATGTTGAATACTTCGCGCTGCCATGCCGAAATATCCACCAGCAGGCGCAAGGGCGGCGTGATCTTGCTCATGCGAGCCACCCCAGCACAGTCGCCACCAGCGCGGCCACGGCCGGCGTGGAGACTGCCAGCAAGCCCATCAGGTGCGGCGCAATGAACCCTCGCTGCCCATGTGCTGCGATGCCTGCACGAGTCGGCGGGTCTTGGGGATCGATCCGGTACTCCGCGATGACGCGGCCATGAAAGGCGATGTCCTTGGACAGGACCGCCCATCCGTCATCGATCAATTCGTCGACATATGCGGCCAACCTCCACGAATGCGGAAACGTCGGCTGCGACACCGGGCCGGCGATGAGTGCGCCAAGCGCCTTGGCCTTGACGGTTCCGGCCTTCGGCAGGATCGGCGCACGGAATGCCGGGTTCAGTTCCGGGAAAAGGTCGGCGGAGGTAGAATGGCGCTTGTCGACGGCGCTCGGGACTGCGGTATGGGTTCCGGGCGTTTTCATGTCAAACGCCCTCCACGCCACCGGTCAGCCGGGCTACTGCATCAGCGGGCCACAGAAGGCGACCGGATGGCAATTTGAACGGCTTTATGTTCTGGAAGTGTCCGTTGCGCCAGACGGCGGTACGGATGCTGGCGGGCTTGTACCCGATGCGCTGCGCGAGTGTCGCGGTCTGAATCGTTTGCTGCATGGCTGTATGCCCTCGTCTATGTGATGTGACGAGAGAAAATCTCAGCCGGAAAAAACAAAAGACGAACTCCGAAGAATTCGCCTCTTTTCAATCACTTACAGCCGGAAAAATTTTTCCGGGCTTCGTTTTCCGGGTTTTCCGGGTTTTCCGGTTAGTCGGGAAGGGGCGGCTCCCATCCTCCGTTCCGCTTCGGGTTCAAAGCATGGCTCACGATGTAATCAGCCGTGATGCGCGCTCGTCTGCGAGTCACCATCTTGCCGCGCCAAAGCCGGCCGGCAATTTCTGGCGCAATGCCTTCCTTGGTGGGGCGCTTGTTGTTCCCCAGCTCGCGCAGCCAGATATCGGCGGCGTATTCGCGGGCGCGCACTATCCACGGGTCGGGCGCTCCGCTCGGCTCTTGCGCATCCTCTGGCGCTGGCGGCGCGGGCGTGGCCTCTTCATGTGCGGCTGAGGCATTCACATGCCTGGCAGACGACGCAGACACTATCTCTAGCACCCGCTGGATATCCTCCCGCTTAAAGCGAATCTCGGAGAGGGGTACTCGCCATCCGGGCTCTATTTTCAACAGCTTGCCGTCGTGAGTTCTCGTCATGGTAACGAGCGCGTCAGTTCCATCGGCCTCCATGCGCTGAGTGTCTCCAGCAAAGACCATTGGAGCCAAATACCCCTCTAGCCTTGACCCAAAAATGTCAGGCCATCCGGGCTTGTAATCAATCCAAATCCATGGTTTCAGATGGCATTCAAGCAGTCGAGCAAGAATCCAGCTTTCGCCTGTTTCATGCTCCAGCCAGTCGCACGCCTGCTCGATCGTTGCGTACTTGGGAAGATAAGGGGTCATCGTTCGCGCTCCATCTCGCGCTCCATCGAAAAAGGTGCCGCGCCAGCCGGGCGATGGTGTCCCGGTTTTCTCCCCGTCGGGATAGGCGCGGCATTGCTCGGTCAGGCGCCGATGCGCGCCACCGGTGGCCGTTCCTTCGCACGCTCGCCGGCCGCCCACAGGTCGCGCTGCGCCTGTAGCTTCAACCAGTAGCCCGGCGTCGTGCCCAGTGCTTCGGATAGTCGCAGGTCCATGTCAGCGGTCACTGCGGCGTGACCGTTGAGGATGCGCGAGAGCATCACGCGGCTGATGCCCAGGTGCGCGGCAAAGGCGGTCACGCTCATGTCGAGGTCTTCGAGCCAGCCGGCGAGCAATTCGCCGGGCGGCGCGGGGTTGTGCATGTTCATGTGTCGTGCCTCAGTGGTAGTCGAGGTAATCCAGCAGTTCCACGGTTCCGCCCTCGAATCTGAACGTCAAACGCCAGTTCGCTTGCACCGTCATGGACAGGAAGCCGGTGCGGTCGCCAGTCAGGCCGTGCAAGCGCCAGGAAGGGCGGGCAAGGTCTTCGGGTCCGGCGGCAGCGTTCAAGGCGGTCAGCATCTCCCGCAGGCGCTTGGCGTGCATCGGCTGGATGCCTGCTTGGGAGCCGGTGCGGAAGAACGCTTCCAAGCCCTTGTGGCGGAACGAGACAATCATAGTTTGTATAGCGTCGATTTACAATTCAGGCAGCGTTCTTGTTCTTGCGCCGGAGCGGGCGCACGTTGCCGGCCGGCTTCTCGCCTTTCTCGATGGCGTCGAGCCGCGCTTCCCATGCCACCAGTGCGGCGCGCTTCTCGTCGGTGTAGGCATGCCGGTCGTAGTGCGCGGCCTGGACTCCGCTGATGCCGTGGGATAGCAACTGCGCCCGCGTGTCGCGTGATATGCCCATGCCGGCGAGCATCGTTTCGCAGGTGCGGCGGATGTCGCGCAGGTCGAAGGGCTCGCACTTCATGCCGGCGCTGATTTCGGCGGCGCGCTTGCCCGGTGTCGTGAAAATCATCGCCACCTTGCCATACGTCGAGAAAAGCCACATGCCGCCCACGTCGCCGGGGGCTTCGCCGGCAGCTTCAGCACGCCTCTGCTCGCGCTCCTTGGCCCGGGCCACCAGACCAGCAGCGAGCGCGGCGGCTTTCGGTGCAAGCGGCAGCAGGTGTTCGCGTGCGCTCTGTCGCTTGCCTTTGCCGTCCCACAGTCGAAGCGTCGCGGTGTCGGCGTCGTAGTCGCTCACCTTGGCGCGCAGCAGTTGCGCCATGCGTTGCCCCCCGGCCAGAAGCGCCAGCCGCAAGGCTTGGTCCGGCAGTTCGTCGCCAAGGGCTTTGATGTAGCCGCGCAGCTCGTCGGCGGACAGGGTGCGGTTTCCGGCCTGCACTGCGATGGCGGGAATGTTGTCGACCGGGTTGTGCTCGACACCGAAGGCGATGAGGTCGGCAGGCATCGCGGAATCGAAGGGCGCGCGCTTGGCAGCGTTGAAGGCGGCGGACAGGTAGCTGCGCAGGATACCGGCGGCGCGCTCCTTGCCAGCCTCGCGTACCTTGCGGACCATCGCAGCGATTTGGTGCGAGGTCACTTCGCGGGCAGGGGCGGCGGCAATCGCTTCATGCGTGAAAACGTGGCACTTGAAAGCGGAGCGGGTCGCGGCGGCGCTCTTGTCCTTGCCGATGCGCTCCAAGTGGCCCGTGTAGGCGTCGCACAGGGCGCGCAGGGTGTAGCGGCTGCGTTCGTCGGCGGCGCGCTTGGCAGCCTCCTGTGCGGCCTTGGCAGCGGCTTTCGCTTCGGCCTCCTGTCGATCGAGTTCTCGTGGATCGGTGCCGGACTCCACCAGCACTTGCAGCCGGTTCGCTTCTGCGCGGGCGTCGTCGAGATTCCACGCGCGCACGTCGCCTATCGTGCGGCGGATGGTTTGCCGGTTCATCTTCGCTTCGAAGATGTAGGACTTCGCGCCAGCGGTCGCACGCACGGCAAGCCGGGGCGCTACGGTGTCCCACAGGAAGGCTTGCTTCGTCCCATCGGGGCAGGTAAAGCGGCGGATGCGGTCCGGGGTCAGGCGTTCGCGTTGCATGATATGTCCTCTGGATTTTGGCTACACGGTGTAGCCGGCCTCTGATGACACACGAGAATCTGGCTACACGCGCCCCCGTGTAGCCACGGTGTAGCCAGATTGTAGCGATGCGCATCTATTCTTGTCTATCAGTCGGTGTAGCCTGATTCGTCATACAAGCAGCAACAGCAACGGTTTGAGCGGTATTTTGTGATGTTCGTCTATGTTTTCGTCAGACGGGAAATTCTGATTCGTAATCAGTAGGTCACCAGTTCGATTCCGGTCAGCAGCACCATAGATTCAAGCACTTACGCCAATCCTCCGGGGTTGGCGTTTTGCTTTCTGTCTCGCGGTTGCCGTTTGGTTGCCGTTCCGCTGGGACTGGGGGTGCTACCCCCCCTCCCCAAGAGGCGAAAAAGCCGGGTCGCCCCGGCTCTCTGTCACCCTCGCAACGTGCTTCGCTCAGGCCGTGCAGGTTTCCGCAAGTACATCAACCAGTCCGAGCAGCGCGCGTTCCCGGTCGGTCAACGTGCGGCCCGACAGCTCGACAACCTGCGCCATCCAGTGGTCAGCGGCTTCCACGTCGCCGTGGAGCATCGCGTGTGCCTTGCGCATCAAATCGCGCTCCAGGTCGGTCATTCGCTTGCGGGCGAGGGCTTGCTCTAGCTGGGCGACGGTCGCCCGTTGTAGGTGCGATACGGTGCGCTCCGTGGCATCCACGGTGAGACCGATCCAATCGTAAGCGGGTGTCGTATGATTCAGGGTAGCCATGATGCACTTCTCCTATTCGTCGTGCGCTGTGGTCAGGCGGGCGGGGTGCAGCAACACCCCGCGCCGCCGATCCTGTCCGGTCGGTCAGGTACATTCATTGTCATGGGTACGGTATTCTTTCGTCAAGCAATATGTATGAAAATCAAATACTTGCTTACGTGTAAGCACGTAGCCCCCGGGTGCCTTGACGCCTCGCAACTAGGGGGTGCCCTCCGGGGGGTGGGACAAGGGGTGGGGTGGGGTGCCGGTGGGTGTCTACCCTGTGCTCTCACACCAAGCCCCCCTGAAAACCTTCGGGTGTCATCTCCTTCAGTCCCGCGGGATAACCCGTTATCATCGACTGGTTCCGATGGGAAAAGGGTGGAGTCATGCTTCGCACCGCGCTTGCTGTAGCCGCGCTTTTTGCCGTGCTCGATCCTGCTGTCGCGCAGGTGTACAAATGCAAAGAAGACGGGACCGGCAAAATCTCGTTCTCTGATGCCCCGTGCCACGGAAAAAACGTGGGCGACGCTATCGCTGTCCACCCTGCTAATCAGTTCGACGGCTCGCGGTTAAGGCAGGAAGCTGCACGGCGCCAGTGGGAGGAAGCGCGCCCGAGCGGGCCGGCTGGGGGCGCAATCGGTGACGGCCGACCGGAACCATCCATGACAGGTCCGAACTCGCGACTGTGCGCAGAGATGAAGAAACCGCTACCCGGTGCGAATGGACTTACCGCGGCGCAACGGAGGTCGATTGTCGCTGCTTGTGCAGAGGCGCCTACCCGCAGTCAGCACCCCGTGCGCGGACCGCGCACGGCCCTATGTGACGATCTTCTCAGGGCAGGACCGGGACCAACGGGCTACACGGTTTCGCACCGGGAGGCACTGCTTTCCGCTTGCGGCGCCGCCCCTTCCCCGGGCAGACGAAATTCTCAGGAGTTAGAGGTTGATACTGCGCCGCCTCGACGTGCAACGCCAGCAGGCCGGGAGGATGATTTCAGCACAAAGCGAAGCGGTGACCGGGGCCCGCAGCCCGTGAGGTGTGATTACGCGGGATGTCGAGATGGAGGGGGCACCTACTACCCGAGAGGTGCGGGGGACCGATACATATCCAATTCGGGAACATGCCGATTGGCAAATGGAATGATGTACTGCCCTTAGTCTTCTCCGTCGTCGGACTCAAGGCTGCGATTTCTGCCCAGAACCGGACAGCCGGGTAGGTAGAGTTTTCGTCCCGGTCATGGATGCATTGGTCGCCCTCATAGCCTCCCCACTGAAGTTCCTTGCTTTCGGGCTGCGGAGCCCCTGCCTATATCCGTCCCATCCAGTCATTGCCCGTGAGCACGGGCAGGGACAAAAAAGGCCAGCCCGTAACGTATTTCACAATCGCAGATGATGTGCGCCTCGTATCCTAGTTGCATGTCACCTCTTATTGGATGAGGATGCACTTATGGCACTGCACGGCAACTACAAGGAAATCATTGTCGAGTCCTTCCGTCCTGCGAGTACGGGCGGAAAACACGGCCCTGTTCATGTACGGCCGATACCCGGTCAGCCATTCCCGCCGTCGCTGTTCGTCGAGTGTGCTGATCGGCTGAAGCGGGAATACCCTGTCGGGACGCGCTTCAAGATCAGGGTGAAGCTAACCGACAAGGAGGGTGGCGGTCAGTACCTGTACAGTTACTTCGGCTGGCCCGTCGAGGTATTGAAGTGAAGAATACACACGAAGCGGGCCGGCCAAAACGCAGCTCGCCGCTCGTCCGTCAGGTGAAAGTGTCGAAACGCGCATTCTTGGATTCGTTCCCCGATGTTGTCCGCGCGCTCAAGCGATACGTGTCGCTCGACGAGGCACAGGCAGAGGTGTTGATTTCGATTGAGCGGGCCGCGGCTGCCGAAGCTGAAAAAATGAAGGCAGATGACAAGCGAGTCGCGGCGGCCGCAGCTGCGTGGGAAGTTCGGTACAGACTCGGCAAGGCCGAACATTTAGCGGACGTACATCGAAAAACCCGATTTACAGACTGGACCCCTCGGGCGCCGGGTAGTGCTTTCAAACCGAAGTAGTTGCGCGAACCTAATGCTGCTATTTCTGCCCACAACCGAGAAGTCGAGACGGTGGAGTTTGTCCCGGTCACGGAGACTTTGGACGGCCTCCTCGATCGTCTCCTCGCCGAAGTTCCTGTCGGTGCTGCCCGCGCGGCCCATGAGGGACCGAAAGCGCAAGCGTCGGCGACCCATCAAGGCGGGGTAGAGACCGTTGCGGAGTTCCTTGACGACGTCCTATCGGTGAGGGCGATGGACCGCGACCGCGACCGGTGCCTGTGTGACAGGGGTACCTGCGTAGTGCTCTCACGCCGACCCCCTGAAAACCTCCGCGTGTAACAAATTTTGCAGACCGTTGGGATAGTTGCTTATCATCGGCACGTTCTGCTGAGCGTGGCGAACTCTCTTCGTCGCTTGGAAGATGCTCATTTTGTGGGCCAGCAATAGCGCACATGGCTGCCGCCATAGAGGAGGGATTTTTCGTGAATGGGTGGTGGTATGAATCAAGGGGCAATCGGCGCGGCCCTGTTCCCATCGAGTTACTTAAGACCCTGCTCGACGAGCGGCAAATCAGCCTCGACACGTTGGTGTGGCGGGAGGACATGGAGAATTGGGAACGGCTGTCGTCTCTCGTTGAACTCGCACAGATGATTCCCGCCGCGCCTCCTCCCCTGCCGAAGGCGCGCCCTGTTACTGCCGGACCGTGGCGACGGTTTTGGGCAAGAACACTTGACACCTGGTTAGAACTTGTCGTGGTTGTATTGCTCATGCTCGTAGTCAGTAGGATGTTTCCGTCGGTTCAGGAATGGTTTAGCACGCCGACGGGAAGCGCCTTTTTTGCTTTGACAATGTTGCCCTCCGCACAGGCCGTTGACGCTACCTCTCATGTAATCTTCGGGAATACTCTGGGAAAGGCGTTGTTGGGACTCCATGTTGCGAATCGAAACGGCCATCCCCTAATCTTTTCCGAGCACCTTGAGCGGAACCTCGGAATGTGGCTCCGCGGCATTGCTCTTGGATTTCCCCTCATTGGGCACGTGGCAATGTGGCGTCAGGCTAACCGACTACGCCAGAAGCAGCTAGCGTCCTATGACGAATCGGGCGGCTTTACCGTACTGGTATCGCCTGTGGGTGGAGTGCACATAGTCGGTTTTGTGGTGGTGTTTGCAGCTCTTGCCCTCGTAGTGCTTACACTTAACACGATGGATAGGACAATGAGCAGCAAGGCCGATCTAACGGCAACGGCATCCGTAGAGACAAATTCATCCACGACGGGCATGACGTCTCCGGGTAGATGGAAGAACCCGCGCAGTGGGCACGAGGTGATGCTGCCACTCGGATGGGATGTCTCTCAGAAGAGTACCGGTCCAGCCCGTGTTTCCTACGAGTTCAATGATGCTCTTCGTCGGACGCGCGTTGAATTTGGCTTCGAGACCGAGGAACGCCGTTCGATAAATGACTACGTCCAAGAAGATCGGAACCGTATTTTTCCTTCGGTCCGCTTTGGCGGAGAGGGCGAGTATCGGACCATAAGAGGTCATGCCGGTTGGAGTTCGGACGGTATTCCATCGGACAACCGCTCCGGCGCGGCATTCGCCGTAATAATTCAAACCCCGGAGGGGTTCTGGTGGGCCGCGAGCGTCATTTACCCACCGACTGAGGTTGATCGACCGGATGCCCGAGCGCTCATGTTCGATCTGCTGAAAACGGCGATGTGATGCTCGAAAGAATTGGGGGCGGGCCGGGAACAGGCAAACGACGTTAGGCACCCGCCCGTGCGCCCCCACGGCCGATTACTGCTCGTCGTCGTGCGGGGTGTATCCCTCGCCGCTGCTCATGTCCCAGTGCATGTCGAACCCGGTGCCGAGAATTTCGATCATTTCGGCATCCGAGAAACCAACGCCCGCCAGTGCGGCGGCGTAAGGCCACCACACAGGGGGCTGAAACACGCCTCCGATCGATTCCGTGACGTTTGCCATGCCCCGGCGGAAAATGTCTTCCTCGTACCAGACGCCCAGCTTCGACGGCTCGTAATCGGCGGCGAGTTCGCAGAACAGGAAGCGAACGGCTTTCGCGACGACGGGGCGGCATGTCTTCTGGTATTCGGCGGGGTAGGTGTTCCACTCGGACGCCACCTTCAGCCAAGTGACGATGGGGTCGGACTGCCGAACGGTGCACACGGGCACGCGGTTCTTGTTCTCGCCGACGAGTTCAACGACGAACCTGGCGGTCGTGGGGGTGGTGTAGGCGGTCGTGTGCATGGTGCGTATCTCCGTTGCGGTTTAGTCGGTCGTGTGCATCGCGAAGAGCGCGAGCACGTCTAGGGGTGGGCGCCCCCGTGGGGGCAAGGGCACGCGGCGGCCCGGCGGCGCGTACAGCACGCGCAGCACGCGGCGGTTGTGATTCCGGCTCCAGCGTCGGGCGCGGTGCCAGCCAAGCATTTCGAGCACGTGGGGCAGGGCGTGGCGCGGGATGCCGGTTGCGCGGGTGAGTTCGTGCGGCCGATAGAGGGTCCGCCGGTCGGCGTCGGGCAGGGAAGCCCACCACGTTGTAACGCGGGCGAGGTCGTGGGCGAGGCGAAGCGGGTTCATCGGAGCGTTCCTCTTGTCGTAATGCCGGGGGTGCCGGGGGTATGCCGGGGGTCGAAAATCACAACCCCCGGCACCGAAAACCCAGTAACGGCGCGGGTTTCAGCACGTTTGCCGGGGGTGCCGGGGGTTGGAGGCGAAAATTCTTCTACTACTCTCCCTCCCTCCTCCCTCTCTCTACCTTTTCTTTTTTCAGAAGAAAGATAAGAACAACCCCCGGCACCCCCGGCACAGTGCCTCAATCCCAGTGCCCGCACGGCTTTCAGCCCGCCGGGGGTTGCGTTTTCGACCCCCGGCACCCCCGGCACCCCCGGCAAAATGGAGCGCTTCACGAGGTGCATGGGCTTACTCGCCATCCGACTTCGGCATGAGGAACACCCACGCGCAGTTGTTCGCGCCGCTGATCGGCTTCAATGCCGCCTCGATCCCGGCCCGCGCGAGCACTCCTTGCACCCGTTGCAGCGCGCCGGTCGTCGCCCGTGCCGTGCCCGGCAACGTCGTTCCCCGGCTCGTCCAGTCGTCGCAGTGCCTCGTGACAGCCGAGCAAATCGCTTGCGCCGTGGCGGCGACGATCACGCGGCCCTTGATCTGCCCTGCGCACCATCCCGGCACTTTTTGCCAGTGGCGATAACTCGGGAGCTTTTCGGCCGGCTTTGCCTCGGCGGCCCACGTGTTCAGCGTCTTGACCAGGGCGCGCGCGAAGGTGTCGCCCTCGATGTAGTCCTCGGCGGCGCGCTGCCGCTTGCTCGACATCAGATCGACGAAGTAACCCACCGGGTGCCCGAGTGCCTGCGCGATGGCTTCGCCGGTCTGGTTCCATGCAACCATGCGATGCTTCCAGGCCCGTTGCGCCGCGACCGCAGCCCGATCCCGGATCGACACGTGCAAGAGGTACAGCAGCCCGCCGAGCACTTCGGGCAGCTTGTCCGCGTATTCCGCCCGCACCTCGGACTCGGGGCGATAGGCGAGGGGTTTCTTGATCGACACGATTAACGCGCGGTCCTGAGTGTCCGATTGCCTGAACGGCGGCAGTATCCCGGTGACAATCTGGGCGCAGTGAATGCCGAACGTGGCGGTCCCGGCGTTGGTGTAATACTCTCGCTGCGTCACCGCGCCGCCGGTCGATGCCCGGCACATGAAGTCTTCGGGGAGCCGCCCCGATACGTTGTCGAGCATCACGACATGACGCCCCTGCGCCGCTGCGATCATGTCGCGTTCATCCTGCCCAGTACTCGGCATTTCACCGTCAAACGGGTCGATAGTCTGGGCGAGACGCCACGCTGCCGCGCTCTTCCCCGAGCCCTCGGGGCCGATGAACTCAAGGATGGGGTGCGGACTGTCCGCGCGCAGATACTCCACCGCAACGGCCACCACAGGCAGCTTGTCCGCGTCGGGCACGTTTGCCACCATGGGTGCTATGAACTCCCACGCCTGCGCGGCATTGCCGCACGGGGCCGGCATTGGCAGCGCGCCATACCCCCGCCCACGTCGAAACGGAATCGTGTCGTTCTTCTCCACGGTCACGCCGGCCGCATTCACTCGAACCACGTGGCCGTCAGGGGCGCTAAGGTCGAGCAGGTAGTCGGCGCCATCCATGCCGATGCGTTGATGCACCGTCCTCCGGGGCTGCGCCCGCGCCCGAGTGCGCAAGGTGCTAAGTACCGTTGCGACGGCGTCCTTTCCGATCATGCGGCCGGAACTACGCAAGGCGGCCTCGCGGATCGCGTCTGCGACTTGCTCGGACTCCAACGGTACCGCCTCGGGGCGCCTGCCGCTGCGCAGCGTGACGTAGAAGCGGCCGTTCTGGTTCTCGAATGGGGCGAATTCGCCCGCAAGCGCCTGGGTCGCCTGTGCGCCTCGCGTCGCGGCGTCGGCCGGCTGCACTTCCTTCCCGATCTGATCGAGCTGCGCTTGAGCCATCGCGGGCACCTTCGGCCCTTCCTGCGACTCGGCGGCCGTCGGCAGTTGGATGACAGGTACGAGCCCTTGCGCACCCTGCGCGGGCGCCTTCCTGGCCTCGTACTCCGCGCGGATCTGGGCGACGCGCTCCCTCATTCCCGCGCTCATGCCGGCACCCCCCGCAGTTCCTCGAAGGCGCGACGGTGATACGCCGCAAGGTATTGCGCCGCCGAGAGCCCAGCCGCCGACAGTTCGCCCCCTTGTGCCATTTCGCCGCGCACGAGGGCCATAGCCTTGTCTCGCGCCCGTGCGAACAGCTTGCCCACCAGTGCATCAGGCGGTGCTGCCGAAGGCATCCAGCGCGCCCACATGGATTCGGGGTCGAACCGGCTGTCGTCGTTTTTTTCCTGCGCTTCCGCGCTCGCCGTGTCGGTAAATCTCCACCACAGCGCGGCCCCGTCCTCGTCGGAGAGGTGCCCGAGCATCACGGCACCTTTCAGCGCGCAGAGCCCGGCAAGCCAGTCCGCATAGTGCTCCGCACCGACGAGCGCGAGCGCTTCGGCGTAGCGCGCGCTCTGATCGCCCACCGGCGCGACAGGCGCGGCGAACTTGGTCCGCTCGGGCTTCGGGGGCACCAACGACAACAAGGCGTCCGCACTGAGCAAGGCGCCACGCATCGCAATGCGGAACGCGAGCTGGACGCGATCAGGATGCGCCATCCATACGCCGGCCTGTTGCGACAACTTCGCCGTTGCAGGGTCGGCGAGCCCATCGAAGTACAGGCCATTCAAGACGTGCCACACGTCTGCCCAGCGCACCGGATCAAGCGCACGGTCCATGAACAGCAGCACCCGCGCGCGGACCTCGTCAGGCGCCTTGCCGTGCGAATGCGTCGAGTATGCGCAGAACATCACGCCGGCCGCCACCATGTGTTCCACGATGCGTTCCCACTGTGCGGGCGTCAGCCCGTCCAGGTCGTTGGCGAACGCGCTCCCCTCCGTCAAGTGGGCCGCGCTGCGCTGCTTGCCCGACTTTCCAGGGAACCGCTCGGCGGTCTTGCCGACGAAGGGCGCGACCTTGAGCGGGCAGAGCACGAAATAGGGCGCGTTCGACTTGTCCTCGACGAGCCGGGGGCCGTCCTCCGGGGCGATCATTTCGATAACCCGCCACGCCGACAGGTCGCATTCCTCGTTGCTCGGGATAGTGGAGAACGCCCCACGAAAGAACGTCAGGGCATGAATCGGCGTGTTCGGCGGCGAACTGCTTCGAATATCAAGCGCCATCGTCGCCCCCTTCGTCGCTCGGGGTGACGTCGATCACGTCGCGCGGGTTGTTCTGTCCGTGGCGAAGGTCGATAACGATACGGTGCTCGTTCGGTTTCTCGGGGGAAGGGTCAGCGTCGCCCGGGCGCAAAATGAAAATCGTCGCCTTCGGGGCGTCGTCCTCCATCTGAGCGCGAAGGCGCGCGGCGCGCTCCTCGGCGAGCCCGGATACCTTCAAGGCGGTATCCATGAGTTTAGCGGCGGTCGCGGCGCCCACTTCACCTCCGTCCACCAGGGCTTGAGAGTGGGTCAGGAGGCTTTCAAGCAGGGCCAGGGCTTGTGCTTTCGCCAGTTCGCCACTGTCGCGCATGCGATCAATTTCGGCCATCACCACGCGAGAACCTTCCTCAGACGCCGCAAAGTCGAGAAGTTGATCGGCAGTCATCCCCGCCCGTGCTGCCGCCGTGTCGGGGTCTTTCAGCCCCTTCGCCATCAGCGCGGCGTCTTTGCGCATGCGCGCCCAGCGCTCTTCGGCATCGCTGGGTTTGATGAGATTGGGCATGATTAGCCCTCCGTGCCCGACGTGCTGCGCCATTCGCCGCGAACCCACGCCTGCAAGTCGGTCATGCGCCATCCGACAGAGCGGGCGCCGAGTTGCAGGCGCTTCGGCGCACGTCCTGCGCGTTCATCTTCCCACCAGGCGGTTCGAGACCGGGCCGTGATAGCCCGGCGCTCGTGCTCGCGGACGATGCGGTCCGGGGTAGTACTGAGAGAATCCAGCATGTTTGCCTCCGTTCGATTGATCGATACGGAGCACCCTAAAGCATTGCGTCGGTTCGTGCACTATAAAAAACGTGTGAAATCAATTGCTTGCGGTGATGTCTTTCACCTACGGCGATGTACCAACGTGTATGGAGAATCACCAAAGAATACCGCGCCTGCGTTGAGTGTTGTAAAAAAACAACAACATCGGCCGGCCCGCTTTGCGTGATGCCCTTCACGCGGCGGCAAACTCAGTCAGGCGCCGATGCGCGCCACCGGCGACCGTTCTTTGGCGCGCTCGCCGGCCGCCCACAGGTCGCGCTGCGTTTGCAGCCGCAGCCAGTAGCCGGGTGACGTGCCCAGCGCTTCGGATAGTCGCAGGTCCATGTCGGCGGTGATGGCAGCGTGTCCATGCAGGATGCGCGAGAGCATCACGCGGCTGATGCCCAGATGCGCGGCAAAGGCGGTCACGCTCATGTCGAGGTCTTCAAGCCAGCCGGCGAGCAGTTCGCCAGGGGGGGCGGGGTTGTGCATGTTCATGTCTCGTGCCTCAGTGGTAGTCGAGGTAATCCAGCAGTTCCACGGCTCCGCCCTCGAATCTGAACGTCAGCCGCCAGTTGGCTTGCACCGTCATGGACAGGAAGCCGGCGCGGTCGCCTGAGAGCCCATGCAGACGCCAAGAAGGGCGGGCAAGGTCTTCCGGTCCGGCGGCAGCGTTCAGGGCGGTCAGCATCTCCCTCAGGCGCTTGGCGTGCATCGGCTGAATGCCTGCTTGGGAGCCGGTGCGGAAGAACGCCTCCAAGCCCTTGTGACGGAACGAGACAATCATAGTTTGTATAGCGTCGATTTACAATTCAGGCAGCGTTCTTGTTCTTGCGCCGGAGCGGGCGCACGTTGCCAGCCGGTTTCTCGCCTTTCTCGATGGCGTCGAGCCGCGCCTCCCAAGCGACCAGTGCGGCGCGCTTCTCGTCCGTGTAGGCGTGCCGGTCATAGTGGGCGGCCTGCACTCCGCTGATGCCGTGCGAAAGCAACTGCGCGCGGGTGTCGCGCGAGATGCCCATGCCGGCGAGCATCGTTTCGCAGGTGCGGCGGATGTCGCGCAGGTCGAACGGTTCGCATTTCATGGTCGCGCTGATTTCGGCGGCGCGCTTGCCCGGCGTCGTGAAAATCATCGCGACCTTGCCGTGCGTCGAGAAGAGCCACATGCCGCCCACGTCGCCGGGGACTTCGCCGGCATCCTCGGCGCGCTTCTGCTCGCGCTCCTTGGCCCGGGCCACCAGACCAGCAGCGAGTGCGGCGGCTTTCGGTGCCAGCGGCAGCAGGTGTTCGCGGGCGCTCTGCCGTTTGCCCTTGCCGTCCCACAGTCGAAGCGTCGCCGTGTCGGCGTCGTAGTCGCTCACCTTGGCGCGCAGCAGTTGCGCCATGCGTTGCCCACCAGCCAGAAGCGCCAGCCGCAAGGCTTGGTCGGGCAGTTCGTCGCCAAGGGCATTGAGGTAGGCGCGCAGCTCGTCGGCGGACAGGGTGCGGTTTCCGGCCTGCACTGCGATGGCGGGAATGTTGTCGACCGGGTTGTGCTCGACACCGAAGGCGATGAGGTCGGCAGGCATCACCGAATCGAAGGGCGCGCGCTTGGCAGCGTTGAAGGCGGCGGACAGGTAGCTGCGCAGTATCCCGGCGGCGCGCTCCTTGCCGGCCTCGCGTACCTTGCGGACCATCGCGGCGATTTGGTGAGAGGTTATTTCGCGGGCCGGGGCGGCGGCAATCGCTTCATGCGTGAAAACGTGGCACTTGAAAGCGGAGCGGGTAGCGGCGGCGCTCTTGCCCTTGCCGATGCGCTCGAGGTGGCCTGTATAGGCGTCGCACAGGGCGCGCAGGGTGTAGCGGCTCTGTTCGTCGGCGGCGCGCTTGGCGGCCTCCTGCGCGGCCTTGGCGGCAGCCTCGTCGGAGGCGCGGGCCTCTTCCAGTTCTCGCAGCACGTCGCGCGGGTCTTTCCCGTCGTCAATCCACCGCTGAAACTTGCGGGCCTCGTCGCGGGCGGCCTCGATAGTCCATGCGTCCGTGCTGCCGATGGTGATGCGGATGTCCTTGTAGTTCAGCGTCGCTTTGAAGATGAACGACTTTGCGCCAGACGGGCGAGCGCGCACAGCGAGGCGCGGCATGTCCTCATCCCACAGGAAGCCATCGCCCTTCGGCTTGAAGGCGGCGATGCGGGGAAGGGTCAAACGCTGGCGGGGCATGGCGGCATCCTCGGGGAACGACTGGGGAACGAATGAATGTGATTTTCGTCTATTCCCGTCTATTGCGCAAGGAATGCTGTTTTGCCTTGAAACCCAGTGTATGCAAGGATTTGTGCGGCTTTATCGCCTTCTGTCTATCTTCCGTGAATAGCGATAAATTCTGATTAGTAATCAGTAGGTCACCAGTTCGATTCCGGTCAGCAGCACCATAGATTCAAGCAAAAAGGCCAATCCTTCGGGGTTGGCCTTTTTGCTTGTCGGGCGACCGGTTGGGCGAATCTGCTTGCCTTCCTGCGCGTAGAGTGGACGATTTTGTATCAAATCGTCGCGGAAATCCGTATGCCGGGAGGGAGGTCGGTGACCGGACTCGTATCCCCGCACCGCTTTGGGAATCGAATAACCCTTAGGCGGGAAGCGACTTTCGTCGCTGGAGTGCGCGCTGCAACCCTAAAGATCGAAGGCTGAAATCCCGGATACCGCTTCCGGGGGCGCTCCCGCGCGAGCAGCTTTACGCTCTGGCCGACGCCCTTTCATGGCTCTATAGTCGGTAGTTTTGTGCCTTGAGGCATCCCCCTACAACCGCAATTCGTACCGGGCACCCCTATGGATCCCGAAGAGAACCCGCTGGTACTCGTTGTCAATGACGACGATGCCAGCCTGAAGGCCGTCGCCGCGCTGCTTGAAACTGCGGCGGAGCACCTGCGTTTCACGGTCGTGACCGCGAGCTCGGGCGAGGAGGCGCTGCGGCAGCTTCTCGAGCATGAATTCGCGACGATCCTGCTCGACGTGAATATGCCCGGACTCGACGGATTCGAGACTGCCCGGCTGATTCACGGCCGCCCCCGTTCGGCTGCGATACCGATCATCTTCCTGACTGCTCACCGGTCCGACGAGCTCGACCGGATCAAGGGTTACGAGGCCGGCGCTGCCGATTACCTCTTCACCCCGCTCGTCCCGCAGGTGCTGCAGGCAAAGGTAGGCGTGTTCGTCGAACTTTGCCGACAACGGCGGGAACTGGAGCACAAGGCGGCCTTGCTCGCGGATCTCAATCGCGAGCTGCAGGTACAGCGCCTGGAGGATCTGGAGCGTGCCAACGCGGCCCTGCAGACGGAGGTTGCAGAGCGGCGCGGAGCGGAAAAGCTTGCCCGGGAGCTCGCGCTTCGGGACACGCTTACCGGTTTCTTCAACCGCCGCTCGCTCAACGACCGTCTCGCACATGCGATCGCGGTGGCCGGTCGCCAGAACGACCGTCTCGCGTTGCTGTTTCTGGACCTCGATCGCTTCAAGTGCGTCAATGATTCCCTCGGGCATGACAAGGGGGACGAACTGCTGAAACAGGTCGCCACGCGGCTGAGCGGTGCGGTGCGGGAGGCTGACACGCTGGCCCGGTTCGGCGGCGACGAGTTCGTCGTATTGCTCGAAAACCTGCACGACAAGGACGATGCCGCGCAAGTGGCAATCAAGATCTGCGCCGCGCTGGCGCATCCGTTCGAGCTTGGCACCAGCACGGTGAAGGTGTCCGCGAGCGTCGGGATCAGCCTTTACCCGGAGGACGGGACGAGTGCGGGCGCGCTGATGAAGAATGCCGATCTGGCGATGTACGAAGCGAAGCAGAGGGGGCGTAACGGCCACGAGTTCTATCACGAGGAACTCAACCGCCGCCTGCTGGAACGCATCCGGCACGAGCACGAGCTGCAGCAGGCGCTGGAGAACGACGAATTCGAGTTGTACTACCAACCGAAGGTCAACGTCGTCGAGGGAACGATCGCGGGGCTGGAGGCGTTGCTGCGCTGGCACCATCCCCAGCTCGGATTCCTTTCGGCCGAACAGTTCATGGGGCTCGCCGAGGAGGTCGGCATGCTGGTGCCGTTGGGCGAATGGGCGCTGCGCGCGGCGTGTCGCCAGGCGCGGCAGTGGCAGGATGCGGGATGGCTCAAGGAAACCGTGCGAATCGCGGTGAATGTCGCCGAGCCGCAGATCTATTCGGCGCTGCCCGACACGCTCGCGTGCCTGCTCGACGAGCACGGACTGTCTCCGGCGTATATCGAGCTCGAGATCACCGAAACCTTGTTGATGCGCGACGTGGACCAGGCGGCGAGCGTGCTGGCGCAGATCGGCGCAACCGGCGTATCGATCGCGGTCGATGACTTCGGCACCGGCTACTCGTCGCTCGCGATCCTCAAGGCGCTTCCGATCCACGTCCTCAAGATCGACCAATCGTTCGTGCGCGACCTGCCGCACGACCATGACACCCATGCCATCGTCACCGCGATCGTCCAGATGGCCCACGCGATCGGGCTCAACGTCATCGCCGAAGGGGTGGAAAACGAAGCCCAGCTCGGGGCGTTGCGCAGGCTGGGATGCGACGAATACCAGGGGTACCTCTACAGCAAGCCGCTCCCGGCGAGCGAGCTGACGAAGAAGTTCAAGGCCGGTGGCGCGAAACGTGTGCAGGGCAATATGCGCTGGCATGCCTTGGCGGTGAGCGGGGTGAACCAGCCGAGCCTTGCCGGAGAGTAAGGTCAGCACGGAGAGCAGTGAAGCAATGCCAAGTCGATTGAGTATCACGACGCGCCTGGTCGCCGGGTTTTCCCTGATGCTGGTGGCGACCCTGCTGCTGGGTGTCATGAGCCTGCGCAGCATCCACGGCCTCGCCGACACGACCGCCAGCATGTACCGGCACCCGTTCACCGTGGCTATCGCAATCCGCGAAGCGAAGGCGGAGGCGCTCGTCGCCCAGCAGATCATGAACACTCTCGTGCACTACGCGGACCCTGCGGAAGTCGAGGGCTACGAGCAGAGGCTCGAGGCGCGGCGCAAGGACAATGACGCGAGGTTTGCGTTGCTGCGGGAGCGTTACGGCGGCAGCCCCGTCGACTTGGACAGGATCCAGCAGGCGCGGGACGACTGGAAGGCGGTGCGCGCCGAGACGACGGCGCTCGTGAAAAGCGGTCGTCGCGCCGAGGCGATCGTTTTGCATGGCGAGCGCTCGGGCCGGCTTGTCAATGCGCTGCTCGACCGAATGAACGTCGTTTCGAATTTCTCGGACGAGCGGGCTTTGGCCTACCAGCAGACCGCCGAAACCGAGGCTGTGTCCGCCGGGCGCCTGCTTGTCGCCGCGCTGGTGCTGATCCTGGCTGCCGGGGCGGTCTTGACCTTCGTCATCACGCACAGCGTCAACCGCTCGCTGCGGCGCGCCGCTGGCGAAGTCAAGCGAGTGATCGAAAGCAGCTCGGACAAGGCGCGCGTCGTGGAGGCCATCGGCGCGGGAGACCTGAGCCAGGAGATCGGAGAGTCGAAGCCGCTCAAGATCGACCCGGAGGGTTTGCCGCACGACGAAACCGGCGTCCTGCTCAAGGCGGCGGCGCAACTGAGCGCGGTCCAGAGCGAGCTCGACCACTCCTTCCGCAACATGACTTCGTCGTTGCGCCAGGCGCGCGCGCAGGCCCGTGACGCGGACTGGCTCAAGAGCGGGCTGAACGAACTCAACTCGGTGATGCGGGGAGAACAGGTGGCGTCCGACATCGCCGACAAGGTGCTTGTCTACCTCGTGGAATACCTGAAGGCTGGAGTCGGCGCGCTGTACCTGCTCGACGAGCGTGCGGAGGAACTGAGCCTGGCGGCGAGCTATGCCTTCACACGACGCAAGAACCTCGGCGACCGCTTCCGTCTCGGCGAGGGGCTGATCGGGCAGGCCGCCCGGGAACGCAAGCCGATCTGCCTCGCGAACGTGCCGGCCGATTATCTGCCGATCGCCTCCGCACTCGGCGAGTCCGTGCCGAAAGTCGTCCTCGCGCTGCCTTTGCTGCATGGAACGCGGCTGATCGGCGCGCTCGAGATTGGCACTTTCTCCGAAATGACGGACATCCAGCTCGAGTTCCTGAGCCTGGCGCAGGAAGCCGTCGCGATCGGCCTGAGCGTCAGTCTGTCGCGCCAGCGGATGGCCGAGCTCCTCGAAGAGACCCAGCAGCAGGCCGAAGAACTCCGCGTGCAGCAGGAGGAACTGCAGCAAAGCAACGAGGAACTGGAAGAACGTGCCCAGATGCTCGAGACGCAGCGCGAAAACATCCGGGCGAAGAACCGGGAGATCAAGCTCGCCGCCGAGGACCTTCGCCTGAAGGCGCAGGAACTCGAGCGCGTGAGTGCATACAAGTCGCAATTTCTCGCGAACATGTCGCACGAACTGCGCACGCCGCTCAACAGCCTGATGATTCTGTCCAGCCTGCTGATGCAGAACAAGGACGGCAACCTGAGCGAAAAGCAGATCGAGTTCGCGTCGACGATCCACTCGGCCGGCACCGATCTGCTCGACCTCATCAACGATATCCTCGATCTGTCGAAGATCGAGGCAGGGCGGATCGAACTCGACTTCGCCGATATCGCTGTCGAGGAGCTGTCCGCGTCGATGCGCAGCCTGTTCCAGTCCCAGGCCGAGCAGAAGCGGATCGCATTCAGCGTGGAAGTCGAGGCGGATGTCCCCCGAACGTTCCACGGGGATACGCAGCGCGTTCATCAGATACTGAAGAACCTTCTCTCCAACGCGCTGAAGTTCACCGAACACGGCGAGGTCAGGCTGCGCGTGACTTCCCCTTCCGGCACCGGCAATCCCCTGCCGGAGCCCGCGATCGCGTTCATCGTCAGCGATACCGGCATCGGGATTTCGCCGGACAAGCAGCAAGGGATTTTCGATGCCTTCCAGCAGGCCGACGGTTCGATCAGCCGCAGATACGGTGGCACCGGCCTGGGCCTTTCGATCTCGCTCGAGCTGGCCCGCAGGATGCATGGCGATATCCGCATGAGCAGCAGCGAAGGCAAGGGCAGCGTGTTCATCCTGTACCTGCCGCTCTGCGGCGAAAGCGACAAGGCGCCAGAGCGGCGCCGTCCGCCCGCCGCGCTGCTCCCGCAGCCGCCCGTCTGTTCGCCGGTGCCGCAGGAGGCCGGTCATTCGAAAACCGGCGACCGGAGCATCCTGGTCGTCGAGGACGATCCCGAGTTCGCGAAGATCCTGCAGGAAATGATCCGGGCGCGCGGGTTCTCCGTCCTCGTCGCCGAGAGCGGGGAAAAGGGGCTCGAACTCGCGGAGCGGGAGCTGCCGAGCGCGATCATCCTCGACGTGATGCTGCCCGGCATCGACGGCTGGAACGTGATGCGCAGCCTGAAGGACAACCCGCGCACGCGCCACATTCCGGTCCACTTTCTCACCTGCCTCGAGGAGCGGCAAAAGGCTTTGGGGATGGCGGCGATCGGCTTCGCGACGAAGCCCGTCGACAGCGACCAGTTGAACAAGGTCATCGAGGCGATCGAGCGCACGGTGACGAAGTCCGTCAAGCGGCTGCTTGTCGTCGAGGACGACCAGAACGAGGCGTACAGCATCGTCGCGCTGCTCGACGACAAGGAGGTCGAGATCTCGGTGGCCTCCTCGGGACGCGAAGCGGTCGATCTGCTGGCGTCCGAAACCTTCGATTGCGTCGTCCTCGATCTCGGGCTGCCGGAGATGTCCGGTTTCGATCTGCTCGATCACATGCAGGAGATGGAACGCGGCGCGCGCGTCCCGGTCGTCATCCATTCGGGCCGCGAGCTGAGCGAGGATGATGAACGCAGGCTGCGGCGCTACGCGGAAAGCATCGTCATCAAGGGCGCGAAGAGCCCCGAGCGGCTGATCAACGAAGTGGCCCTCTTCCTGCACCAGGTCGAAACGAGGCTGCCCGCGAACAAGCAGCGCATGATCCGCGCGGCACTCGACAAGGAGGCGATGCTCGAAGGCAGGAAGGTGCTGCTGGTCGACGACGACATGCGCAACCTGTTCTCGCTGTCGAGCGTGCTTGCCGAAAAGAATATGGTCGTGATCGAGGCGGACAACGGCCGCAAGGCGCTGGCCCGCCTGGAAGAGCATCCGGATGTGTCGATCGTGCTCATGGACATCATGATGCCGGACACCGACGGTTATGCCGCGATGCGCGAAATCCGCCGCAATCCGCGCTTCGGCAAGCTTCCGGTGATCGCGATGACTGCGAAGGCGATGAAGGGCGATTACGAGAAATGCATCGAGGCGGGAGCGAGCGACTACATCGCCAAGCCGATCGATGTCGACAAGCTGTTTTCGCTGATTCGCGTGTGGATGTATCAGCGTGTCTGAGTGGGACCACCCGAAACCGGATCTGCAAGAGGTGGAAATGCGCTTGCTGCTCGAGGGAATCGAGCAGGTGTACGGCTACGACTTCCGCGACTATGCGGAAGCTTCGATCAGGCGCCGCCTCGTGCGCTGGCTCGCCGAGTCCGGCTTCGAGACGTTTTCGCTCGCGCAGTCGCGGCTGCTGCGTGACCGCAGCGTCTTCGATTCGCTGCTGCGCGGAATCACTATCAACGTCACGGAAATGTTCCGCGACCCCGCCTTCTTCAGGATGGTGCGCACGAAAGTCGTTCCCTTCCTCCGGACGTATCCGTTCGTCAAGATCTGGCACGCGGGCTGTGCCACCGGCGAGGAAGCCTACTCGATGGCGATCTTGCTCAACGAGGAGGGGATGGCAGGGCGCTACCGGATCTACGCGACCGACATCAACGAGGCGATCCTCGAGCGAGCGCAGGAAGGCATCCTCTCGGTCGCCAACATGCAGCTGTTCACCCGCAACTACCAGTTGAGCGGCGGGGCCGCGTCCTTCGCGGATTACTACACGGCGCGCTACGAGCACGCGCTCTTGTCCCCGGCGTTGCGAAAAAATATCGTCTTCGCGCCGCACAACCTCGCGACCGACGGCGAGTTCGGCGAAATGAACATGATCCTGTGCCGCAACGTCATGATCTATTTCAAGCCGCCGCTCAAGGAACGCTGCCTGCGCCTGTTCGACGACAGCCTCCCGCCCGGCGGATTCCTCTGCCTCGGGCTGAAGGAGGTGCTCGAACGAACGAGCATCGAGGCCCGGTTCGCAGAGATGGAGGGCCACATGCGCATCTACAGGAAGCGCTACGACTGACCTTCCACCGCGTGAGGCAGGGCACCGGACCATATGACCCCGTCAACCATTGTGAAATCGGCATCCGCGCGAGAAAAACGTCTCGTTTTCAGATAGATCGATGCTGAGAACGGCCAAAGCCGGCTGCTAGACTTGCGCCCGGTCCATCAATCAGCGAACCAACGTTCTGAAGGGAAAGAGCAGGAATGTCATATCTGGCCGACGTGTTGTGGCACAGACTCGCCGGCCCGATGCCGGGGGAACTGGATAAATCGGAACTCGGCTACCTCTTCCTTCCGAACCGGCACATGCCGCTTCTGATGCGGCGACGGGCGACGATGATCGTCAATCGCGTGCGGATGTTCGCGTTTCTGTTCGCCGTGCTCACGCCGCTGTGGAGCGCGATCGATTTCGTCGTTTTTCCGCCGTCGCTGTGGGTCACCCTCGCCCTGATGCGGCTTTTTGCCAGCGCCGCGTTCGCGACCCTCCTGATCTGCTACCGGCCGTCGGGCAACCTGTTCGATGCCTACCGGGCGATTGCGGTCCTGTTCGCGATTCCGACGGCGTTCTATGTCGCTTCGCACACCGTGCTCAGGACGTACCAGCTGTCCGAGCTTTCAGCGGCGATCGGCGCCGGCTACGCCTTCCTGCCGTTCGTCCTGCTCGCGGGCCTGTCGGTCTTTCCGTTGACGCTGATCGAGAACGTGCTGATTTCGAGCCCGATCCTGCTCGCACAAGCCCTCGCCGGCTATCTGAGCTGGTCCACGCTCAACTGGCCATCGTTTGCCGGCTCGTTCTGGTTGCTGGTGCTGATCACCGGCGTGTCGATCATTGCCGGGATGAGCCAGCTCACCTTCATGACGGCGCTGGTGCGCCAGTCGGTGCGGGATCCTCTGACCGGCGCCTTTTCGCGCGGTAGCGGCGAAGAAATGCTCGAATTGCAACTGGGCATCGCGAATCGCAACCAGGGGTCGATCACAGTCGCCTTCATCGACGTCGATCACTTCAAGAGCATCAACGACCGCTTCGGCCATGAAGCGGGGGACAAGGTCCTGATCACGCTCGCCACGCACATCACGGCGGCGCTGCGGCGTGTCGACGTCCTGGTCCGCTGGGGCGGCGAAGAATTCGTCGTCATCATGCCCAACACCGATCTCGCCGAAGCCCGGACGGCGATCGAGCGCCTGTGCAGGCTCGGTCTGGGTGCCGGCCCGGATGGCACGCCGGTGACGGCCAGCATCGGCCTGGCGGAGCGTCGTACCGACAGCACCGGCGACTGGAAAGCCCTGATCGAGAAAGCCGACCAGCGGATGTATCACGCCAAGCACAACGGCCGCGACCAAGTCTGCTTCGGCGCCTGTTAGAAGTGGCGCCGCCTCGCACCGGGGCGGTCTCATCAGCGCGCCGGCAGCGCCGCATCAGGGGAGGGGCGGAGGGCGTGTGCCGCTGTGCTAACATTCCCCGCTTCTCTTGCGTACATCGGGCACGGTGTGGGCGCTCGTGCCATTCCGAACGGAAGAATCATGCGCATTTTGGTGAGTAACGACGACGGCTATTTTGCTCCGGGGATCGCCGCCCTCGCTGAGGCTCTGCAGAAGGTCGGGGACGTCACGGTGGTGGCGCCCGAGCGTGACCGAAGCGGCGCGAGCAATTCCCTGACGCTCGATCGCCCGTTGTCACTGCGACGGGCGGCAAACGGTTTCCATTTCGTCAACGGCACACCGACCGACTGCGTGCACCTTGCGGTCACCGGCATGCTCGATCACCTCCCGGACATGGTCGTGTCCGGCGTGAATCACGGCGCGAACATGGGCGACGACACGATTTATTCGGGCACGGTCGCGGCCGCCACGGAAGGGTTCCTGCTCGGAGTGCCGGCGATTGCGGTGTCTCTCGTGAGCAAGGCGGCGACTGATTTTTCGGCGGCTGCGCGGGTCGCGCGCGATCTCGCCGAGCGATTTACACGCGTCCCTTTCCAGCATCCGGTATTGCTGAACGTGAACGTGCCGGACCGCCCCTATGAAGAGCTGCGCGGCATCCGCGTCACGAGACTGGGCAAGCGGCACAAGGCCGAACCGGTGATTCGCAGCGTGACGCCGCGCAACGAGACCGTCTATTGGGTGGGCGCGGCCGGCCAGGCTGCGGACGCGGGTGAGGGTACCGACTTCCAGGCGGTGGCTGAAGGCTTCGTGTCGGTCACGCCGTTACAGATCGACCTCACTCACAGCGGCCTGATTCCCAGTGTCGCCGAATGGGTCGGTAGATGAGCATGCGGCCCCCGGATCCCGGGCAGGCCTCGAGCCGTGCCCGTGCCCGCATGGTTGAGCGGCTCCGTGCGCAGGGGATCGCCGACGAGAAGGTGCTCGCGGCGATGATGCAGATTCCGCGCCACGCGTTTGTCGATGAAGGCCTCGCCTTCAGTGCGTACGACGACACGGCGCTGCCGATCGGATACCAGCAGACGATTTCGCAACCGCTGGTGGTCGCGCGCATGATCGAGATCCTGCGCGTGGGCCGCGAACTGGGACGGACCCTCGAAGTCGGCGCCGGCTGCGGCTACCAGGCCGCGGTACTGTCCCTCGTGGCGACCGAAGTGTATACCGTAGAGCGCATTCGCCCCCTTCTTGACCGGGCACGCGAAAACCTGCGCCCCTTGCGGCTGCCGAACGTTCGTCTCAAATACACCGACGGCAATCTGGGATTGCCCGAAGCCGCTCCTTTTGACACCATTATCGTGGCTGCCGCTGCAGCCGGCATCCCGGACTCGCTGAAGGAGCAACTCGCTCCGGGCGGGCGATTGATGATCCCGCTCGGGACCGCTGACCAGCGTCTCGTGATGACCGAGCGGCACGGCAATATTTTCAGGGAAAGCCGGTTCGAAGCCGTGCGCTTCGTCCCCTTGCTCACTGGTACGGAATGATCCATTCAGTAAAATCCGCTTCATTGAAGTTTTTCGGCCCCGTGCTTCTCGCCGCGCTGCTGTCGGCATGCGCAGCGACAGGCCGGGCTCCTGTCCGCGACACCACGCCCCCACCCTCGACCCAGGCGCCCTCGGAGGCTCCGACCAACGGTGCGAAGCAGCCCGTTCATGTGGTCCGGCCGGGCGATACCTTGATGGGTATCGCCCGGCTGTATGGGGTAACGGCAAGGGATCTGGTCGTCTGGAACAATTTGACGGATCCGAATCAAATACATGTGGGCCGAGAATTGCGCGTCGGTCCTCCGGCGGATGCGGTTGCGCAGCCGATCGCGATCGGCGAACCCGTGGAAGTGCAGCCGGTGAAGCCGGGGAGCGACGCCAATAGCGTGCTGGTAAAGCAGGACCCGAAGGGAGGAAAGCAGCCTTATAGCGACGAAGCGTGGGCTTCGATCCAGCCTCGCTCGACCCTTCCGCCGGTTGTGCCGCCGCCCGCCCCGGAAGCGGACAAGCCGGCGGCCACCGACCCTGTTTGGCTATGGCCGGTAAGCGGCCAGGTCATCGGGACGTTCGACGAGGCCGCCAACAAGGGGCTCGATATCGCTGGCAAGCCGGGCGATCCGGTGATTGCTTCCGCGGGGGGCAAGGTAGTGTATTCGGGCAGCGGCTTGCGCGGCTATGGAAAACTGGTCATCATCAAGCACGACGCGAACTATCTCACGGCATACGCGCACAACCAGCAGTTGCTGGTCAAGGAAGGGGAGTCGGTTACCAAGGGTCAGAAAATCGCAGAGCTCGGAAGTACCGATGCGGATCGCCCGAAGCTTCACTTCGAGATTCGCAAGCAGGGACGTCCGGTCGATCCGATGAAATATCTGCCTGCACGCTAACGAGGAGGCTATGTACGATCCGGTGAGTCGTGACGATGTGGATAGTCAGGAGCCGGATCTGCCCCCCGAGGTGGAGGTGTTCGTCGAGCGGGTCGCGCCCGCGTTCGAGAACGAGTTTCTCAGCGACGTCACCCAGATCTACCTGAACGAGATCGGGGCGAATCCGCTGCTTACAGCAGCCGAAGAGGCTGCGCTCGCGAGAAGAGTGCGCACCGGCGATTTTTCCGCTCGCCAGATCATGATCGAGCGCAATTTGCGCCTGGTCGTCAATATCGCGAAACATTACCTCAATCGCGGCATCCCGCTGCTCGATCTGGTCGAGGAGGGAAATCTCGGCCTGATGCATGCGCTCGAGAAATTCGACCCCGAGCGCGGCTTCCGCTTCTCGACCTACGCGACGTGGTGGATTCGCCAGAACATCGAGCGGGCGATCATGAACCAGTCGCGCACGATCCGCCTGCCGGTGCACGTGGTCAAGGAGCTGAACCAGGTGCTGCGCGCGCAGCGCAACCTCGAAGCGTCGGGCAACGGCGAGTTCACGCTTGAGCAGGTCGCCCATCGTCTCGACAAGTCGGTCGATGAGGTGCGCGCGATCCTCGCCCTGAGCGAGCACACTGCGTCGCTCGACGCGCCGCTCGAGATCGACCCGACCCTTTCGATTGGCGAATCGCTCGCCGACGATCAGGCCGAGCCTCCCGATACCCACATCCAGGATGCGGAGGTCGAGAGGCTGATCCAGGAATGGATCGGGATGTTGAACGAAAAGCAGCGCCTCGTGATCCGGCATCGATACGGGCTCGATGAATGCGAGGTGATGACGCTGGAGGAACTCGCGTCGCGACTGTGCCTGACGCGTGAGCGGGTGCGCCAGATCCAGCTCGAGGCGCTGGGACAATTGCGAAGGACCGTCAAACGGCGCGGTATTTCGCGGGACGAACTGCTGTAGGCTCGCCCCGCCCGTTCATTCCGCGCGTGCGGTTTCAGCCCTTTGCTGCTCACGCAAGGCCTGTGACAGTTCGAATACGGCCATCGCGTAGAAGCTGCTCTTGTTGTAGCGCGTGATCGTGTAGAAATTTTGGTACCCGAGCCAGTATTCGGTTTCAGTGTCGGGCGTCGCAAGGTCGACGAGGGTCGCAGGAGCCGCGCGTAACGTGCCATTGAGGCCCGTTACGCCGGCCTGTGCCAGTTGTTCCGGTGAAAGCGCGGGTTTGATGCCGGCGTCGATCAGCGGCTGCAGGTCGGCTCCGGGCGCGACGCGCGCCGGCTCCGCGACGAGGTCACCACGCACCCAGCCATGCTCGGCGAGGTAGCGCGCGACACTGCCGATCGCATCGGTCGGTTCCAGATCGAAGTCGATGCCGCCGCTGCGGTCGAAATCAACGCCGTAGCTGCGGATGCTGCTGGGTAGGAACTGTGGGTAGCCGATCGCGCCGGCATACGAACCGTAATAGCTGAAAAGATCGCGTTGCTGCTCGCGTGCCAGCAGGAACAGGTTTTCGAGTTCGCGCAGGAACAGCGGTGCCCGTGGCGGATAGTCGAACGCCAGCGTTGCCAGCGCCGACAGCGTCTCGAAATTTCCCGTATTGCGGCCATAGTAGGTTTCCACGCCGATGATCGCGACGACGATTTCCGGCGGCACGCCATAGCGTTCGTGCGCGGCCTGCAAGGTCGCCGCATGCTCCTGCCAGAATGCAACGCCGCCACCGATGCGTCCCGAATCGAGAAAGCGGGCGCGGTAGCGTTGCCATGAGCGGACGCCGGGCGAGCCCGACGGGCTGATCAGCCGGATGACGCCGGGCGCGTGGCGGGCGCGGTCGAGCGCCGCGAGCACTTCCCCGCCGTCGAAACCGTGTTTTTCCTCCATTGCGCGGACGAACGCCCTGACCTCCTCGCGCTGGACATAGGACGCATCGGCGAGCGCTGTGCCCGAGAGGAGAGCAAGCGCGAGGAGCGGGGTGACGAAGCGTTGTTTCATTTGTGTCTCAGTCTCTGGGTGGTGGTCGCCGGGAATCCAGGGGTTCCCCCTGTTCCGGCCAGGCAAACCAGGCGGTCGGCAATAGGCGCCGCGCTTGATGCAGAACCGGGGCCAGCTTGAGTCGCCGGCGGGAAGTCGTGGTGCCGCCCGGGACGGGAAGGGCCCGGATTGCTTCGCCGGGCAGGCGGGTGGCATGGCCGTGAGGCATGGGGTTGCGCACTGTGAAATTGACCGGGAAGCGGTGATAATAGACGACAAAGATCATCAGGCTGCGCCCGACGCAGGCGACGAAACGGTTCGAAGGCCAGGCCGCGGTGACATCGCCTGCAATGAATGAGGGGAGGGATATGACGACGACTGCGTTCATTACGCACCGGGAATGCTGGCTGCACGATATGGGGGCTTTCCATCCGGAATGCTCTGACCGGCTTGCAGCGATCAATGACCGCTTGATCGCGGCCGGCCTCGACCTCTATCTCTCATTTTACGACGCGCCCCAGGCGACGCCCGAGCAGATCACTCGCGCACACCCTGCCGCGTACCTCGAAGAGCTGATGAACAGCGTGCCCGAGCATGGCATCCGCCACCTCGATCCCGATACCGCCATGAATCCCGAGACCATGAAGGCGGCGTTGCGTTCGGCCGGTGCGGGCGTGCTGGCGACGGACCTGGTGCTGAAGGGCGAGATCGAGAACGCGTTCTGCGCGGTGCGCCCGCCGGGTCATCACGCGGAACGGGCCCGGGCGATGGGATTCTGTTTCCTCAACAATGTCGCGATCGCGGCGCGCCACGCGCTCGAGGCGCACGGACTGGAGCGGGTGGCGATCGTCGATTTCGACGTTCACCACGGCAACGGCACCGAGGACATCTTCCGCGAGGATCCCCGCGTGATGATGACGAGCATTTTCCAGCATCCGTTCTATCCCTACAGCGGCGCGGACTGCACGGCGGCACACATGGTCAACGTGCCGGTCCCCGCCGGTGCGCGCGGAGACACTTTTCGCCAGATTGTCAGCGACGTCTGGATCCCCGCGCTGAGGAACCACAACCCGCAGATGATCTTCATCTCCGCGGGTTTCGACGGGCATTACGAAGACGACATGGGGTCGCTCGGTCTGGTCGAATCCGACTATGTCTGGGTGACGCAGCAGGTCAAGGCGCTTGCGGCGGACTGCGGACACAAGAACATCGTTTCCATCCTCGAAGGGGGATACGCGCTGTCTTCGCTCGCCCGCTCGGTGGTTGCGCATATCAAGGCGCTGGCCGATCTGTGATGGGGCGCGTGCGACGCGATCCGCGCCCGCACCGGGGTGGTCGTCTGCCGTCGATCGGGTAGAATCAGCGTTTTAATCTTTCGGCCACTTCCATGATTACCGGATCGATTGTCGCCATCGTCACGCCGATGCACGAGGATGGCAGCCTGGATTACCCTCGTCTGCGCAGTTTGATCGACTTCCACGTGGCCGAAGGTACCGACGGCATCGTGGTCGTCGGCACCACCGGCGAATCGCCGACGGTGAGCGTCGAGGAGCATTGCGAACTCATCCGCACGACGGTCGAGCATGCCGCCGGGCGTATCCCGGTGATCGCCGGAGCTGGCGCCAACTCGACAGCCGAAGCGATCGAACTTGCCCGCTTTGCGCAGGAGGCGGGGGCAGTCGCGCAGCTTTCGGTCGTCCCGTATTACAACCGGCCGACCCAGGAAGGACTTTACCGGCACTTCCGTTCGATCGCCGAAACCGTCGAACTGCCGCTGATCCTCTATAACGTCCCGGGGCGCACCGTCGCCGATCTGTCGAACGACACGGCGCTGCGCTTGGCCGAGATCCCGAGCATCATCGGCATCAAGGACGCGACGGGCAGCATCGACCGCGCCTGTGATCTGATCGACCGCGCGCCGAAGGATTTCGCCCTCTACACCGGCGACGACATGACCGCGGCAGCCTTCATCCTTCTTGGCGGTCACGGCACGATCTCGGTCACCGCCAACGTCGCGCCGCGGGCAATGCACGAGATGTGCGCCGCAGCATGTGCGGGAGATGCGCTCAGGGCGCGCGAGATCAACGCGCACCTCGTCGGCCTGCACCGCGATCTCTTCTGCGAGGCCAATCCGATTCCGGTCAAGTGGGCGGTTGCCCGCATGGGCCTGATCGAATCCGGCATTCGCCTTCCGTTGACCCCGCTGTCGTCCGGCTCGCAGGAGCGCGTGCTGCTCGCGATGCGTCGTGCCGGCGTGAACGTTTGAATCTTCAGGACTTTCGGAAACTCATGAATCGCAGCGTCCGCACCTCGGCTTCACTTCTCGCCCTTTCACTCGTCCTGGCCGGATGCTCCGGCTCACTGGTCGAATCGAAGAAGATCGACTACAAAAGTGCGCGCCAGTTGCCGCCGCTCGAGATTCCCCCCGACCTCACCGCCCCGACGCGTGACGACCGCTATGCCGTACCTGACGTCTCGCCGCGCGGCGTCGCGACCTATTCGGCCTATACCAGCGACCGGGCCGCGCAGCCGCAGGCGACGGCGACCGCAGACGTGCTGCCCGCAGTGCAAAGCATGCGGGTCGAACGTGCCGGCACGCAGCGCTGGCTCGTCGTTCCGGGAACGCCGGACGTGCTGTGGCCGCAGGTCAAGGATTTCTGGCTCGAGCTCGGCTTCGTCGTGAACATCGACCGCCCGCAAGTCGGGGTGATGGAAACCGATTGGGCCGAAGACAGGGCGAAAATTCCGCAGGACTTCCTGCGCTCCGCGATCGGCGGCGTGCTCGACGGATTGTTCTCGACGCCGGAACGGGACAAATTCCGCACCCGGCTCGAACCGGGCAAGGAACCGAACACGGTGGAGATCTATATCAGCCATCGCGGAATGGTGGAGATCTATCCCACCGAAGCGAAGGATACGACGATCTGGCAGCCCCGCCCGGCCGATCCGGACATCGAGGCCGAGATGCTGCGCCGCCTGATGGTGCGGCTCGGCGCGAAGGAAGAGCACGCGCAGGCGATCGTTGCGGCGGCCCCGGAGGCCGAGCGCGCGACGCTGCAGACCGCCGGCGGGAAGGCGAGCCTGTCGATGCAGGAGTCTTTCGATCGCGCGTGGCGACGGGTTGGCCTCGCGCTGGACCGGATCGGTTTCACCGTCGAGGATCGCGACCGTTCGAAGGGGCTGTATTTCGTCCGTTATGTCGATCCGGAGGTCGACATCGAGTCGAAGAAATCCGAGGGCTTCCTGTCGAAGTTGGCGTTCTGGCGCGGCAAGGACGAAGTCGCGGCAAGCGGCAGTGAATATCGCCTGCGGGTGCAGGGCGAAGAGGATGCGTCGGTGATCACCGTGATGACGCGCGAAGGCGGGGAAGATTCGTCGGCTACCGCGCGCAAGATTCTCACTCTGTTGCAGGAGCAACTGCGCTGAGGCGTGGCGGCATCCCGCAGGGGTGACCCGGAGCTCGCCGCGGAGGTGTTTCCTTGGTTTGTAAAAAAAAGCCGGCTCGCGCCGGCTTTTTCATTCCGGAAGAGCCCGTTACTTCTGAACGGCTTCCTTCGTTGCTTCGACAGCCGCGTCAGCACCTTCCTTGGCTGCTGCGACAGCTTGCTCGGCGCCTTCCTTGGCTGCTTCGACCGCATTGGCCGCGCCTTCCTTGGCGCTTTCCACGGCTTCCTTCGCGGCTTCCTCGACTGCGGCTGCGGGGGCTGCTTCCTGCGCAGGAGCCGGAGGAGCAGCGGGCTCTTCCTTCTTGCCGCACGCGGACAGGGCAAAGGCGAGCAGGGCAGCGACGAGGAGCGATTGTTTCATGTCTGGTTTCCTTATTAGATAGAGGTGATGACAGCAGTTGATCCGCCTTGTCTGCAGATCGTCAAAGCGATTATGCAAGCGGTAGACCAATGGAAATTCTAGCATGTCAATGTCGCTGCCACTCGTTATGTGTTGCAGTGCCGCACCCGGATAAACGGCATGGACTTCGCGCGGCACAAGGTCCTCGGCATTTCCTGTGGACCAACATGTTTCAATTTTTATGAGCGGGCGAGCAAGGTCGCCTGTCGCCTGGATGCTTCCGGGAAGTTTTCCTGCAAACGATGTGCCGATGTAAAAAGTGTCGCGGAGAGACGTAAAATCATCGGCTTTTGGCGGATATTCAATGCCTGTCGCAGTCATCGAGTCGCTGGATCACGAAGGTCGCGGGGTCGCGCACGTTGACGGCAAGGTCGTCTTCGTCGAGGGGGCACTTGCGGGCGAGCGGGTCGAATATACGGTCTATCGTCAGCGGCCGAGTTACGACCTCGCCGAGGCGACCCGCATCATCAAGGCCAGCGCCCAGCGCGTTGTACCTCGGTGCGAGCATTTCGGCGTGTGCGGAGGGTGCTCGATGCAGCATCTCGACTCGGTCGCGCAGGCGGCCGCCAAGCAGCGCGTGCTCGAGGACGCGTTGTGGCACGTCGGAAAGGTAAGGCCCGGCATCATCTACGCGGCGATCCACGGCCCGTCCTGGGGTTACCGCTATCGTGCGCGGATCGGCGTCAGGGTGGTGCCAAAAAAAGGCGGAGTGCTGATCGGCTTCCACGAACGGCGCAGCAGCTACATCGCCGACATGCACAGCTGCGCCATTCTGCCTTCTCACGTTTCGGGGATGTTGCCGGCGTTGCACGAACTCATCGGCGGACTCTCGATAGCCGACCGGCTGCCACAGATCGAAATCGCGATCGGCGACACGACGACCGTACTGGTGTTCCGCAACCTGTTGCCGTTGACTCCCGCCGACGAGGCGCGGCTCGCGGCCTTCGCCGACGAGCATGGCGTGCAGGTGTGGCTGCAGCCGGGCGCACCGGCGACGGCGCATCCGCTGCACCCGAAGGGTGCCGCGCCGCTCGCCTATACCCTGCCCGAGTTCGACGTCACGATGGCGTTCCAGCCGACCGACTTCACCCAGGTGAATATCGACATCAACCGCCTGCTGATCCGTCGTTCGTTGCAGCTGCTCGATCCCCGGCCCGGCGAGCGCATCGCCGACCTGTTTTGCGGGCTGGGAAATTTCAGCCTGCCGATCGCTCGCCGCGGTGCCATGGTGGTAGGCGTCGAGGGCAGCGAATCACTCGTTAGGCGTGCGACCAAGAACGCGCGACGCAACGGCCTGCACGGCCGCAGCGAATTCCACGCCGCAAACCTATTCGAAGCGACCGAGGACAGCCTCGCCGCGCTTGGCAAGCTCGACAAGCTGCTGATCGATCCGCCGCGCGAAGGAGCGATCGCGGTCGTCAAGGCGCTCAGCGCGCTGCAATCGCCCGCGCGTATCGTGTACGTATCCTGCAATCCGGCGACGCTCGCGCGCGATGCGGCCGTGCTGGTGCACGAGAAGGGCTACGTGCTGCGAGGCGCCGGCATTGCCAACATGTTCCCGCAAACCTCGCACGTGGAATCGATCGCGCTTTTTGAGCGGAACTGACGCGGAGGGATTTGCCGCCCCGCACCGCGGGATTCGCGCCGGCAGCTTCCATATGGCGGTGCACGGCGCGCCCGGGTGGTATACTTCGCCGCTCTCGGCAGCAGGGCAGCGCAACTGGAAACCTGCCCTGAACCCGCCCAGGAAGCGTGGCAGAGTGGTCGATTGCACCGGTCTTGAAAACCGGCAACGGGCAACCGTTCGTGAGTTCGAATCTCACCGCTTCCGCCAAAAATACGAGAAAAAGCGGTCATTTTGGCCGCTTTTTCCGTTTACTCCACAATGCACACGGCAAAGCCGAAACGAGGTTGGTGTCAAGCGACACCGCCCCGGCTCGTCAAGCCAGTCGTGGCCGCTGGGCCACGACCCCGCGACGTCCTGTCCATCGAGGGCACTCCCGGATTACCCCTGTTCGGTGGTCGGATCCGATTTCCCCTGAACACTTGCATTCCTAATGAACCGCGAGTAGAGTGAGTGTTCATTCACTTGTTTGATTGGCATCAAACAAGTGAAGACCCAGGGGCGGATGGGGTTTGTATCGCTCGATATGTTTCTCAGATGGCCGGATCCGCCGCGCAGCGGAACATTCTTAAGGAGGCAAGTTCATGAACGACGGATTGTTTGACCAGTTCAAGGAGTGGTACGAGAAGCGTCACGACTATGCGCGGGCCTGGAAGGCACGCACGGGCGGGCAGGTCGTGGCGACGATGTGTACCTATTCGCCGGAGGAGTTGCTGATTGCGGCCGGGATGCTGCCGGTGCGCGTGCTCGGCGCCCATGAGCCGCAGAACGTCACCGAGCCGCACATCTTTGGCATGTTCTGCCCGTTCTGTCGCGACTCGCTCGCCCAGGGCCTGCTCGGTCGCTACGACTATGCGGAAGGCGTGACGCTGACGCAGTCGTGCATCCAGTATCGCCAGACCTACAGCTCGTGGCGCCAGAATGTCCCGACGGTGAAGTGGGACTACTACGTCGCGATGCCGAACGACGTGCAGTCGCCGCATTCGCGCAAGGCCCATATCGCCGAAGTGCAGCGCTTCCGCGTGTTCCTGCAGACGCTGACCGGCAAGGAAATCACCGACGACATGCTGCGCGACGCGCTCGCCGTGGTCGACGAGAACCGCCGCCTGCTGCGCCAGCTCTTCGACTACCGCAAGGAAACGAATCCGCAGGTGACTGGCGTCGAAGCGCTGTATGCGTCGATCACCGCCCAGTTCATCGACAAGCGCGAGCACAACGAGCAGCTGAAGAAAGTGCTGGCGGCGCTGCCGACGCGCAATCTCGATCGTCCGCAGGGCGCGCGCTTCATGACCATCGGCTCGGAAAACGACGACATCGCGTTCATGGCGATGGTCGAATCCGTCGGCGCGACGATCGTCATCGACGACCAGTGTTCGGGCACGCGCTACTTCTGGAATGCCTCGAAGCCCGACGACGACGTCGTCCGCGCGATCGCCGAGCGCTACTGCGACCGGCCGGCGTGCCCGACGAAGGACTACCCGGCCCACACGCGTTTCGACCACGTGCTGAATCTGGCGAAGGAATACAACGTCCAGGCCGCCGTCTTCCTGCAGCAGAAGTTCTGCGATCCGCACGAGGGCGATTACCCGGACCTGAAGCGTCACCTGGAAGCCAACGGCATCCCGACGTTGTTCCTGGAATTCGACATCACGAACCCCATCGGCCCGTTCCGCATCCGCATCGAAGCGATGCTCGAGACGCTGAGCGAAGAAGAGCTGTTCTGAGCCCTCAAGGAGAGACCAATCATGACGAACCTGTATCCGACCGAACCGCTCAAGCTCTGGGGCAAGGCCAAGGAGCTGCGCGAGCAGTACTACCAGAACTTCGCCCGCGCGAAGGACAACGGCGGCATCCGCTGGTCCGCGGCCGGCTGGTCGTTCGACGCGATTCCGACCTCGCTCGGCGACGACGTCTATCCGCTGACCGGCGAGCCGTATTCGGCAGGCGTGTCGCTCGACCGCAAATTCACGCAGCGCTGCCTTGATGCGGCCGAATCCTACGGCTTCGCGCGCGACATGTGCTCGTACATGCGGATCTACTGGGGCAGCATGCATCTCGATGAGTACTTCTACGGTGGCAAGTGGCCGAAGTCGGACTTCATCTACCAGACGCAGATCTGCTGCTCGCACGCGAAGTGGTACCAACACGTCGCGCGCACGAAAGGCATTCCCGATTTCTACGTCGACGTGTCGGTCGGCGCGTACAAGGATCTGACGCCGGATCGCCTCGACTACGTGACGAGCCAGCTGCACGACTCGATAGAGTTCGTCGAGAAGGCAACGGGTCGCAAGTGCGACGACGAACTGCTGATCCGCGCGATCAGGAACGAAATGCGCTCGACCGCACGCTGGGCGCAGATCTGCGAACTGCAGAAAGCCGTGCCGGCGCCGCTGGACGAAAAGACGATGTACTCGCTGTACGTGCTCGCGATCCTGCACAAGTCCTCGCAGTGGTGCGCCGACTTCTACGACGAACTGTACGAGGAAGTGAAGGATCGCGTCGCGCGCGGCATCGCCGCGGTGCCCAACGAGCGTTGCCGCTTGATGTCGGACACGCAGCCGCCGTGGCCTTTCCTGAAGATATTCCGCTATCTGGAGAGCTACGGCGCGGTGTCGGTCGGCTCGCTCTACACCTTCGGCCTCGAAGGCACGTGGGAGACCAAGCCCGACGGCAGCTGGGGCGCACGCACGCTGCCGTGGGAGAAGGGCATCGAGATGAACGACCGCGACACGGCGCTGCGTCTCTATGCCGACTGGAACCTGTCGAAGCCGCTGTGGCAGCAGTTCTTCGACCCGTCGGTGAAGTCCGAGATGATGCTCAACATCGCGCGCGACTGGAAAGTCGATGGCTGCATGATGCACCTGAACCGCGGTTGCGAAGGTCTCTCCGTCGGGATCATGGAGAACCGCCAGGCGATGGCGAAGGCCGGCATCCCGATCATGACGTACGAAGGAAACATGGGCGACGAGCGCGAGTTCGACGAAGTCCGCACCCAGGCGCGCGTCGACGCGTTCATGGAGCAGCTCGGCCTGCGCCGCCTGGCCGCCTGATTTTCCGCGCCGCCGGCGCGCCGTACCGTTGCCGACGTCGCCTGTCGCACCACACGTGCGGCGGGCGACGAATCGGTGCGTTCCGGCGTGCAGGTGGTATCAGAATGAATTTCGATTGAGGATACGAGAATGATTACCGCTGGAATCGACATGGGCTCCCGCAGCGTGAAGGTTGTGCTGCTGGAGGAGATCAAGGTGGATGGCGCGCCGCAACTGAACTACGCGGTGAAGAAAGCGCACCTGATGATGCCGGGCGATATCGACGCCGACCAGGCCGCCGAGAAGGCTTTCACCGAAGCGCTGGCCGCGGCCGGGGTGTCGCGTGACCAGGTGAAGTCGGTGTTCGCGACCGGGGCCGGGCGCAAGCAGGTCGAGTTCGCCACCGAAGGCGTCACCGAGATGACGGCAGGGGCGCGCGGCGCGGTGTACATGTACCCGCAGGCGCGCACCGTGGTCGACGTCGGCGCCGAGGAAGGGCGCGGCATCAAGACCGACGCGGACGGCAAGGCGATCGACTTCGCCGGCAACGAGAAGTGCGCCGCCGGGGCGGGTTCCTTCGCCGAAGCGATGAGCCGCGCGCTGCAGCTCACGCTCAAGGAATTCGGCGAAGCGAGCCTGCGCTCGGACAAGTCGATCCCGATGAACGCCCAATGCACGGTGTTCGCCGAGTCCGAAGTGGTGTCGCTGATCCACTCCGCGACGCCGAAGGAAGACATCGCCAAGGCCGTGCTCGACGCGGTCGCCAGCCGGGTGTGCGCGATGGTGCGCCGCGTCGGCATCGAAGGCAACGTGGTGCTGATCGGCGGCATGGTGCACAACCCCGGTTTCGTCGCCTCGCTCAAGAACGCGATGGACGTCGATCAGGTGCTGCTGCCCGACCTGCCGGAATTCGTCAGCGCTTTGGGCTGCGCGCTGATCGCGGCCGAACGCCAGCACTGAACCGATACGCGAAAAGACACGGATAAAGGAGCGATCAAATGAATGCAGAAGTTGCTGCGGCCACGGTGGCAGAAGCGGCCCCCGAGAAGAAGGAATTCTGGCGCTGGCAGGAAAACGTCTGGTTCGACGAAACGAAGAACTGGAAAGACGCCAAGATCATCACCTGCGGCATCGACGTCGGCTCGGTGTCCTCGCAGGCGGTCATCGTCTGTGACGGCGAACTGTACGGCTACAACAGCATGCGCACCGGCAACAACTCGCCGGACTCGGCCAAGAATGCCCTGCAGGGCATCATGGACAAGATCGGCATGAAGCTCGAGGACATCAACTATGTCGTCGGCACCGGCTACGGCCGGGTGAACGTGCCCTTCGCCCACAAGGCGATCACCGAGATCGCCTGCCACGCCCGCGGCGCGAACTACATGGGCGGCAACCAGGTGCGCACCATCCTCGACATGGGCGGCCAGGATTGCAAGGCGATCCACTGCGACGAGAAAGGCAAGGTCACCAACTTCCTGATGAACGACAAGTGCGCGGCCGGCACCGGGCGCGGCATGGAAGTCATCTCCGACCTGATGCAGATCCCGATCGCCGAACTGGGCCCGCGCTCGTTCGACGTCGATGTCGAACCCGAAGCGGTGTCGTCGATCTGCGTCGTGTTCGCCAAGTCCGAAGCGCTGGGTCTCCTGAAGGCCGGCTACACCAAGAACAAGGTGATCGCGGCATACTGCCAGGCGATGGCCGAGCGCGTGGTGAGCCTCTTGGAGCGCATCGGCGTCGAGGAAGGCTTCTTCATCACCGGCGGCATCGCGAAGAACCCGGGTGTCGTCAAGCGCATCGAGCGCATCCTCGGCATCAAGGCGGTCGACACCAAGATCGACAGCCAGATCGCCGGCGCGCTGGGCGCGGCGCTGTTCGGCTACACGCTGATGCAGAAGCAGGCGAAAGCGGCCTGAAGTCGGGGCTGAAGCAGCGCCGGCATCCCTGCCGGCGCTGCATTTATCGAGGAGAAGGGGAAATGCCTGAAAAGAACCGTGTAATGCGCGTACTGAAGAAGGATGATCTCGGCGCGGTCGTCGCAATCGACGAAATCGGTGCGAAGCGCTCCCGCCGCGATTACTACGAACGCAAGTTCGAGACAATCCTCAATTCTGCTCACAACATCAACTCGTCAATCGTCTGCGAAATCGATGGCAGGATGGTCGGCTTCGTCATGGGCGACGTCTATTTCGGCGAGTTCGGAATCCCGGAAACGTCCGCGACGATCGACACCATCGGTGTCCATCCGGAGTTCCAGAACCACGGCATCGCGAGTGAAATGCTCGATCAGTTCATGATGAACATGAAGGCGGCGGGCGTGAAGAAGGTCTACACGTTGGTGAACTGGGACGATTTCGCGCTGGAGAAATTCTTCTCGCGACAGAAGTTCACCCCGTCCAAGCTGGTGAATCTGGAATATCAGCTGCCTTGACCGGGTAGCCGGCGCGGTGATCGGCAAGGTCTGCCGCGCCGGCGGCGACATCTTGTCGCGGGACTGCCTGCAGTCAACCGGAGCGCGCCGAAGCGCTGCATACTTGCGGCGCCGATGGGCCGGGTGGTCGTGGCCGGCGATCGCCAGGCCGGTAGTAACACTGTCTCCGCCACAATCCATTCCAGAAGAAACGAGCGCCATCCACTCGGCCGGCTCACCACAAGAATTGTCCTTTCAACGTCGAATATGACTTGACGCATGGAGGTGAATGAGTGACCATTCATTCACTGATTTGGGTGGCAGCGACGCCCCTAGGGGTGGTACGCGCCCTGCGGCGGCAGGAAGCGGAGCATCGGTGTCAGGCGGGTGGCGATGGGTTCCAGTCAATGAAGGAGGTGGTGGAATGAGTACGGTGCGCGAACTTTCCGGCAAACACGCGGTGGTCACCGGAGGCGGCCGTGGCATCGGTGCCGCGATCGCACAGCGCCTGGCCGAGCAAGGCGCCCACGTCACGCTGATGGGGCGCACGCGCGAACCGCTCGAAGAGCGGGCGGACGCGCTGCGGGTACTCACCGACATGCATTGCGAAGCCGTCGACGTCGCCGACCCGGCCTCCGTCGCGGCCGCTTTCGATGCCGCCGCACGCAGATTCGGGCCGGTCTCGATTCTGGTCAACAACGCCGGCCAGGCGTCGAGCGCGCCGTTCATCAAGACCGATCTCGCGCTGTGGCAGCAGATGCTCGACGTCAATCTCACCGGCACTTACCTCGGGACAAAGGCGGTGCTGTCCGGCATGCTCGCCACCGGCTGGGGCCGCATCGTCAATGTCGCCAGCACCGCCGGCCAGAAAGGCTATCCCTACGTTTCGGCCTATTGCGCCGCCAAGCACGGCGTCATCGGCATGACCCGCGCGCTGGCGCTCGAACTGGCCCAGAAGAACATCACGGTGAATGCGGTTTGTCCCGGCTACACCGACACCGACATCGTGCGCGAGGCGATCACCAATATCCGCGCCAAGACTGGCCGCAGCGAAGCCGAAGCGCAAGGCGAGCTCGCGAAGCACAACCCGCAAGGCCGCCTGGTTCGTCCCGACGAAGTCGCGAACGCCGTGCTGTGGCTGTGCCTCCCAGGGGCGGAAGCGATCACCGGCCAGGCGATTTCGGTATCCGGCGGAGAAGTCATGTGAAACCGCACGGATGCGACAGGCCGGCAGTGCGGAAATTCTGGAGCGGATCCGGCTGACGGCCACTGCCCGCGGGCAGCGCGGCGCAGTGCAATGAACCAGAGGAGGGGGTGACATCGGCTCACCTTCCCGTTTGCAGGAGGAGAAATAGATGAGTGATCAGACCTATCTCGAGTGGCCGTTCTTCGACGAGCGTCACCGGCAACTGCAGATCGAACTCGACGCCTGGGCGTCGGCGAACGTGAACGCACATCACGGCAGCGATCTCGACGCCGCGTGCCGCGAGCTGGTGGCCAAGCTGGGCGCCGCCGGCTGGCTGCGCTACGTCGTCGGCGGCACCGCCTACGGCGGTTGTCACGACGTCATCGATACCCGCGCGGTATGCCTGCTGCGCGAGACGCTGGCGCGTCACTCCGGGCTCGCCGACTTCGCCTTCGGCATGCAGGGGCTGGGTTCCGGCGCGATCACGCTGCATGGATCGGACGCGCAGAAGCGCGACTACCTGCCGCGCGTCGCAGCCGGCCGGGCGATCGCCGCCTTCGCGCTGTCGGAGCCCGGCTCCGGTTCGGACGTCGCCGCGATGGCCTGCAGCGCGCGCCAGGACGGCGACGAGTACGTGATCGACGGCGAGAAGACGTGGATCTCGAACGGCGGCATCGCCGATTTTTACGTGGTCTTCGCCCGCACCGGCGAAGCGCCCGGCGCCCGCGGGCTTTCCGCGTTCATCGTCGAGGCCGACAGGGCGGGGCTCGAAATCGCCGAACGCATCGACGTCATCGCGCCGCATCCGCTCGCCCGTCTGCGCTTTCGCGAGTGCCGCGTGCCGAAGTCCTGCCTCCTCGGCCTGCCGGGCCAAGGCTTCAAGGTCGCGATGCAGACGCTCGACATCTTCCGCACGTCGGTGGCCGCGGCGGCGCTCGGTTTTGCCCGCCGCGCGCTCGACGAAGCGCTCAAGCGCGCCACGACGCGCGACATGTTCGGCCAGAAACTCGCTGATTTCCAGATCACGCAGGCGAAGCTCGCGCAGATGGCCACCGGTGTCGACACCTCGGCGCTGCTGACCTACCGCGCCGCGTGGCTGCGCGACCAGGGGCAGAACATCACGCGCGCCGCGGCGATGGCGAAGATGACCTCCACCGAGACGGCACAGCAGGTCATCGATGCCGCCGTGCAGATCTGGGGCGGCTGTGGTGTCGTCAGCGACCACCCCGTCGAGCGCCTGTATCGCGAGATCCGGTCGTTGCGCATCTACGAAGGCGCGACCGAAGTCCAGCAACTCATCATCGCCCGGCAGACGCTTTCGGCGTACGAACGGGAACAGAAGCACTGACGTCAGCCGTCCGGGTGCCGAACGATCAAGGATCGTTCGGCACCCGCGTCCGGCGTACAGCCGGCCCGCGACCTTGCGGCGTGTGCCGGGACCGATCGGGAAAATACCCGTTCCTGTGTGACTGCCTGCTCATGCAGTCCACATATAAGAGGAGACAGAACATGCATGCAAGCATTGCGAGCTACGATGCGACGGCTACGCCGCATGGCGTCGAAGCGCTTCCTGTTCGACCCACGGTGCCCGCGGGCGAAGAGGAAATCCTGCTCGAGCCCGGTTCCATCGAACACGTCGCCCATCCTGAAGCGCTGCCGCACGGGCCGTGGGGCATGCGGCTGCACGCGGTCAGCAGGGCGTTCGCGCTGGCCGGCGGGGTCTTGTTCATCGTGCTGATCGCGATGTCGCTGGTGTCGATCATCGGCCGCAAGCTGTTCTCGGCTCCGGTGCCCGGCGATTTCGAGCTCCTGCAGATGGGAGCAGCAGTCGCCGCCGCGACGTTCTTCGCCTACTGCCAGATGACCGACGGGCACGTGAAGGTCGATTTCTTCACGGCCTGGATGCCGGCGCGCCTGCGCGCCTTCCTCGACGGGGGCCTGTGCAGGCTTCGGCGCGATCTGCGGCTCGTCGCTGGCGACGGCAGCGACGATGGGCCAGGTCGCGCTGCCGGAGCTCAAGCGCTACAAGTATTCCGGGGCGCTGGCGACCGGCGCGCTCGCCGCGGGCGGCACGCTCGGCATCCTGATTCCGCCGTCGGTGCCGCTCGTGATCTACGCCGTGCTGACCCAGGAATCGATCGGCAAGCTGTTCATGGCGGCGGTGCTGCCCGGCATCATCGCGATGCTCGGCTACATGCTGGTGATCCGCATCATCGTCACGCTCAAGCCGGAAGCCGGCCCCGCCGGACCGCATGTGCCGCTTGCCGAGAAGCTGCGTTCGATCGCGAGCGTGTTCCCGGTCGCACTGATCTTCCTGGTCGTGATCATCGGTATCTATGGCGGCTGGGCCAATCCGACTGAAGCGGCGTCGATCGGCGCCGCCGCGTGCGGCATCCTCGCGGTCGTCTCGGGCGGGATGCGCTTCGAAGGCGTCAAGGACAGCATCCTCGGGGCAGCCGAAGCGACGGCGATGATCTTTCTCGTGCTGCTCGGGGCGGACATGCTCAACACGGGCCTCGCGCTCACGCAGATGCCGGCCGAGCTCGCCAACTGGGTGAAGGACAGCGGCCTGTCGCCGCTGCTGGTGCTGACTGCGATCCTGCTGATCTATGTCTTCCTCGGCTGCGTCATGGACGCGCTGGCGATGATCCTGCTGACGATCCCGATCTTCTATCCGGTGGTGATGGGCCTGGAGTTTTGGGACCTGAGCCAGGCAGACAAGTCGATCTGGTTCGGCATCCTCGTGCTGATGGTCGTCGAGATCGGTCTGGTGCATCCGCCGGTCGGCATGAACATCTACATCATCAACCGTCTCGCGAAGGACGTCCCGCTCAGCGACACCTTCAAGGGGGTGATGCCGTTCCTCGCCTCCGACCTGATGCGCATCGTGTTGCTGATGTTCTTCCCGGTTATCACGCTGTACCTGGTACGGACCTTCGGCGGCTAGCCGGGCCCGGTTCATTCGATCTGTTCAAAGGAAAAAACCGATGAAAACCCGCAACCTGCTCACCCCGCTTTGCGCTTCCGTGCTGATGACGTTTGGTGCCGCCCAGGCCCAGGCAGACGATGTCGTCACGCTGCGTGTGCATCACTTCCTGCCGCCGTCGTCGAACACGCAGCTGAAGTTCCTCGAACCGTGGTGCGCGAAAATCAATGCGGAATCCGCGGGCCGGCTGAAGTGCCAGATCTATCCGGCGATGCAGATGGGCGGCACGCCGCCGCAGCTGTTCGACCAGGCCAAGGACGGCGTCGCCGACATCGTCTGGGCATTGCCCGGCTACCAGGCGGGCCGCTTCCTCGTGACCGAAGCGTTCGAGCTGCCGTTCATGGGCATCTCCGGCGAGAAGTCGAGCCGGGCGCTGTGGACCTACGCGACGAAAAACGCGACGGAGGAGTACAAGGGCGTGCGGCCGCTGGTTTTCCACGTGATCTCCGGCATGGCCCTGCACACGTCGAAGAAGCAAGTCAAGACGATGGACGACCTGCGTGGCCTGAAAGTACGCGCGCCGACCCGGCTGGCAACGCGGATGCTCACCGCGCTGGGCGCCACGCCGGTGCCGATGCCGGTGCCGCTGGTCACCGAGAGCCTGTCGAAGGGGGTCATCGACGGGGCGATGATCCCGTGGGAAGTGGTGCCGGCGATGAAGGTGCAGGACGTCGTCAAGTATCACACCGAGACCGATCCGAGCATGCCGCTGCTGTCGACATCGGCCTTCGTGCTGGCGATGAACCCGGCCAAATACGACAGCCTGCCGCCGGAGCTGAAGAAGGTCATCGACGCGAACAGCGGCGCCGAGGTGTCGGCGTGGGCCGGCAAGGTCTGGGATGACGCGACGCTGGCCGGGCGTCAGTCGGCGGTGGACCGCAAGAACACTTTCTATATGGTGCCCGCGGACGAAGTGAAGAAGTGGCAGAAGGCCTCCGAGTCGGTGACTGCCGAGTGGGTCAAGGAAGTCACCGCCAAGGGGCATGACGGGCAGAAATTGCTCGCCGAAGCCCAGGCCCTGCTGAGTAACTGACCGCGAAGGTCGTCTCGCTCCCCGGTCCTCGCGCCGGGGATTTTTTCTGTCGTTGTGGAGCAGACATGAGCTTTGACAATACCGCGCGATATGGAACGATGAACGCGGCCGACGAAATCATCGGTCGCCCCCTTTTCCTGGGGCTCGGCGATCGGGCCGCGATCGTCAGCGGCGAACGCTCGGTGAGCTATGGCGAACTGAATGCGATGGTCAATCGCACCGGGAACGCGCTGAAGGAACATGGGCTCGCCAGGGGAGACCGGGTGCTCTTCCTCATGGACGACTCGCCCGAAATGGTTGCGGCCTACCTCGGCACGATGCGCATTGGCGCCGTCTCGGTTGCGCTCAACGTCCGCCTCGCGCCGCGCGACGTGCGCTACGTCATCGAAGACAGCGAGTGCCGGGTGCTGATGATCGATGCCGAGTTCGTTCACCTGTACGAGGAAATCGCCGGCGAGCTCGCGTCCCGGCCTTTGGTCGTGGTTCGCGGCGCCGCGCCTCCTGCGGGCTGCGTGTCGCTCGAGAGCTTCGTCGAGGGCCGCTCCGATGCGCTCGAATCGGAGCCGGCGGCACCGAACGACATCGCGTTCTGGGTCTACTCCTCGGGCACGACCGGCCGGCCGAAGGCAGTGATGCACACGCACGACTGCGTGCTGATCGCGGACCAGATGGAGCGCGAGTATTTCGGCGTCGTGCCGGGAGACCGCATCTTCACCACATCGAAGATGTTCTTCGGCTGGGCGCTCGGCCATTCGCTGATGGGCGGGTTGCGTTGCGGGGCGACTGTGATCGTCGTGCCGGGCTGGCCGGACCCGACGCTGATGGCCGGCGTCATCGAGCGGCACAAGCCGACGATCCTGTTCAGCACACCGGTGATGTACCGCAACCTGCTGCGCGAAGGCGTCGCCGAAACGCCCGCGTGCCGCGAGATCCGCCATTTTCTGTCGGCCGGCGAGAAGCTGCCCGAGACGCTCTACCAGCGCTGGCTCGAAGCCTGCGGCAAACCGATCATCGATGGCATCGGCGCGTCGGAGACGATCTTCCTGTTTCTCGTCAACGACCCGCTCGAGCAGCGGCCGGGTTCCTGCGGCAAGAAGGTGCCGTGGGCCGAAGTCCGCCTCGTCGATGAGGCCGGCGAAGAGATCGTCACGCTCGACGTGCCGGGGCTGATAGCGATCAGGACGCCGTCACAGTTCGCCGGTTACTGGAAGCAGCCCGAGCTGACCGCGAAGGCGCTGCGGGACGGCTGGTACTACCCGGGCGACATGTTCAGTTTCGACCGCGACGGGTACTGGTACCACAACGGGCGGGCCGACGACATGCTGAAAATCTCCGGGCAATGGGTGAGCCCGTCGGAGATCGAATCCTGTGCAATGACCGCGCCGGGGATCTCCGAGGCCGCGGTCGTCGGCATCCAGCAGGACGACGGGCTGATGCGTCTCGCGCTGATTGCCGTCGCGAAGGATCCGACGGCCAACGAGGCGCGGCTGTCCGAGGAAGTGCTCGACACGCTGAAGGCCAATCTGTCGATCTACAAGTGCCCGCGTACGATCCGCTTCGTCGACGAGTTGCCGCGCACCGCTACGGGCAAGATCCAGAAATACCGTTTGCGGGAAATGATTAAAACGGCCGCCTGACGTGAACTACGTCGGGGTTGGTCGGGCAAAGCCGCAGCCCAGCCACCCCGACGCTGATCTGGAACGGCAACGACACAAACGGCGGCGCGAGACCGCCGTTTGTGCCGTTCCGGCGTTCTTCAGCAGCCCGGGGCGCCCCCTTCCGCGACCGCATGTTCCACAGGGGCGCTGCGCGCGTCCGGCTGCGTGCGTTCGATCACCCGCAGCAACAGGCCGGCGGCGACGCCCGCCACGGCAGCCCCCGCCATGAGGCCGGTCGCGGCGTGCCAGTCCCCGCCCGCGGTAACGGCCGCGGCGATCGCCGGCGGTCCGATGAACTGGCCGAGGTTCGAGCCCTGCACGAGCAGTCCATTGACCGCCCCGATGTGCCGGGGCGACGGCGCATGGGCGGTCAGGCCCGAGAACGCGGCAGCCGGGAGAATGCCGCCGACAGCGGTAAACAGCAGGCACAGGCCGTAGCGCAGCGCGTCTGGCAGGCGCTCGTCGAAAATGCCGAACGCGCACGCCAGCATGAACAGCGACGCGCCGCAGATGAGCGTGCCGCGGCGGATATCGCGGTGGACGAGCCAGCCGCCGAATAGGTTACCGGGCACGTTTGCTGCGACCACCCCTGCGGTCAGCGCGCCGGCGAGCGACACCGAAAGGCCGCGGTGGTCGACGAGGAAGCTCGGCAGCCACACCATCAGCGTGAACCACTGCAGCGTATACGTGAAAAACGCGACGGTCAGGCACCACGCGCCCGGACTGCGCAGGGTTTCGAGGATCACGCCCGAAGCGGGGCCCGCGGCGGCGTCTGGCGGCGCGACGAAGCGCTGGCGCATCCGGTAGAGCAGTGTGGCGCAGGCGAGCGTCGCGCCGGCGAGAACGAGCCACAGTCCCCGCCAGCCGAGCGACGGGAGCAGGAATGGCGCCGTCAGCATCACGACGCTGCTGCCGAACGGCAGGTAGATGCTCCACAGGCCGAGCGCGAGGCGGTAGTCGCGCGGCGCCGTGCTGCGTGTGATCAGCGAGGGGAGGGTGACGACGACGGCGATGAAGCCGCTGCCCTCGAGCACGCGGGACACCAGCAGCAGCGTGTAACTCTGCGCGAAGGCGCCGAGGACCGCGCCGAACACCATCATCGCAAGCCCGAGCAGCGCCAGCCGAAGCTGGCCGATCCGCGCGCTCGCGCCACCGAAAAACAGCGCGCAACAGCTGCCGAGCGTCGCGAACGTCGACATCACCCAGCCCGCCTCGACCATCGTCAGTCCCAGCTGGTCGCGCACCGCCGGTAGCGCGGGCGGAACCTTGCCGATGGCGGCTGCCGCGACCATGCCTGAAAAGATCGCGATGCCTACCGCGGTCCATGAAGTCTTCTGCATTGCTTTCCCCTGGAGTGTTGACGAATGATTGAGTGCTCAGTCACGACAGTCAACTGCGCGATAGGCGAAAACCGTTGCCAGAGGCTCTGGACTGCGCGGCCCGCCGGGCGGCTGACGTTGATCAATACCCGGCGCCCGCGGGCGCCGCGAACGAAAGGCCGATCTCTGTCGCGTTACATCATGCAACGAGATATTTCCCGCCTCCCGCTGCGATGACGCTCGCCTGATCGGGGCTGCAACGGCGTTCGCCCGGACGACTTCCGCGTGCGGGCGAGAGGAATCCTGCATCAGGGGGTTGACTTGATTGACTGACTGAACAATCATTCATACACCAGCTGCGCTTCCGTGCGAAACCAGGCGCGGCGTGTGAGCAAAAGGGGTTCGTGAGCGGCAAGGCCGGCATCCGGACACCCGACCAGGCAAAAACTTTGTGAATCAGGAGGCGAGAACAAAATGCGGCTTGACGGAAAAACGGCAGTAGTCACGGGCGGAGCATCGGGGATCGGTCTGGCGACCGCGGAAACGCTGGCGCGCGCCGGGGCTTATGTACTGATCGGCGACATCGACGAGCAGAAGGGCGCCGCTGTCGCCGGCGCGCTGTGCGAACAGCAGCTGGGCGTGGACTTCATCCGCCTCGACGTCACCGATCTCGATTCGATCGCCGCGTTCAAGGACGAGGCATACCGCCGCCGCCCCCAGATCGACATCGTCGCGAACGTCGCGGGGTGGGGCAAGATCCAGCCGTTCATGGAGAACACGCCGGACTTCTGGCGCAAGGTCATCGACCTCAACCTGCTCGGGCCGGTCGCGGTTTCGCACGCGTTTCTGCCGCAGATGATCGAGCGCGGCGCGGGCAAGATCGTCACCGTCGCGAGCGACGCGGGGCGCGTCGGCAGTCTCGGCGAAACCGTGTATTCCGGGGCGAAGGGCGGTGCGATCGCGTTCACCAAGTCGCTCGCTCGCGAAGTCGCGCGCTACAACATCAACGTCAATTGCGTCTGCCCGGGACCGACCGACACGCCGCTGCTGCAGGCGGTGCCGGAGAAGCACCGCGAGGCTTTCGTCAAGGCGACGCCGATGCGGCGCCTCGCCAAGCCGTCCGAACTTGCCGATGCGGTGCTGTTCTTCGCCAGCGATCGGGCGAGTTTCATCACCGGCCAGGTCATCAGCGTGAGCGGCGGTCTGACGCTCGCGGGCTGACCGGTTCTCTGCCCACCCGAACCCCAACTCCACCCTTTCCCAATAGTCAATCATCAGGAGAATTTCATGTACAAGCTGAAAGCTGCCGAGTGGCGTCCCGAGCACTTCAAGCTGGAAGTGGCCGATCGCGTCGCGACGATCACGCTGAACCGTCCCGAGCGCAAGAACCCGCTGACGTTCGAGAGCTACGCTGAACTGCGCGACACCTTCATCAAGCTGCAGTACGCCGAGGACGTGCGCGTCGTGGTGATCACCGGCGCCGGCGGCAACTTCTGCTCGGGCGGAGACGTGCATGACATCATCGGCCCGCTGACGAAGATGGACATGAGCGGGCTGCTCGCCTTCACCCGCATGACCGGCAACCTCGTCAAGGAAATGCGCAACTGCCCGCAGCCGATCATCTCGGCGGTCGATGGCATCTGCGCCGGCGCCGGCGCGATCATCTCCATGGCTTCCGACATGCGCTACGCGACGCCGGAAGCCAAGACCGCCTTCCTGTTCGTGCGCGTCGGGCTCGCCGGCTGCGACATGGGCGCGTGCAGCATCCTGCCGCGCATCATCGGCCACGGGCGCGCCTCCGAGCTGCTTTATACCGGCCGCTCGATGAGCGCCGAGGAAGGCCGTGCCTGGGGCTACTTCAACGACATCGTCCCGGCCGAGAAGGTGCTGGCGAAGGCTCAGGAGATGGCGCTGTCGCTCGCCAACGGCCCGGCGTTTGCGCATTCGATGACGAAGAAGTGCCTGCACCAGGAATGGAACCAGACGATCGAGCAGGCGCTCGAGACCGAGGCCGAAGCCCAGGCGATCTGCATGCAGACGAAGGATTTCGAACGCGCCTATAACGCGTTCGTGAACAAGCAGGTGCCGAAGTTCGAAGGCAACTGAGCCCGGAAACAGCAGCGCCCCGATGTCGGCACGGCGTCGGGGCGGGGAGGGGAAGACATGGCCGCGCGGCCATGGGGAGCCGGCGCCCGGCGGGTGTCGTCCCTTCGCCGCTGCAGGCCTTCGCCGGAACGTGGCTCCGGCGATCCGCTTTCGGGGGCATCGCATCGAACGGCTTGCGTGATACCACGCTGCTCATCTCCTCCGACGTCCGCAAACGCCGGCGATGCCTCCCTTTTATTCTTGACCGCGCCGTGCCGATTCCCCCTTCAGTGGGCGCCGTGGCGGCGTCGCAGGCCGGGAATCGGGTTCCATCGGGAGGGATTTATGATTTCGCTAACTATTGAAGCTTCGGTCGCGACCGTGACGCTGTGCCGGTCCCCGGTGAATGCGATCAACGAGGAATGGATCGAGCAGCTCGACCGCATCCTGGCCGAGGTCGAACGCACGCCACGCGTCAACGTGCTGTGGATCCGCAGCGGCGAGCGGGTGTTTTGCGCCGGTGCGGACCTGGAGCTGATCCGCTCGCTGTTCGACAGCGAGACCGGGCGCAGGCAGATGATTGCGATGACGCGCCGGATGCAGGAAGTATATGCGCGGCTCGAACGCCTGCCGCAGGTGTCGGTCGTCGAGATCGGCGGTGCGGCGATGGGCGGCGGGTTCGAGCTCGCGCTCGCGTGCGATCTGCGCGTCGTCGCCGACTCCGCCAGGATCGGCCTGCCCGAAGCGCGGCTGGGACTCCTGCCGGCGGCGGGCGGCACACAGCGCATGACGCGCATCTGCGGCGACGCGGTCGCAAGGCGGCTGATCCTCGGCGCCGAAGTGATCGGCGGCGCGGAAGCGGTGACACTCGGCTGTGCGCACTGGGTCGCGCCGGCTGCCGAGCTGGAATCGGTCACGCGGGCGGTGGTCGAACGCATTGCGGCGCTGCCGGGTACGGCGCTTGCCGAATGCAAGCGCTGCATCGACGTCGCGGTCGGCGCCGAGGAGGACGGATTCGAAGTGGAACTCGCCGGCAGCGCGGCGCTGCTCGCCGACGCCGAGACGCAGCGGCGCGTGCAGCAATTCCTCGACAAGCAGCGGCAGTAAATGGCCTATGCATGACGGTGCCGCTGCCGGCGGGCACTGCGGGATGCGGCTCCGGCAGCGCTACCGGGCCGGGCCAGCATGACGGCGGGCGCGGAAAGTCGCACGCACTGGTGGCACAATACGACGTCCAGCGCGATTCCGGCGCCGGCCAGCGGCAGCAACAGAACATCCCCGAGGAACGATCATGAGTTCAGCAGAAAACGTCAAGAGCGTGGTTTCCGACCCGAAACTGGTCGAGGAGCGCCGTCACCAGATCATCCGTGCGGCGACGAAGCTTTTTTCCGAAGAAGGCTACTATACGACGACCATTCTGCAGATCGCCCGCGAGGCCAAGGTGAGCACCGGGCTGATCTACCAGTATTTCGGCGACAAGGACGACATCCTGTTCCTGACGCTGAAGCACGTGCTCGACACTTACGAGAACGAGATTCCGCGCCAGCTCGAAGGCCTGACACACCCGGTCGAGCGCCTGTGCCGGGCGATCTGGGCGTATTGCGCGATCGTCGACGCGCAGCGCGACGCGACGGTGCTCGCCTACCGCTCGACGAAGTCGTTGCGTCCCGATCGGCGGGGCCTCGTCAAGGATGGCGAAACCCGCACCAACCGCCTGATCGAGAAGTCGATCCGCGCGTGCACCACGGGCGGCTTCATGCGCCCGATCAACGAACATCTGCTTTCTTATCAATGTGTCACGTTCGCGCATTCATGGGCACTGAAGTACTGGGCGTTCCGCGAACGGTACACGCTCGCCGAATACGTCGACGAAGGCATCCAGCTGCTGGTCGAACCTTTCCTCACGACCAAGGGCAAGACGGCGCTGGCGCGAATCCGGCAGAGCGCGGCGGAGGCGGCGGGCGAACATTCCGCCCCCGATGCTGCGGCCACGGCCACGGCCACGGCTGGCGCCAAATCGTCCAGCGACTGAACGCGGTGGCGCACGCCGGGGCCGCTGCCCGGCCGTGGCTGCCGAGGCGATGCGCGACGCGCCGGGAGCGGCCGGCGGAGGCGGCGATCCCATGTCCCGCCTGATCCTCCTCAACAAGCCGTACGGCGTGATCTGCCAGTTTTCCGGCGACGGCGCGCACGTCACGCTCAAGGACTTCGTCCCCGTGCCCGGCGTCTATCCCGCCGGGCGGCTCGACACCGACAGCGAGGGCCTGTTGCTGCTCACCGACGACGGCGCACTGCAGCACCGCATCGCCGACCCGCGCCACAAGCTGCCGAAAACCTACCTGGTGCAGGTCGAGGGCGAGCCCGACGACGCGGCGCTGGCCGCGCTGCGGGCTGGGCTCGATCTGGGGGACTTCGTCACCCGTCCGTGCCGCGCACGCCGCGTCGACGAGCCGGACTGGCTGTGGCCGCGCGATCCGCCGGTGAGGTTCCGCAAGAACGTGCCGACCTCGTGGCTCGAGATCGTCCTGCACGAGGGGAAGAACCGCCAGGTACGGCGGATGACAGCGAAAGCCGGTTTTCCGACGCTGCGGCTGATCCGGCTGGCGATCGGCGACTGGTCGCTGGCCGGGCTCGCTCCCGGCCAGTGGCACAGCGAGCAGGTGGAAAGCCCGACAATGTCCGTTGCGAAGCCATTCGCGGGCGTGGACGGACGGCGCAGGGGCGGTCGAGGGTAGAATTCCGCGTCGAAATCGCACCCAGGCTGCTGCCATGTTCCTGCAACGTCGTTCCGTCCGTCACGCCGCGCTGTTTCTCGCCAGCTGTCTGCTCCAGGTTCCGGTCGTGCAGGCCGGCTTGCCGCTCGTCGAACTGGGGGCGGGGATGTACCGCATCGAGGCGGAACTCGCGCACACTGACGAGGCCCGCCAGATCGGCCTGATGAACAGGCCTGCGATGCCGGTGCACCGCGGCATGATCTTCGTCTTCGCGCACGACGCCCGCCACTGCATGTGGATGAAGAACACGCTGATCCCGCTGTCGGTCGCGTTTCTCGACCGCGACGGACGCATCCTCAACATCGAGCAGATGCAGCCGCAAAGCGAGGACAGCCACTGTGCTACCGGCCCGGCACGCTTCGCGCTGGAAATGAACCGGGACTGGTTTGCGGAACGCAATATCGCCGCCGGCGCCCAGATCCGCGGCGTCGACCGGCTCCCCACGGCGCGCTGAGCGGCGCGAGCCGTCCCCGTTTCGCCTTCCGACTCCTGAATTAAGGGCTTTTCCCGTCGCTTATCGGCCACCGCCAGCTGCCGCCCCGCCGCGATAATTGCCGCAGCTCGTCGTCCGCCCGCATCGCGCGGGCGGCTTGCGGCGCGGTGCAGGCAAGGAGCCGGCGATGGCCGAGGACAGCGATCTCGAGAAAACGGAACAGGCATCGGCACGGCGGCTGGAACAGGCCCGTGAGGAAGGGCAGGTTCCGCAGTCGCGCGAGCTGTCGACCTTCCTCGTCCTGATCACCGGCGTCAGCGGCCTGTGGCTGATGGGCGACTGGATCGGCGAGCGCGTGCTCGGCATGCTGCGCCACGGCTTCCGCTTCGAGCGCGCGGTCGCCTTCGACCCGCAGCTGATGCTGAAGGACTTCGGCGACCTGTTCACGCAAGCCTTGCTGACGATGCTGCCGCTGTTCGGCGTGCTGATGGTGGCCGCGGTCGGCGCGCCGATCCTGCTCGGCGGTTTCGTGTTCTCGCCGAAGGCGCTCGGGCTCAAGCTCGACCGCATGGATCCGCTCAAGGGCATCGGCCGGATGTTTTCGCTGCACGGGTTCGCCGAAATGCTGAAGTCGCTGCTCAAGGCGGCGGTCGTCGGCGGCATCGGTGTTTTCGCGGTGTGGCGCGAGCACGAGCACATCTTCGCGCTGACCTCCGAGGCGGTGGAGAGCGCGGTGCCGGATTTTCTGCAGGCGGTGCTGTTTTCTGCGCTGCTGATCATCATGGGACTCGCGCTGCTGGCGCTGATCGACGTGCCGTTCCAGCTGTGGCAATACCACAAGCGCCTGCGCATGACGAAGGAAGAGGTCAAGCGCGAGGGCAAGGAGCAGGAAGGCGACCCCCACGTCAAGGGCCGCATCCGGAGCATGCAGCGCGAGATGGCGCGCCGGCGGATGATGGCCGAAGTGCCGAAGGCCGACGTCGTCGTGACGAACCCGACGCATTTCTCGGTCGCGCTGAAATACGACGCGCAGAAGATGGGCGCGCCGGTCGTCGTCGCGAAAGGGCGTGGCGAGATCGCGCTGAAGATCCGCGAGCTCGCGAAGGAGCACAAGGTGCCGCTGCTCGAGGCGCCGCCGCTCGCGCGCGCGCTGTACAAGCACTGCGAACTCGAGCAGGCGGTGCCGGGCGCGCTCTACACCGCGGTGGCCGAAGTCATGGCCTACGTGTACCAGCTCAACCGCTGGATGGCCGGCGGCGGCCTGCCGCCCGCCGTGCCGGGCAAGCTGCCGGTGCCCGAAGACATGGACCCGGGCGCACCGGCCTGATGCGCCGCTCCCCGACTCTCTTGAGGTAGGCAATGTTCGAAGCCCTGAACCTGCGCGCGCTGATGACGCCGGCGAACCTGCGGATGCTCGGCGCGCCGGTCTTCATCATCATGGTGCTGTCGATGATGGTGCTGCCGCTGCCGGCGTTCGCGCTCGACGTGTTCTTCACGTTCAATATCGCGATCTCGGTGATGGTGATGCTGGTGGCGATGTACACGAAGAAGCCGCTGGAGTTCTCGGTGTTCCCGACCGTGCTGCTGGTGACCACACTCTTGCGCCTCGCGCTGAACGTCGCCTCGACGCGCATCGTGCTGCTCGAAGGCCACACCGGTCCGGATGCCGCGGGCAAGGTCATCGAGGCCTTCGGCCATTTCCTCGTCGGCGGCAATACCGCGATCGGCCTGGTCGTGTTCGTGATCCTCGTGCTGATCAACTTCGTCGTCGTCACGAAGGGCGCCGGGCGGATCGCGGAAGTGAGCGCGCGCTTCACGCTCGATGCGATGCCCGGCAAGCAGATGGCGATCGACGCCGACCTCAACGCCGGCCTCGTCGACGAGGCCGAGGCGAAGCGCCGCCGCAAGGAGGTCGCGCAGGAATCCGAGTTCTACGGCGCGATGGACGGTGCGTCGAAGTTCGTGCGCGGCGACGCCGTCGCCGGCATCCTGATCCTGCTGATCAACGTTCTGGGCGGGCTGATGGTCGGGATCGTGCAGCACGGCATGGAAGCCGGCGTGGCGATCGAGACCTACACGCTGCTGACGATCGGCGACGGCCTCGTTGCGCAGATCCCGGCGCTGATCATCTCGGTTGCCGCCGGCATGGTCGTGTCGCGGGTCGGCGATGAGTCCGACATCGGCAACCTCGTCATCGCGCAGGTGTTCTCGAACCCGCAGGTGCTGATGCTGACTGCCGGCATCATCGGCGTGCTCGGCCTGATTCCGGGGATGCCGAACCTTGTGTTTATCCTGATCGCCGGCCTGCTCGGCTGGCTCGCGTGGCGCCGCATGGGCGACGCCCGGCGCGACGCGGCCGAGGGCGCACGCACCGCGCCCGAAGCCGCCGCCATCGAACCGCCGGCCGAGAACCTCGAGGCGAGCTGGAATGACGTTGCGCCGGTCGATGTGCTGGGTCTCGAAGTCGGCTACCGCCTGATCCCGATGGTCGACAAGGGGCAGGACGGCGAACTGCTGAAGCGCATTCGCGGCCTGCGCAAAAAGTTCGCGCAGGACGTCGGCTTCCTGTCCGCGCCGGTGCATATCCGCGACAACCTCGAACTCAAGCCGAACGCTTATCGCATCGCGCTGAAGGGCGTCGAGATCGGCCACGGCGAGGCCTATCCCGGACAGTTCCTCGCGATCAACCCGGGGCGCGTCACCGGGCCGCTCGCCGGGCGCGAGACGCGCGACCCGGCGTTCGACCTGCCCGCGTTCTGGATCGACCCCGGCCAGCGCGAGCAGGCGCACGCGCTCGGCTACACGGTCGTCGACGCGAGCACGGTCGTCGCGACCCACCTGAACCACCTGATCCTCAATCACGCCGCCGAACTGCTCGGACGCCAGGAAACCCAGGCGCTGCTCGACCACATCGGCAAGAACACGCCGAAGCTCGTCGAGGACCTCGTGCCGGCGCTGCTGTCGGTGTCCACGGTGCAGCGGGTGCTGCAGAATCTCCTCGAAGAGGGCGTCAATATCCGCGACATGCGCACGATCATCGAGATCCTTGCGGAGAATGCGCCGCGCACGCAGGACCCGCTGGAGCTCACGTCGCGCGTGCGCCAGGGCCTCGGCCGCTCGATCCTGCAGAGCCTGTTCCCCGGCAACGCCGAGATCCAGGTGATGGCGCTCGATCCGTCGCTCGAGCGCATCCTCGGCCAGGCGGTCGGCGCCGGCGGCGTCATCGAGCCGAGCCTCGCCGACGGCCTGTTGCGCCACGCCGCGGAAGTCGCGCAACGCCAGGAGGACATCGGGCTGCCGCCGGTGCTGCTGGTGCCGCCGCAACTGCGCTGGCTGCTGTCGCGCTTCCTGCGCCGCGCGGTGCCTTCGCTCAAGGTCATCGCGAATTCCGAGGTGCCCGAGACGCGCACGATCCGCGTCACCGCGATGGTCGGCGGCGCGGCGCGCTGACGCATGCCCGAATAGGCGGGGGAAACCGCTTTTATTCCACCCTATCGGGGCTCGCGGCGCCGACGATAATCGGAACCATCCTGCGCCGAGTGCGTAGCCGGGGGACACTCAAATGAACGTGAAGCGCTATTTTGCCCAGACCGCCCGCGAGGCACTGCGTGCACTCAAGGCCGAACTCGGCGCCGACGCGATCGTGCTGGCGAACCGTCCGGTCGAAGGCGGCGTCGAGATCCTCGCGCTGCCGGCCGACGCGGTCGGTGCACTGCAGAGCGCGACACGTCCGGCGCCCCCGGCCCCCGCCGCTCCGATCGCGGCCGCCCCCGCCCGGGCCCCGTTCCCGGCTTCGCTGCCCGATATCGACGACGATTTTCACGTCAGCCTGTCCGGCCAGCGGCCAGCGCCCGCGAGCCCGCCCGCGGCGCGCAAGGCCCCGGCGCCGGTCGTCAGGCCGTTCCAGCCGCCGCGAGTCGAAACGCCCGACTACATGATGCGCACGCCGGCAATGCCGCGGGGCGCGGATCCGCTCGGGGACGACTGGTACGCGCCCGAGTCCCCTGCGCACGCCGTGCCTGCCGAACTGCCGCCGGCTCGCGCCGCAATGGAAGCACATCCCGTCGCGGCGGCTCCGGGCGCCGCGCATTGCGCCCCACCGCCCGCCGACGACGGGCGCATCCGCGACCTGCAGCAGGCGAATGCGCGGCTGATGGACGAGCTGACCGGCATCCGCGAACTGATCGAGCGCCAGCTCTCCGGCTTCGCATGGGGCGAAGCGCGGCGCAACGCGCCGGCGCGTGCCGACATCGTCGGCGAACTGCTCGAAGCCGGTTTTTCCGGCCCTCTGGCGCGCCGGCTTGCCGGCGCCGTCGCCGATGACGCCAGCACCGAGAACGCACGGGTTGCGGTCAGGAATGCGTTGGGCCGCGAACTGCGCGTCAAGTCGTCGGATGCCGACATCATCGACCGGGGCGGCGTCTACGCGCTGGTCGGGCCGACCGGTGTCGGCAAGACGACGACGACCGCAAAGCTCGCCGCGCGCTGCGTCGTCCGCCACGGCGCCGAAAAGCTCGCACTGATCACGACCGACGGTTACCGGATCGGTGCACAGGAGCAGTTGCGCATCTACGGGCGGATTCTCGGCGTGCCGGTGTTCTCGGTGCGCGACGCCGCCGACTTGCGCCAGACGCTTGCCGAGCTGCGCGGCAAGCACATGGTGCTGATCGACACGATGGGCATGAGCCAGCGCGACCGCATGGTCGCCGAACAGGCGGCGATGCTGATGGGCGCCGGCAACGTGCGCCGGCTGCTGCTGCTGAACGCGACGTGCCGCGGCGACACGCTCGCCGACGTCGTGCGTGCCTATCGCGGCCCGGATCTCGCCGGCTGCGTGCTGACCAAGGTCGATGAGGCGGCATCGCTCGCGCCGGCGGTCGATGTCGCAGTCAGCAACGAACTGGACGTTTTCTACGTCGCCAACGGCCAGCGCGTGCCGGAGGACCTCCACCTGCCGAATCGCGCCTACCTGCTGCATCGCGCGCTGCGCGAGCAGGCAGCCGGTTCGCCATGGAAGCTGGAGGGCGACGAGGCGGCGCTGATGCTCGCCGCATCGGGCCGGGGGGCGTGACATGATCGACACGCGCGAGGACCAGGCGGCCGGACTGCGCCGGCTTTTCCGGCGGGCGCCGCCGACCGTGGTCGCGCTGTATGCGACCGGGGCGCATCGCGCCGCGGCGGCGATCCACGTCGCCCATCGCGTCGCGGGTCGGAGCAGCCGGGTGCTGCTGCTCGACGAGGCTGCCGGGCAGGAATCGCTCGCCGCCCCGCTCGGGCTGGCCGACGGCCCCGACCTGCTGGGTGTGCTTGGCGGGCGCATCGGCGCGCGCGAGCTGCTGCAGCCGGTGGCGGGGCTGTTGGGCCGCGTCCCGGTGTCGGCCGCGGCGCTCGCACTGCCGTTGCTCGACGAGGAGCGCCGCCAGTGTCTCGTCGGCGCGTTGCACAGCCTGCATCGCCACGCCGGCTTCGTGCTGATTCACGCGAGCTGCGCATCGGCAGGCGATCCGTCGCCGTTCGTCTTCGCCGCGCCACGCCGGCTCGTCGTCGCCGAAGCAAGCCACAGCGGCGCGACCGAGGCATACCGCACGATCAAGCATCTCGCCGCCGCCGGAGCCGGGGCGCTGCATGTGGCCGTCTCGCGCGCGCGTCATCGCGACGACGCGAGCGCGTTTTTTGCGAGTCTGAACGCCCTGGTGCGGCGCCACGTCGGCGTGCCGCTGGCGTGGCTCGGCGAGGTCGAGCGCGACGACATCGCCGCGGGCTTGACGGCCGACGCGCAGCGCGCGTGCGCGTCCGAGGGCGAGGCCGCGTTCCTGCGCCGCCTCGCGCTGTCCGCACGCCGGCCGGGCGCGACGGCGCAGGCGGACCGGCGACCATGATCGGACTGACTTATCCGCGCGGCAAGGCGCAACCCGCCGCCGGACCATGGCAGTCCGACGAAAAGCAGGAAACTCCGGCGCCGCGGTCGGGAGCCCGGAAAATACAGGCGAAATGGATGTACGACCCCGAAGGAAATCTCGACAAGAGCCAGCTGGTGGAGACTTATGCCCCGCTGGTCAAGCGCCTCGCTTACCACCTGATGGCGAAGCTGCCGGCGAGCGTGCACATCGATGACGTCATCCAGAACGGCATGATCGGGTTGCTCGACGCGATCAACCGCTACGAGGATGGCCTCGGCGCGCAGTTCGAGACCTACGCGGTGCAGCGTGTGCGCGGAGCGATGCTCGACGGGCTGCGCGACAACGACTGGCTGCCGCGCAGCATCCGCCGCGACATGCGGCGCATCGAAGGCGCGATCCACAGCCTCGAGCAGCGCCACGGCCGCCAGCCGACCGAAGTCGAGCTCGCCGAGTCGCTCGAAATGCCGCTCGCCGAATACCAGCGCATGCTGCAGGACGCGCGCGGCTACCAGCTGGTGCACTTCGAGGATTTCGCCGGCGACGAAGGCGAGGACTACTTCGAGCGCCACCTCGGCGAGCACGCATCGAATCCGCTCGACCTGCTCGAAGCGTCGGACATGCGCAGCGCGCTGGTGCAGGCGATCGAGAACCTGCCCGAACGCGAAAAGCTGATGATGGCGCTGTATTACGACGAGGAGCTCAACCTGCGCGAGATCGGCGAAGTGTTCGGCGTGTCCGAGTCGCGCGTGTGCCAGTTGCACAGCCAGGCTGTCGCGCGGCTGCGGGCGCGCATCCTCGGTGCTGGCGAGGCCGGCGGCGCGCGCCGCGGCCGACCGCGAAAGACCCCTCCGGCCGCGGCCTGAACGGGCTTCCACCGACTCTCCGGCATGGACAAGACCAGTCTCATCGGCATCACGCTCGGAATCGCCGCGATCCTGTCGGGACAGGTGCTCGAGGGCGGCCATATTTCCTCGCTGGTGCAGCCGACCGCGTTCCTGATCGTCGTCGGCGGCACGCTCGGCGCGGTGATGCTGCAGAGCCCGCTGCCGGTATTCCGCAATGGCATGCGGATGGCGAAATGGGTGTTCGTGCCGCCGTCCTCGAACCACACCGACCTCATCGCGCAGACCACCGACTGGAGCCACATCGCGCGCAAGGAAGGCCTGCTCGCGCTCGAAGAGCGCCTCGACACGCTGCCCGATCCGTTCGTGCGCAAGGGGCTGCAACTGCTCATCGATGGCGTCGAGCCACAGCACCTGCGCGACGTGCTCGAAGTCGAAATCGATGCGTGGAGCGCGCAGATGCGGCTCGGCGCGAAGATCTGGGAATCGGCCGGGGGCTACGCGCCGACGATCGGCATTCTCGGCGCGGTCATGGGCCTGATCCACGTGATGGAAAACCTCTCCGATCCGTCGCGGCTCGGCTCGGGCATCGCGGTCGCGTTCGTCGCGACGATCTACGGCGTCGGCTTCGCGAACCTGATTTTCCTGCCGATCTCGAAGAAGCTGCTGGCGCATGTTGCGAGCGGCGTCTCGCAGCGCGAGATGCTGGTGGACGGACTCGTCGGCATCGCCAGCGGCGACAACCCGCGCATCATCGAGAGCCGCATGCAGGGCTATGTGAGCTGAAGCCGGTGATGGGATTCCTCCTGCCGCGCGCCGCTCGGCCCTAGCCGCAAGCCTCGCCCATGTCGCGTCGCCGCCCCCCTGACGAAGACTACGAGAATCACGAGCGCTGGCTCGTCTCCTACGCGGACTTCATCACGCTGCTGTTCGCATTCTTCGTCGTCATGTATTCGCTGTCATCGGTCAACGAGGGCAAGTATCGGGTCCTGTCCGATTCCCTCGTCAGCGCTTTTCGCAGCGGTGCAATCAGCCCGGCCGGCGGGCGGATCATCGCTGCGTCGATCCCCGCGGCGCCGTCGCCGCCGGTGGTGCGCCCCGTCCGCGAGCCGGCAGCCGAGGCCCGGCGCGAAGCCGAAATGAAGCGCATCAACAGCATGGCGGACGAAATACGCCGCGTGCTCCAGCCGCTCACCGCAGGCGGACAGGTCAGCGTTGCCGAAGGCGTGCATGGAATCACTGTCGAGATCAACGCCAGCGTGCTGTTCGCGCCCGGTGACGCGACGCTCGGCGCGTCGGCGGTCGCGGTGCTGCAAGCCGTCGCGCAGGTGCTCGCCGGCGCGGACTTCCCGATCACCGTCCAGGGCCACACCGACAGCGTGCCGATTGGCACCGGACGCTTCCCGTCGAACTGGGAGCTGTCGTCAGTGCGCGCGTCGTCGGTCGTGCGCCTGTTCATCGACGCCGGTGTGCGCGGCGACCGCCTCACCGCCGCCGGCTATGCCGACCAGCGGCCGCTCACCGACAATGCGAACGAAGAAGGCCGGGCGCGCAACCGGCGGGTCACGATCCTGATCGAGTCGATGCTCGGCGACCCCGTGCCGCGCAGCCCCGGACGAATCCGGGCCGGCGATCCGATCCGGTCGATCATGCCGGAGGGGACGGAGGCCCGCGCCGAGCCGGCGCAGTAAACGGGGCTCGCCGAACGCGCGTGAGCGGGCCGGGCGACGTTTTGCCCGACGCGCCGCACCGCGCCACGCTTGCGCCGGACTGCGTTCAGCGCAGCGCGGTCGGCTTGATCCTGATCGCCAGCGGCGAGCCCTTGCGCGCGCGGCGGTGGACCAGCGTCGCGAGCTGCGCCGGCTTCAGGTCGACGCTCGTCGCCTTGTTGCCGCGGCCGATGCCTTCGACTTTCAGCACCGCGGCATCGGCCGGCGCCGCGACTGCGACCATCGATTCGCCCTCGTCGAGCGCCATGACGATGACGCCCCGGCCGCCGGCCTGCACTTTCATCTCGCTGCGCGGGAACACCAGCAGGCGGCCGTTCTCCGAGACCGCGGCGATGCGCTCGCCGAGGACGCGCGCCGGCGCCAGTACTTTTTCGCCTTTCTCGACAGTCATGAACGCCTTGCCGGCGCGCTGGCGGCTCGTCGCCTCCAGGAGCGTGCAGATGAAACTATAGCCGCCGGAGTTGGCGAACATCCAGGCCGACTCGGGCTCGGCGGAGACGACCTGCGCGAGCTTGGCGCCGTTCTGGAAGTCGACCAGCGTCGCGATCGGCACGCCGTCACCGCGCCCGCCCGGCAGCTCGGCGACGCGCACCGTGTAGGCGCGGCCGTGTGTGTCGAGGACGACGAGCGGCCACGTGCTGCGCGTCTCGACGACCGCGAACGCGAAGTCGCCCGCCTTGTACGTGACGGCCGCGGCGTCGATGCCGTGGCCCTGGCGCGCGCGCACCCAGCCGTTCTTCGACACGAGCACCGTCACCGGCTCGTCGGGCACGCTGATCTCGGCGGGCGCGACGGCGGCGACGCTCTCGATCAGCGTGCGCCGCTCGTCGCCGTATTTCTTCGCGTCGTCGGTGATCTCCTTGAGGATCAGCTTCGTCATCGCCGCGCGGCTGTCGAGCAGGTGCTGCAGCTTCTCGCGTTCTTCCTTGAGTTCGGCGAGCTCCTTCTCGATGCGGAAGCCTTCGAGGCGCGCGAGCTGGCGCAGGCGGATCTCGAGGATGTCCTCAGCCTGGATCTCGGACAGGCCGAACGCTTCGATCAGCGCCGGCTTCGGCTCGTCGGATTCGCGAATCACGCGGATCACGTCCTCGATGTGCAGGAACGCGATCATGCGGCCTTCGAGGATGTGCAGGCGCCGGGCGACCTCGTCGAGGCGGTGACGCGTGCGCCGCTCGACGGTGACGTAGCGGAAGTCGATCCATTCGCGCAGGATCTGCACGAGGTTCTTCTGCTGCGGCCGGCCGCCATTCACAGGGCCATGGCCGATCATCGTCATGTTCACCGACACCGAGCTTTCGAGGCTCGTGTGCGCGAGCAGCACCGCCATGAACTCGTCGCGGCTCTGGCGCGATGAGCGCGGCTCCAGCACGATGCGCACCGGCGACTTGTCGCTCGACTCGTCGCGCACCGTCTCGAGCACGCCGAGCACGAGTTGCTTGAGGTTCTTCTGCTCCTGGCTGACGTCCTTCTTGCCGCCGCGCGGCTGAGGGTTCGTCAGCGCTTCGATCTCGGCGAGCACGCCGGCGGCCGACACGCCGTGCGGCAATTGTTCGACGATGACGCGCCACTGGCCGCGCGCGAGTTCCTCGACGCGCCAGCGCGCGCGCATCCTCAGGCTGCCGCGCCCGGACGCGTAGGCGTCGCGGATCGCGTCGGGCGACGAGATGAGCTGGCCGCCGCCGGGGAAATCCGGACCGGGCAACAGCGGCAGGACGTCGTCGAGCCCGGCGTCCGGATTGCGGATCAAGTGGCAGACGGCTTCCGCGACTTCGCGCAGGTTGTGCGGCGGAATTTCGGTCGCCATGCCGACGGCGATGCCCGAGGCGCCGTTCAGCAGCACGAAGGGCAGGCGCGCGGGCAAGAGCTGCGGCTCTTCGAACGCGCCGTCGTAGTTCGGGATGAAATCGACCGTGCCGCGGTCGATCTCGGCGAGCAGGAGCTCGGCGATCGGCGTCAGCCGGCATTCCGTATAGCGCATCGCTGCCGCCGAGTCGCCGTCGCGTGAGCCGAAGTTGCCCTGGCCGTCGACGAGCGGATAGCGCAGCGAGAAGTCCTGCGCGACGCGCACCATCGCGTCATAGACGCTGGTGTCGCCGTGCGGGTGGTACTTGCCGATGACGTCGCCGACGACGCGCGCCGACTTGACGTGCTTCGACGCCGCCGACAGGCGCATCTCGTTCATCGCGTACAGGATGCGCCGCTGCACCGGCTTCATGCCGTCCTCGACCTGCGGCAGCGCGCGTGACTTGACGACGCTCATCGCGTACGCGAGGTAGGCGCGCTCGGCGTAGCGGTCGAGCGCGAGCGTGCCGTCGTCGGGAGGCAAAGCGTCGTTGCCGGCGGAAGCGGGCGGAGAGGGCGGCGCCGGCGGAGGGCTGCTGAAAAGGTCCAGGGATTCGGTAGTCATGGAGCGGTGAAGTAAGAGGCAGGGGATTCCATCAGGCGCTGGTCGGCCCAGTTTTCCAGGCGCAGGCCATCAACCCGTTCGAATTCGCGCATGTTGTTGGTGACCAGTGTGCAGTCAAGCGCAAGCGCATGCGCGGCGATCTGGGTGTCGAGCGCGCCGATCGGGGTGCCGCGTCGCATCAGTTGCGTGCGCAGTTCGGCATAGCGCCAGATTGCCTTGTCGTCAAAGGGGGCCACTTCCAGCGGCAGCAGGAAGGTTTCCAGCGCCGCGCGGTTGCGGGCCGAAGCGCTTTTCGTTACGCCATACGCGAGCTCCGCGGCGGTGATGACCGATACGCCGATGTCGCCGATCGGGTGCGCATCGAAGCGGGCGCGCACGTGGGCCGGGCGATGATTGATGAGGTAGATGCAGAGGTTGGTATCGAGCATGTACCTCACGGCAACAGCGCCTCGCGTTCCGCTTGTTCCGGCGCGTCGCGCTCGATCGTGAACCCTGGCTCGAAGGCCTCCAGCGCCCCGAACAGCGTACCCCAGCCGTGGCGCGGCAGCAGCACGACCGCGTCGCCGACGCGCTTGATGAACACTTCGTCACCCTCGAAGCGGAACTCCTTGGGCAGGCGTACCGCCTGGCTGCGGCCGTTGGTGAAAAGCTTGGCGGTATCCATGGCGGCTCCAAAATCAGGGAATCGATCGCCAGTATATATCATTGCCCCGGGACGTTCACTCACCTGGCTGCCGCGCGGCAGGGGGTCTGCCCCCCGCGCGCGTCGCTGCAGTGAGGCGCAGTCAGTCGAGCGCGAGCAGCCGATCGACCGCGCCGGCGAAGTCGTCCGCGATGCAGTCGGGGCGGATTGCCGGGTCGGCGTCGTCGCCGGGGCGGAACTTGCCGGTGCGCACGAGGATCGCCGGAATGCCTGCGGCAAGCGCGGCGCCGATGTCGTCGTGCAGGTCGTCGCCGATCACGACCGCCTCGGCGGGCGCGACGCCCAGTTCCGCGAGCGCGGTGTGGAAGAAGCTTGCGGCCGGCTTGCCGACGATCTCGGCCGGCACGCCGCTGCTGAACTCGAGGCCGGTGACGAAGGCGCCCATGTCGAGCGAAAGGCCGTCTTCCTCCATGAAGTAGCGGTTCTTCGCCATCGCGATGAAGTGGCCTCCGGCCATCAGCAGGCGGAACGCGGCGTTCAACTGCGCGTAGTCGAGGTATGGTCCCATGTCGCCCATCACGACGGCATCGGGTGCCGGGGCGCTCGGGCCCATCTCCTCCGCGAGGTCCGGGTGGACCACGTAGAGCGGCTTCAGGCCGCGCTGCCTGACGAGCTGCTGCGCGGCATGGGCGGCGGTCTGGATCTCGTCCTCGGCGACGTCGAAGCCCATCCGGCGCAGCTTCGCGACGATCGTGCGGCGTGGCGAACGCGTCGTGTTGGTGAGAAAGCGCAGTGGCAGCGCCGCCTGCCGCAGTCGCGCGAGTGCGGCGACCGAACCCTCGATGGCCTGGTCGCCGACGTGCAGCACGCCGGCCAGGTCGATCAGCAGCGCCCTGGGGCGGCGCGCGAGGCGGGGGGTGGCGGCGGATACGGGTTGTGACGAGGGTTGTGACGACATGGCATTCGGGTGTCGGACTCGTTGCCGGGACCGTGCAGGAACGTCCCGCCGGCAACCGGGCGGCGCCCTTTCGGTGCCTTCTTTATAGGCGGTTTGCTGCGTTGCGGAAAGGTTGCCCGCGTCGCGCGGACCGCGTCAGATGTCCGCCTCGACGCTGTCGCCCTTCTCCTCCATCCACGCGCGCCGACCGGACGCTTCGCCCTTGCCCATCAGCAGCGTGAACATGCGCTTCGTCTCGTCGAGCGCGTCGGCGCGCACCTGCACCGGCAGCACGCGCCGCGTCGCCGGGTCCATCGTCGTCTCGCGCAACTGGTCGGGGTTCATCTCGCCCAGGCCCTTGAAGCGCCCGACTTCGATCGCGTCCGGCTTGAAGCCTTCCTTCTCGAGGCGGTCGCGGATCGCCGCGAGTTCGCCGTCGTCGAGCGCATAGAGGCGGCGCGCCGGGCGCTTCTTGCCCTGCGCGGGCACATCGACGCGGTACAGCGGCGGCTGGGCGACGTAGATGTGGCCGCGCGTGATGAGCTCCGGGAAATGGCGGAAGAACAGCGTCAAGAGCAGCGTCTGGATGTGCGCGCCGTCGACGTCGGCGTCGGACATGATGACAACCTTGCCGTAGCGCAGGCCGGCGAGGTCCGGCGCGCTGCCGGCGGCATGCGCATCGACGCCGAGCGCGACCGCGATGTCGTGGATCTCGGCGTTCGCGAGCAGGCGGTCGGGATCGATCTCCCACGAGTTCTGCACCTTGCCGCGCAGCGGCAGGATCGCCTGGGTTTCCTTGTTGCGCGCCATCTTTGCCGAGCCGCCGGCCGAGTCGCCCTCGACGAGGAAAAGTTCGTTGTCAGCAAGGTCCTCGGATTCGCAATCGGAGAGCTTGCCCGGCAGCACCGCGACGCCGGAGGTCTTTCTCTTCTCGACTTTCTGCGCGCTCTTCTGCCGCGCGAGCGCCTGCCGGATCGACAATTCCGCGATCGCACGGCCGGCTTCGACGTGGTTGTTGAGCCAGATCTCGAACGGGTCGCGGATCATCGACGACACGAGCTTCACCGCCTCGCGCGAGTTCAATTTTTCCTTCACCTGGCCCTGGAACTGCGGGTCCAGCAGCCGCGCCGACAGCACGAAGCTCATCCGGCCGCAGACGTCCTCCTGCTGCAGCTTGACGCCGCGCGGCAAGAGCGCGTGGTGCTCGATGAAGCTCTTCACCGCGTCGAACACGCCCGCGCGCAGGCCGCTCTCGTGCGTGCCGCCGGCGACCGTCGGGATCAGGTTGACGAAGGATTCGCTCGGCACCGTGTGCTCGAACCACGCCAGCGCCCAGGCCGCGCCTTCGCCGGGCGCGTAGGCGGGGTCGTCCTTGCCGGCGTACTTTTCGCCGGTATAGAGCGGCGCGACCGCCTCGATGTCGCCGGCCTGCTCGCGCAGATAGCCGGCCAGGCCTTCGGGGTAGGACCAGGTCTTCGTCAGCGCTGCGCCGCCCGCCTGCTCGATGTCGAGCCGTACCGACACGCCCGGCAGCAGCACCGCTTTCGAGCGCAGCAGGCGCTCGAGCTCGCCCTGCGGCACGCGCGGGGCCTCGAAATACTTGCCGTCCGGCCACACGCGAACGCGCGTGCCGCTTTGCCGGCCGCAATCGCCTAGAACCGCGATCGCGCTGACCTTCTCGCCGCCCTCACTGAACTCGATGCGGTGGATCTTGCCGTCGCGCCTGACCTCGACTTCGACGCGCGTCGACAGCGCGTTCGTCACCGCGACGCCGACGCCGTGCAGGCCGCCGGAAAACGCGTACGCACCGTTGCCGTCGCGCTTGTCGAACTTGCCGCCGGCGTGCAGGCGCGTGAAGGCGAGCACGACGACCGGCACGCGTTCCTCGGGATGCAGGCCGACCGGGATGCCGCGGCCGTCGTCGGCGACGCTGAGCGAGCCGTCGAGGTGCAGCGTCACGTGGATCTTCTTCGCGAAGCCGCCGAGTGCCTCGTCGGCGGCGTTGTCGATGACTTCCTGGATGATGTGGGCGGGCGAGTCGGTGCGGGTGTACATCCCGGGGCGCTCGCGCACGGGTTCGAGCCCCTTGAGGACGCGAAACGAGGATTCGTCGTAGTGCTGCTTGCCTGTCATGAGTGTGTGATCTGCGCTTCGTGGCCGCACGGCGAAAGGCCGGGGGGTGCAAGGATACTCGTTGAACGGGGATCGGGCATGCGGCAGCGAGCCGCGCGGCTCATTGCCCGCGCATGAAGAAGCGGTCGAGCTCGCCCATCGTCAGCTGCGTCCACGTCGGCCGGCCGTGGTTGCACTGGTCGGCGCGCTCGGTGGCTTCCATGTCGCGCAAGAGTGCATTCATCTCCGGAATCGTCAGGCTGCGGTGCGCCCGCACCGCGCCGTGGCACGCCATCGTCGCGAGCAGCTCGTTGCGTCGTGCGGTGACGACTTCGGAGGCCGGGAATTCGCGCAGTTCCTCGAGGAGCTTCCTCAGCAGCTCTGCGATCGGCGCGGACGCGAGCAGCGCCGGCACGCTGCGCACCGCGAGTTCGGCCGGGCCGACGGGTGCGACTTCGAAGCCCATGCGGGCGAGGACTTCGGCGCACTCTTCGGCGGCCGCCATGTCCTTCGCGCTGACCGACAGCACAGCCGGGATCAAGAGGCGCTGCACCGCGGGGCGGCCGTCGAGCACGGTCTTGAGCTTCTCGTAGAGGATGCGCTCGTGCGCGGCGTGCATGTCGACGAGGACCAGGCCGGCGACGTTCTGCGCGAGGATGTAGATGCCGTGGAGCTGCGCGATCGCGTAGCCGAGCGGTGCGCCTGTGGCATCCGCCGGGATGTGGGCTTCGGCCAGGCCGGCCGCGCCCGGCAGGCGGCCTGCGGACGGGGCGAAGGCGGTCGGGCGGAATCCGCTGGCGTCGGGCGGGGACGAGGCGCTTTCGGCCGTCGGCCGGGCGCTCGCGGCGAAGTCGTAATAGCTGCGGCTCGCCGATTCCATCGCGAGACGGCCCTGCACCGGTGGCGGAGCGTGGCCGCCGGCGGCCACGTAGCGAAGCGGATTCGCGGCGCGCGCCGGCGCGGGGGAATCGGTCCGGCCCGCTTCCGTCGCAGCCTTGGCCGCATTGGCATCACCGCCCGCGATCCCGATGCCGGCGCCGGACTCGGCGAGGCTGCGCGTCAGCGCATGGAACACGAACTGGTGGACCGCCCGCGCCTCGCGGAAGCGCACCTCGATTTTCGCCGGATGCACGTTGACGTCGACGCCGGCGGGGTCGAGCTCGAGGAACAGCACGTAAGCCGGATGGCGGCTGCCGTGCAGGATGTCGGCGTAGGCCTGGCGCACCGCGTGCGTCAGCAGCTTGTCGCGCACGAAGCGGCCGTTGACGAACAGATACTGCGCGTCGCGGCTCGTGCGCGAATACGCCGGCAGCGCGGCGAAGCCGGCGAGGCGTAGCGGCCCGGCGTCGGCATCGAGGGTGCGCGCGTGGTGCAGGAAGTCGTCGCCCATCAGCGCCGCGACGCGCCGCAGCGGGTCCCCTGCGGGCAGACGATGGACGACGCGGCCGTTGTGCGCGAGCTGCAGGCCGATGTCGGGGCGCGCGAGCGCAATGCGGCGGAACACCTCGTCGCAGTGCGCATATTCGGTTGCCTCGGACTTCAGGAACTTGCGTCGCGCCGGCGTGCTGTAGAAGAGCTCGGCGACGTCGACGACCGTGCCCTGGTTCAGCGCGGCCGGCGCGACATTGCGGTCGGTGCCGTCGATGCGCCACGCGTGCGCGCTGCCTTCGGCGCGGCTCGTCAGCGTCAAGCGCGCGACGGCCGCGATCGCCGCCAGCGCCTCGCCGCGGAAGCCCATCGTGCCGACCTGTTCGAGATCGTCGAGCGTCGCGATCTTGCTCGTCGCGTGGCGTTCGAGCGCCAGCGCGAGATCGTCGCGCGCAATGCCGCAGCCGTCGTCGGCCACCCGGATGCGGCGCACGCCGCCCTGTTCGAGCTGCACGTCGATCGCGCGCGCGCCGGCGTCGAGCGCGTTCTCGAGCACTTCCTTCAGGACGGACGCGGGCCGCTCGACGACCTCGCCGGCAGCGATCTGGTTGACGAGGACATCGGCGAGCGGTCGGATGGCGGCGGGGCGATGGGGGGACATGCGGGCAGCGGGAAGCTCGGAGAGCGACGATTATACGAGCCCGCGCGCCTGCATCGGCAGCTGGCGCCGGGGACACCCATTTGCCCCGCCGGCCTGAAGCTTCGGCGCCCTTCCGGTATCATGCCGGCGAAGCTTCGGCCGCATCATCCCGGCCTGCTCCGCGGCGCTGCAGGGCATGGGCCGCCGTTTTTCCCGCCGGCGCGTTAAGGCGCGCCCGATTCAAACCTCAAGAATCCACCTATGAAGTCGATCGTCATTCTCGTTTCCGGCCGTGGCAGCAACATGGAAGCCATCGTGCGCGCCGCCATCCCCGGAGCGGCCATCAGCGCGGTGATCAGCAACCGGCCGGACGCGAAGGGGCTGGAGTTCGCCGCTTCCCGCGGCATCGCGACGGCCGTCGTCGATCACAAGGCGTTCGCGACGCGCGAAGCGTTCGACAAGGCGCTGGCCGAAGCGATCGACGTCCACCGCCCGGACCTGGTCGTCCTCGCCGGTTTCATGCGCGTGCTGAGCGACGATTTCGTGCGGCATTACGAAGGTCGTCTGCTCAACATCCATCCGTCGCTGCTGCCGGCGTTCCCGGGCCTGCACACCCATCGCCGTGCGCTCGAGGCGGGCATCCGGATCCATGGCGCGACGGTGCACTTCGTCACCGCGGCGCTCGATTGCGGCCCGGTGGTCATCCAGGCGGCCGTGCCGGTGTTGTCCAGCGACGACGAAGAAGCCCTCGCGGCGCGGGTGCTGGCGCAGGAACACCGCATCTATCCGCAGGCGGTGCGCTGGTTCGTCGAGGGCCGCCTGTCGCTTTCCCCCGAGGGCAGGGTGTCGGTGCAGGGTGAGGCGCGGCCCGACGCCGGCTGGACCGTCCCCGCGCTCGAAGCGGCGCCGATAAGCGTGAGCGGAGCATGCGGCACCGGCTCCTGATCGCCGCGATCGGCGTACCCCTGTGGGTCCATGCCGCGCTGGCCGGGGCGGCGGACAGCCTCGTCGCGCCGACGCAGCCCGCCGTCCGGCTGCAGCTGGTGGCCGCGCCTTCCGCGCCGGCGCCCCGGCAGCTTGCCGCCGCACCGCAGGCCGATCCACGCAAACCCGGTGTCGCCGCGTGGCCCGCGCAGGGCAGCATTCGCTATCGGGTGATGTACGGCGAGGGCGGCTTCGAGGTCGGCGAGGCGCTGCACGACTGGACGCACGACGACAAGCGCTACCGGATGACGGTCAGCCTCAAGACCACTGGCGTCATGGATCTGCTGCGCTCGCTGCAGTACGAGCAGCGCAGCGAGGGGCGAATCGGGCCGAAGGGGCTCGTTCCCGAGCATTTCCGCGTCGAGCAGTCGAGCAAGAAGCCCGAGACGGCGGAGTTCGACTGGAACACCGGGCAGGTCACGATGCGACGCGGCAGCCGCACTCGTATCGCGCCCGTCGAGCGCGGCGACCAAGACCTGTTGAGCCTGTGGCACCAGATTGGCATGACCGACGCCGCCGCCCTGCCGGATGAACTCAAGGTCGTCAGCGGCAAGTCGGCGACGCCCTCGGTGCTCGAGCGGGTCGGCGCCGAACGGCTGGTGCTGCCGATCGGCGGTCTCGACACGCAACGCCTGCGCGCCCGCGCGCTGAGCGGGAAACTCTCGATCGACGTATGGCTGGCGCGGGAATACGGCACGTTGCCGGTGCGCATCCGCATCACCGACGACAAGGGCGACGTGCTCGATCAACAGGCGGTGGAGGTACGCCTGGCGCCGGCGGGCAAGGCCGCCGCGAAGCTTGTTGACACCGGGGATGGCAAAGGCGCCTCGCCCGGGCCGGTCGGCGCGCGCGCCGCGGCGCAAGAAAAGATCGAATTGCGGGCGGACGATCGCGCCGCCGCATCCAACCACGAGTGAGAACCGATTGACGATGTCCAAACACGACGAGGCTGCTTCGCGCAGCCTGCTGATCCATGCCGCCCGCGTCCTCGGGGCGGTGCTGACTTTCGAACACCCGGCTGACGGCGTGCTGTCGCGCTACTTCCGCGAGAACCGCGAAATCGGGCACCGCGACCGCGGCTTCATCGCCGAGGCGGTCTATGGCATCGTGCGCCGCTTGCGCTGGCTGCGCCGCCTGGTTGGCGAGGATGTGCGGCCGCGCACGCTTCTGCTCGCGTGGCTCGCGCGCGGCGAAGGCTGGCCGATGCGCCATTTCGAAGGGCTCGCGTCGGCGACCGAGCGCGACTGGATCTCCGGGATCAAGGCACGCGAACTCGAAGAAGGTTCGTTCGCCGAGCGCGCCGACCTCCCCGACTGGCTCGCGGAGCGGCTGCTCGCAACGCACGGCGAGGCGGAGGTGCTTGAACTCGCGCACAGCCTGAACCGGCCGGCGCCGCTCGACCTGCGCGTCAACGTGCTGAAGGCCGATCGCGGCGAAGTGCTCGAAAAGCTGAAATTCGCCGGCATCGAGGCGAAGCCGTGCCCGTTCTCGCCGCACGGCATCCGCCTCGGGGGCAAGCCCGCGCTGCAGAAGCATCCGCTGTTTCTCGAAGGCGCGTTCGAGGTGCAGGACGAGGGCAGCCAGCTGCTCGGCTTCCTCGTGCAGCCCAAGCGCGGCGAACTGGTCGTCGATTTCTGCGCCGGCGCCGGCGGCAAGACGCTGCAGCTGGGCGCGATGATGCGCTCGACCGGCCGGCTGTACGCGTTCGACGTGTCGGAGAAGCGGCTCGCGAAGCTCAAGCCGCGCGTCGCGCGCGCCGGGCTGTCGAACGTGCATCCGGTGCTGATCGCGCACGAGCGCGATGCGAAGGTCAAGCGCCTCGCCGGCAAGGCCGACCGGGTGTTCGTCGATGCGCCGTGCAGTGGCCTCGGCACCTTGCGCCGCAACCCGGACCTGAAATGGCGCCAGACGCCGGAATCGGTCGCCGAAATGGTCGCGAAGCAGGGCGCGATCCTCGAATCGGCGGCGCGCCTCGTGAAGCCGGCGGGGCGGCTCGTCTATGCGACCTGCAGCCTGCTCGTCGAGGAAAACGACGCCATCGTCGATGCATTCCTGGCGGCGCACCCGGAGTTCCGTGAGGTCGACGCGACCGAGGTGCTGAAGAAACAGGGCATCGCGCTCGATACCGGCGCACGCCTGCGCCTGTCGCCGCGCAAGCACGATACCGACGGCTTCTTCGCCGCGGTGCTGGAGCGGGCGCCGGCCGATGCGTGAGCATCTGCGACGCGCGTTGCTGGTGCTCGTGGCGCTTGCGGCACCGGCGCTCGCACTCGCTTCCGGCGCGCGCACGCTGCCGGCGCGCGGTTCAATCGAAGTCGTGTTCTCGCCCGAGGGCAGTGGCGAAGAGGCGCTGCTGCGTGTCATCGGCGCGGCGCGCGAAACGCTGCACGTGCAGGCGTACGTGTTCACCAGCCGTCCGATCGCCGATGCGCTCGTCAGGGCCCATCGGCGTGGCGTGCATGTCCAGGTGCTCGCGGATGCCCAGATGAGCCGGCGCGGCAAGGGCAACGCGCTGCCCCGGCTCCTCGACGCCGGCGTGCCGGTGGCGCTGGAGACGCGCTACGCCGTGGCCCACAACAAGGTGCTGATCGCCGACGGCGGCGGACCGTCGTGCGTGGTCGCGACCGGTTCGTACAATTTCACGTGGTCGGCGAACAAGCGCAATGCCGAAAACCTGCTCGTGCTGCGCGACAATTGTCCGCTCGCCGCCGCCTATCTCGACAACTGGCGCCGCCACCGCGAGGACGCGACGCCGGTCACCCGTCTGCCCTGGAAGCCATGAGCGTGCGCGATGACTCGCGATTTGCACTGCTGCTGACCGAAACCTGGCGTGATCTGCAAAGCCCTGCCGTGCTGTGGCAGCTTGCGGCGCTCGCCGGCTGCCTGCTGCTGGCATGGCTATTCGCGCGCTCCACGCTGCTCCGGGTCGCGGCCGGCAACCACGCCGACACCCCGGCTTACCGATTCGGGCGCAGCGGATTGCGCCGCGTGCTGTTTCCGCTTGCGGCACTGGTGCTGGTCATCGGCGCGCGTGCCGTGCTGGGCGAGTTTCACAACGTGAGCCTGCTCAATGTCGCGGTGCCGTTGCTGATCTCGCTCGCGCTGATCCGCCTCGTCATGTTCGCGGTTCGGCAGGCGGTCGGCCGATCGAGCTGGATCGCAAGTTTCGAGCGGATCTTCGCCGCCGTCGCATGGTCGGTCGTCGCGCTGCACATCGTCGGCTGGCTGCCGCAGGTCATTGGCGGGCTGGACTCCGTTTCATTCACGCTCGGCAGCCAGCGGCTTTCGCTATGGACTCTGCTGCAGGGCATCGCGATGGTGCTGTTGACGCTGCTCGTCGCGCTGTGGGCAGCCGGGCTGCTGGAGCGCCGGCTGGCGACCACGGCCGGTCTCGACGACAACGTGCGCATCGTGATGCTGCGCGTCGCGAAGGCGGCGCTGGTGCTGGTGGCGGTGCTCGTCGCGCTGCCGATGGTCGGCATCGACCTGACGACGCTGTCGGTGTTCGGCGGCGCGCTTGGCGTCGGTCTCGGCTTCGGCCTGCAGAAGATCGCCGCGAACTATGTTTCCGGCTTCATCATCCTGCTCGACCGCTCGCTGCGCATCGGCAACATGATCAGCGTCGGCGCCGAGCGCGGCATCGTCACGCAGATCAACACCCGATACACCGTCATCCGCGCGCCCAGCGGGGTGGAATCGCTGGTGCCGAACGAGGTGCTGGTCGGTTCGGTGGTGCAGAACGAAACGTACACCGATACCCGGGTTGCGGTGCCGCTGAACTTTCAGGTGAGTTACGGCTCTGATGTCGAGCGTGCAATGGCAATCCTCGTGGAGGTTGCCCAGGCTCAGCCCCGAGTGCTCGACCAACCGGCTCCGAACGCCTTCCTGACGGGATTTGCCGACAGCGGAATCAACCTGCGTCTGGGGCTATGGATTGCGGACCCCCAGGAAGGCACGCTCGGCGTGAGTTCGGACATCAACCTCGCGGTATGGCAGCGCTTCCGCGCCGAAGGGATCGAGTTTCCGTTCCCGCAACGCGAAGTGCGGCTGCTGTCGCCGCTGCCTCCAGTCGTGTTTTCGGAAACGGGCAAGGGTTCGGGTGCAAACCATGTGATCGACGACCCGAGCCGCGGGGACAGGGCGGCAAGATCGCGCGCAGCGCTCCTCCGCGATGATTCGGAGGACATCAACATCTAAGAAGGAACGGGTTGCCCATGCTTGCAGGACTTATCGATCTTCCGTGGTGGGGTTACATTCTCGTCGCGCTGGGACTCACTCACGTGACCATTGCTGCGGTGACGATCTTCCTGCACCGGCATCAGGCGCACCGCGCGCTCGAACTGCACCCGGTTGTGAGTCATTTCTTTCGCGCCTGGCTGTGGTTCACGACGGGCATGGTGACGAAGGAATGGGCTGCGGTGCACCGCAAGCACCACGCCAAGTGCGAAACCGCCGATGACCCGCACAGCCCGCAAGTGCTGGGGATTCGCAAGGTCCTGTTCCAGGGGGCGGAACTCTACCGCGCCGAAGCGAGCAACAAGGAAACCCTCGCACGCTACGGCCACGGCACGCCGGACGACTGGCTGGAGCGCCATGTCTACCGGCATTCGATCGTCGGCGTCTCGATCATGCTGATCACGAACCTCATGCTGTTCGGCCCGCTCGGACTGACGATCTGGGCGGTGCAGATGATGTGGATCCCGATCTGGGCGGCCGGTGTCGTCAATGGACTGGGGCATTACGTCGGCTATCGCAACTTCAATTGCAGCGACGCGGCGACGAATCTCGTGCCGTGGGGCATCCTCATCGGCGGCGAGGAACTGCACAACAATCATCACAGCTTCGCGACCTCGGCCAAGCTTTCGGCGAAGTGGTACGAGTTCGATATCGGCTGGATGTATATCCGCGTGCTCGCGCTGCTCGGCCTCGCCAAGGTGCGAAAGGTCATTCCGTCGCCGAAGTTCGGCGAGGCCAAGAATGTTCCCGATCTCGACACGCTGCAGGCGATCATCACCCACCGCTACGACGTGATGACGCGCTATGTCGCGTCGCTCAAGCGCCTCTGCGGCGACGAGATCGAGCGGCTCGCCGCGACCCACGGCAGGAGCTTCAACCCCCGTGCGCTGCGCCGCTGGGTGCTGTCGGGGGAAGACAGGAATCTCGCGCCGGACGACCGGCGCACGCTCGAGCTTGTGCTCGTCGACAGCGCCGCGCTATCGACGATCGCGTCGATGCGGCGGGATCTCGTTGCGATCTGGGCGCGCTCGACGGCTTCCCGCGAGCAGCTGCTGAAGCAGTTGCACGACTGGATCGCGCGCGCCGAGCAGAGCGGCATCGCACAGCTGCAGGAATTTTCGTTCCGCTTGCGCCAGTACACCGCCTGATTTCCGTTGCCCGGCACGCCGGACCGCTGGGCCGGCCCCGGTATCGCGGGAGCCGGAAAGGGCTCAGTCGCCAGGGCGCATCGCGTCGGCCCAGCAATTGGGGGTTTCATAAAGGCGGACGCGTTCGAGCCGCAGGCGATTGCCGTAGAGGTCGCGATAGCACGCGTCGAGGATGCGGAACGCTTCGCTGGCGAGGTTTTCAGCAGTCGGCACGGTGTCGAGCACGACCGTCTTGTGGGCCGGCATCGTCGCGAGGAAATCGACGACAGCGCTGTCGCCGCGGTACACGAGGAACGCGTGATCCCAGCGGTCGACGACGTGCGTCTTGGCGATCAGCTTGACGTCGCCGAAATCCATCACCATGCCGTTGACGGCCTCGCCTGCGGCGTCAATGATATCGCCCGACAGCGTGATCTCGATCGCGTAGCGATGGCCGTGCAGGTGGCGGCATTGGCTGGCATGATCGGGAATCCGGTGCCCGGCGTCGAATTCCAGTCGGCGGGTGATGCGCATGATTGATCCGGGGAAAAACAGGCCCGAATTATAGCTGCTTCCCGGTGCGCCCTTCGGACACCTTTCCATTCACCGGTTTCGACACATGACTGCACGCGACCAGACCCTTTCCGTACGCAACCACGACCGTGACCTGGCCGGGCTGACCTATGTTTACCCGGTGCTGTCGCGGCGTGCTGGCGGGGTCTCGGTGGGCATCAATCTCAATCCGAACAACGCCTGCAACTGGCACTGCGCGTATTGCCAGGTGCCCGGTCTCGTGCGGGGCCGGGCGCCCGAGATCGACCTGCCGCTGCTCGAAGCGGAACTGTCGGGCTTCCTCCATGCGCTGGTCGAAGGCGATTACCTCGAGCGCCATGTCCCGGAAGGCTTGCGCGTCGTGCGCGACATCGCGTTCTCCGGCAACGGCGAGCCGACCAGCGCGGCCGCGTTCCCGGAAGCGATGTCGCTCGTCGTACGCTTGCGCGACGCCGTCGGCCTCGGCCGCGAGGTGCCGCTGCGCCTGATCACGAACGGCAGCCTGATCGGACAGGCGAGGGTGCGAGAAGGGCTAAGGCGTCTCGGTGAGGCCGGCGGAGAAGTTTGGTTCAAGGTCGATGCGGGAACGCAGGCGTCGATCGAACGCATCAACGGCGTGTCGCTGGATCCCGACCTCGTGGTGCGCAACCTGGCGGTCAGCGCCGGCCTGTGCACGACGTGGGTCCAGACCTGCATGTTCCGCTGGGATGGCGCCCCACCGTCCGGCGACGATATCGACGCTTACATCGAGTTGCTTATGCGGGTAGGGCCGGAGCACATTGCGGGCGTGCTGTTGTATGGAATCGCGCGGCCGTCGATGCAGCCCGAGGCGGTGCATCTGGCGCCGCTCCCTGAGGCCGAGCTCGAGGCGATCGCGGCGAAGGTGCGAAAAAAAGGGCTGACGGTTCGCATCAGCCCCTGATCCGGTGGAAGTGACCGCCGGGTCAGCGCGTGGTGCGTTCCTTGCGCTTGGCACGCGCTTCCTTCTTTAGAGCGTGTTATGAACTTATGCAGCTGATATAGTTGATGTTTTTTGATCACTGTGAGCAGAAAACCCTACCCGAGCGATGTCAGTGAAGAGGAGTGGCATTTCGTGGCGCCGTATCTGACGCTGATGACCGAGCAGGCGCCGCAGCGCAGCTACCCCTTGCGCGAAGTGTTCAACGCGTTGCGCTGGCTGGCTCGGGCCGGCGCGCCATGGCGACTCTTGCCGAATGATTTTCCGCCCTGGCAGATGGTGTATCAGCAGTTTCGCCGCTGGAACGATGCGGGCTGTTTCGAGGCGATGGTGAGCGACATGCGTTCGATCATCCGAGTCGGCGACGGTCGCAAGGCCCAGCCCAGTGCCGTGATTCTCGATGGGCGAACGCTGCAAAGCAGCTGCGAAAGCGGGCCGCGTGCCGGCTACGACGGCTACAAGCGGCGTCGGGGCAGCAAAGTACATATGGCCGTGGATACGCTGGGGCAACTCATTGCGCTGACCGTCACGCCGGCCGATGAACAGGAGCGCGCGCAGGTCAAGGACCTGTGCGAGGCGGTGCAGCAAGCCACGGGTGAAACGGTCAAAGTGGCGTGGGCCGACCAAGGCTACACGGGCGACGAAGCTCGGAAAGCGGCCAAGGCGGCGGGTATCGATCTTCAAATCGTCAAACTTCCCGAGGCGAAGAAGGGATTTGTATTGCTGCCCCGGCGCTGGATCGTCGAGCGCAGTTTCGGGTGGCTGTCCCGATTCAGACGACTGAGTCGGGATTTCGAGCGGATGCCGCAAGTGCTGGCCGGATTGCATTTCGTCGTCTTCTGCATCCTCATGCTGCCCAAGGCCGCGTCCTGGCTGGCACTGGAAGCAAGTTCATAACACGCACTAGCGACTTGTACAGCTCCGGGTTCGAAGTCTTCAGGAATTCCGCCACTTCCACGTCTTCCTTCTTGACCTTGTTGATGTCGATCTGCTCGATATGCACGAGGCGCAGCAGGGCCTGCACGGGACGCGGAATGTTGCGTCCGCTCTCGTAGCGCGAGCCGCCGCTCTGCGTGACCCCGATCTTCGACCAGAACTGCGATTGGTTCAGACCCAGCTTGCGACGAATCTCGCGAACGTCGATGGTGTCGGTGTTTTTCATGCTTACATCCTCTGTAGGGTATCCAGCCCGCTTATAAGACAAGGCGGTACGTAGCCAAGTTCCTACGACTTAAGTTGTAGGATGGCCGAAGTATAGATCACTATTCTTTCCACATACAATGAAAAAAGCCAGTGCATCCGAACCTAGTCAAAATCAATAAACAGTGCGATCGGGAGGTGGCACGACGCCGGCCTGCAAACTTTCGCCGCATTCGATAGAATTCCTCCCTTTATCCACAGGCACTTGGATACGACGATGGCACTGATAGTTCAGAAATACGGCGGCACTTCCGTGGGTAACCCGGAGCGCATCAAGAACGTCGCCCGCAAAGTGGCGAAGTTCCAGGCGCAGGGGCATAAGGTCGTGGTGGTGGTGTCGGCGATGAGCGGCGAGACGAACCGTCTGATCGCGCTGACCAGGGAGGTCGCGACCCATCCCGATGCCCGCGAACTCGACGTTGTCGTATCGACCGGCGAGCAGGTCACGATCGGCCTGCTGTGCATGGCCCTGCACGACATCGGCGTCAAGGCGAAGAGCTATACCGGCGGGCAGGTCCGCATCCTCACCGACAGCGCCCATACCAAGGCGCGGATCCTCAATATCGACGAAGCCCCGATCAAGAAGGACCTGGACGAAGGCAATATCGTCGTCGTCGCGGGCTTCCAGGGCGTGGACGAGCACGGCAACATCACGACGCTCGGCCGCGGCGGTTCGGATACCACCGGCGTGGCGCTCGCTGCCGCGCTGAAGGCTGACGAGTGCCAGATCTACACCGACGTCGACGGCGTCTATACGACTGACCCGCGCGTCGTCCCGGAAGCCCGCAAGCTCGACACGATCACCTTCGAGGAAATGCTCGAACTGGCGAGCCTCGGCTCGAAGGTCCTGCAGATCCGTTCGGTCGAATTCGCCGGCAAGTACAAGGTCAAGTTGCGCGTCCTGTCGAGCTTCCAGGAGGAAGGCGAGGGCACGCTCATCACAGTTGAGGAAGATCAGAACATGGAACAACCCGTCATCTCCGGCATCGCCTTCACGCGCGACGAGGCCAAGCTCACGGTGCTCGGCGTGCCCGACAAGCCCGGCATCGCCTACCAGATCCTCGGTCCGGTCGCCGACGCCAACATCGATGTGGATATGATCATCCAGAACGTCGGCCACGACGGCACGACCGACTTTTCGTTCACCGTGCCGCGCGCCGACCTCGACAAGAGCGTGAAGGTGCTCGAAGGCGTGCGCGCGCATATCGGTGCACGCGCAATCGAAAGCGACCGGACGATGGCCAAGGTGTCGGTCGTCGGCGTCGGCATGCGCTCGCATCCGGGCGTCGCGTCGAAAATGTTCCGTACGCTCGCCGAAGAGGGCATCAACATCCAGATGATCTCGACGTCCGAGATCAAGATCTCGGTGGTGATCGAGGAGAAGTATCTCGAACTCGCCGTGCGCGTGCTGCACAAGGCTTTCGGTCTCGAATCCGCCTGAATTGCTGCCGAAATTTGACCGGCGGCCGCAGAATCGTTATGATCGCGGCCTCTAAAGGTTGGAGAGTTGGCCGAGAGGTCGAAGGCACTCCCCTGCTAAGGGAGCATGCGGGCTAAAACTCGCATCGAGGGTTCGAATCCCTCACTCTCCGCCAGTGGTATATTTGAGCCGCATTCGCTAGTCAAAACAATGACGTGGTGAATGCGGCTCTTTCCTTATAACATCCCTTCTTGTCACCTCTCCAGAGGCAGGCCTCCGCGAGGGACCCCTGTCGGTGCCGGGCAGCAGTTGAAGCGGCAACCGGCGGATGATTGCCGGCGGCTCTCCCGGGCAGACCGGCATCGCCCTTTACGCCGGAATCGCTTTCACGCCAGGTATCCCGAGCGGTAAAGTCGATCATAATATTTGAAATATCGATACGGTTGAATTGCATGAATTGGATCGTTTCCTCGATACCGGGCCGGCTGCGGCTACGCAACCGGGCATTGCGTGAGCCTGATCGGCATGCTCGCCTGCAAGCCCTGCTGGAGGATCTCGACGGGACTCTGGCCGTCGAAGGCAGCATCAACGCCGGCAGCCTATTGATGCGCTACGATGCCGCCCGGATCGACAGGGCGACGATGGAAGCGCGGGTGACGGCTGCGGCCGAGAAGGTGCTGGGCGCCGCGGAGGCTGTGCGGGTCGCGCCGAAGGCAGTGGAGCCGGCTGCCCGCGAGCGCTGGACGCTTGGTTCGAGACGCGCGATGGCGCGGCGCCTCAATACCTACTCCAAGATCGGCATGCTCGGCAGTCTCGGTGCGTCGCTCGCGCTGGCTGCGGTCGGGAAGAAGCACCTGCACGCGGCCACCGGAGGCTTGTTCACGGCCCTGCTCGCGATTCATATGGCCGTGCACCGGCGCCACTTACTGAAATAGCTTGAAATACCGTGTCGGAATCCACCATGGACGAATTCGATCAACTGCAACGCTTCACCGGCTACCTGCGTATCGCCCACCACATCCCGGGGCGCATACGCCTCAAGCTCGAGGCCGATCTGGACTCGGATCGGCTCGGGGCAATCGGTGATGCCAAACGCTTCGGGCGTGCGCTCGACAGCATTCCCGGCGTGCATTCGGTCAAGCTCAATATTCTGGCCCGCTCCTGCACCATCGAATACGACACGACCACCATCCCCGCCGCCGCCTGGCCCGACCTGTTGGGCGGCGTGCGCTCGACCGCGGCGGAAACGCTGCTGGACATCCTGGTGACCAAGCATCGGGAGCTGCCTGGTGCGTAATTACGACGAATCGATCCTGCGCAGCCGGCGAATCGACCGCGCCGCGCCGTTTGCGCCGCTGCACCAGGGGCTGCGCATTGCGCTCTACGACGGATATGCGGCGCGGGCCTTTTACACGAAGATGGTCGAGGCGTTCGGGCCGCGTGCTCCGTTCGCCGATATCGCCAAATCGGAAGAAAAGCGCACGGCGACCCTTTCCGCGCTCGCACGGCGCTTCGGCGTGCCACTCCCGCTTGATCCATTTCCTCTCGAAACCGCATTAGCGCCCGACTGGCGCGCTAACTGCGAGCGGGCGGTTGTCGGCGAGATCGAGCGGGTGCGCCTTTACGAATCGCTCCTGACGGCAATTGCCGAGCCGCAAGTGCGCCGGACGTTCCAGCGTTTGCAGGCGAGCGCGCTCGAACGTCATCTGCCGATGCTGCAACGCGCCGTGGCCGACGCGCTCCGGCAGGAAGCGCTTCATGCGCGGCAGGGCGTGGGGCCCGAACAGGCGTATATCCAGCATGGTCTATTCGCCGATTTTCTCGAGAAAACCTTTGCCGTGCTCGGGAGCCAGCACCGCGCCATCGGCGTCGTCGGCCCACTCCTGCGCAACACTCGCCCGGCGATGGTGGCCGGGCTTGTGGCTGGCGGGGCAGGCGTTCTGTTCGTCAAGGGCAAGCGCAAACTCAACCAACAAGAAAAGGAGGGATGACATGTACCCCTTGCTTCCATTCGCTGTCGGCCTGGTGACCGGTGCCTTGGGCATCCGGCTACTCAAGGCGGGCAAGACCCGCGCCACGCTCGACAAAGCCCAGGAGCGCCTGCGGGAGGCGACCGTGTCGAGTCTTAGCGCGATCGAACATTCGTCGGCCCACTTGCGCGCCAAGCTCGCGGCAGACTCCGAACTGCCGCTCGAACCGGCAGCGCAAGCGCAAGCCGCGCCAACGGAGGCGGAGTCGAAGGTGCAGCCGGAGTCGAAAGTGACGCCGGAATCGAAGGCTGCCCCGCGCCGCAGACGCAGGCCCGCGTCCCGTCCGACCGAACCCGCCGAGGCGCGCACGCAAGCCGAGAAACCCGACGAGGACAAGCCGTGAAGCGGCGGCTGCGCTCCTATCCGGCACCCGCCGCGGATCAGGCGTCGGCGAATTTTGTCCGCGGATTCGTCGCCACCGGCCTCCTCGCAGCGCTGCCGAGCGGGGCGGCAAGCGCCATGGCGCCGAATGCCGGCAAGGCGATTCTGCGTCAGGCACTGCAAGGCGGAATCGCTCTCGCGGCAGGCGGGACGGCAGCGGGCGCCTTGCAGCGTCGCGATTACAGGACGGCCTTGGTGGCTGTCACCGGCGGCGCGGCCGCGGTAGTCGCCGTCGATTACCTGTTGCGCAAACCCGCGCGCAAAGACAACAAGGAGAAGGCTCTTGGGCAAGAAAAAGCATAAGAAGGCGAAGCACCGCGACAAGGCGGCTTACGCTGGTGAACCCTGGGGTGAACACCCTCATTCCAGCGGTTTTGGTGCGCAGGGCCATCACGCGGGCGGCTTCGGCGCCGGACTGGTCGACGAGGATTTCCTGCGCGGGCTTCCCGGGCGGCTCAAGTCGGGCCAGTACGAACAGTTCCTGATGGGGGCGGTGATCGGGGCCGCGGCCGCGTATGTGCTGAGTGACGAGGAACTGCGCGCCAAACTGGTGAAGACCGGCATCAAGCTTTATTCGAACGTGGTCGGGGGCTTCGAGGAGATGAAGGAGCAGATGGCCGACCTCAAAGCCGAAGCCGAAGCGGAGCGTCGCGGCGACGCATGACTTCGGGTTCGTGGTTCGGCACGCTGGAACTGGCTCACCGCACGCGCGGGCGCGCGCGCTTTCGCTACCGCTGCCGGCCGGGCACGCCGACCGATGCCAGGACGATCGAGCGGGCGGCCGAAAACATCCCCGGAGTGCTCGAAGCGCGAGTCAATCGCGCGGCCCGTTCGCTGGTGCTGCATTTCGACGACAAAGAGGTCGAACTCGAGAGCTTGCGCACGGCGCTCGCGGCCCTGTCTTCCCCGATCCCGACGGCGAGGGGTTTGACCGTTGTCGAGCAGGGCGGACCGGCGCCCATGGTGGCGAGTCTGGCGACACTGGGCATCACGCGTTATCTGCCGCAGCCGCTGCAGTTTCCGGTGACGCTCGGGGCGGCCGCACCCCTGCTCAGGCACGCGCTCGAGGACCTCGTCGCCAACGGCATTTCGTCGCATGTGCTGGAGGCGATGGCGGTGTCGATCTCGCTGGCGCGCGGTGACTATACCGCCGCCAATACGACCACTTTCATGCTGGCCTTGGGGGAATACCTCGAGATTTCCATCGCCCGCCGTTCGGACGATCTGCTCAAACACCTTTTGCGGCCTGCAAGCGACGAGATCTGGATCGAGCGCGGCGGGCAGGAGGTGCTGGTCGCGGCCGGTGAGGTCGCGGTCGGCGATACGGTGATTGTCGCCGACGGCGCTGTCGTTCCCGTTGATGGCACTGTGTTGGGGGGCGAAGCCACCGTCAATGAAGCGACGATGACCGGCGAGAGTGCCGCGGTAGCCAAAGGGCGGGGTGACGCGGTTCTTTCCGGAACGCTGGTCGAAGAGGGCCGCCTGAGAGTGTACGCCGAACAGGTCGGCAGCCGGACTGCTGCTGCGCGCATCGCCGACTACGTCGAACAGTCGCTGACGGCGAAAAGCGCGGCACAACTCGACGCCGCGCGCCTCGCCGATCGTCTCGTGCCGATCGTGCTGGGGCTGGCCGGCGTCACCTATTTACTTTCGGGCGACTGGCGGCGGGCCGCGTCCGTGCTGCAGGCCGACTATTCCTGCGCGCTCAAGCTCGCGACGCCGGTCGCTTTCAAGTCGGCGATGTACGGGGCAGGGCGTGCCGGAATCCTCGTCAAGGGGGGCAGCGCCCTCGAACGTCTCGCGGATGCCGACACCTTCATCTTCGACAAGACCGGCACGCTGACCGCAGGCACGCTTGCCGTGACCGACTCGATCGCCTTCGACAGTACCTACACCGCGGAAGACCTGCTGTGCCTCGCGGCTTCGGTCGAGGAGCACTACGTCCATCCGCTGGCGCACGCGGTCGTCGCCGCGGCGCGCGCGATACACGGGCAGCATTTCGAGCACCAGGAAGTGCAGTTCATCGTCGCCCACGGAGTCGCCAGCGTCATCGACGGCCAGCGGATCGTCATCGGCTCGCGGCATTTCGTCGTCGATGACGAAGGGATCGACATTTCGGCGCATCTCGAGACCGTCGACCGGCTTTACGAGGAAGGCAAGACGCTGCTCTACATCGGCTTCGGCGGCAGGTTCCTCGGCGTGCTGGCGCTGAAGGACGAAGTACGCGCCAACAGCGCGGCGACCATTCTCCGGCTGCGCGAGTTGGGCGCCAAGCGGATCCTGATGCTTACCGGGGACCACCGCGAGCGGGCGGAGGAACTTGCGGAACACCTCGGGCTCGATGGTTGCCATGCCGAGTTGCTGCCGCAGGACAAGGCGCGGATCGTCGAAGAACTCTCGCAGCAAGGGGCGCGCATCGCCTTCGTCGGCGATGGCATCAACGACGCACCGGCGCTCGCGGGCGCCCATGTCGGCATTGCCATGCAAAAGGGTGCGGATATTGCGCGCCTCACGGCCGACGTGGCGCTGCTCGAGGACGACATCGCTTGCGTTGCCGACGCCAAGGCCCTGGCGAACGGCACCATGGCGCTCATCGGTTCCAACTATCGACTGACGGTAGGGCTCAATACGGGCATTCTCGCCGCCGCTGCGGCCGGGCTGCTGTCGCCGATCACCACTGCCATGCTGCACAACGGCAGCACGATCGCGATCCTGCTCAACGCCTTGCGTCGCAGTAGCGTCTGAACGCCACGGCAGCGCACGGTGGTTCGTTCGGAGGCAGCATTTTGCGTTTTCTTCGGAACTGGCTGGAGCCGCGGATACTCGGCATAGTCGCTGCCGTGGCATCCACGCTGTGGATCTTCATCGAGGTCGCGGAAGACGTCGTCGAAGGGGATACACGTGCGCTCGACAATGCGATCCTGGTGGCCTTGCGGGCGCCCGGGGAGCCGGATTCTCCGCTGGGACCGGCGTGGATCGAGGCGGTCGCGCGGGACGTCACGGCGCTGGGCAGCTTCACCGTGCTGGGGCTGGTGGTTGCGGCCGTGACGGTCTTTCTCCTTCTGGCCAGGCGGCACCGTACGGCGATGTTCGTGCTGCTCGGTACAAGCAGTGGGATGCTGGCTTCCGTGTTGCTGAAGGGGGCTTTCTCCCGACCCCGGCCGGATATTTTTCCGCACGGCGACTTCGTCATCTCGGCGAGTTTTCCGAGTGGGCATGCGATGCTCTCGGCGATCGTGTATCTGACACTCGGAGCCTTGCTGGCGCGGCTGGTGCCGCGGCGCGGGCTCAAGCTCTACGTGATGTCGATCGCGCTGGCGCTGACCGTGATCGTCGGCATCAGCCGGATCTATCTGGGCGTTCACTGGCCGACCGACGTTCTCGCCGGGTGGGCGGCGGGGGCCGCGTGGGCGCTGGGATGGTGGGGCGCGGCGGAGCTCGTGAAGCTCTGGAGCGGGGAGCGCGCGTGAAGGGCCGTTGTTTCCGCGAACGCCTCGGTTTCGCGCTGCACGGCCTGCAACTTGCGATCAGTCGCGAAAGGAGCTTTCGCGTGCATGTCCTCGCCGGCGGGGGGGTGCTGGGCGTTCTGCTGCTTGCCCGGCCGCCTCTCGTCTGGTGGACAGTGCTTGCGCTGACGGCCGGTTTCGTCATGGTGACCGAACTCGTCAATACCGCACTTGAGACGTTGGCCGATCACCTTCACCCGGAACAGCATCCGGAGATCGGCGCATGCAAGGACATCGCGGCGGGCGCGGTGCTCGTCGCCACCGCGACGGCGGTCGTCATCGGGATCGTTTTCGCCGCGCAGTGGTTCCGCGGCTGGCCCTGAGGCTGAAGCGGCCACCGGGGTCGCGCTGCTGTGGCGCTCTTCGATGATCGCCGACAGCCGAGCGCAGGCGGGACGGTTGTGGCATAGTCGGCGTACGGCAAGCTCGATCGCGCGAGCCCGCGTCCACCTTGTTTCAATCGGCCCGGCCGAACCAAAGGGAATCTCTTGGCAAAACCAAATTACCAGTTCGAAAAGCGCCAGAGGGATCTGGCGAAGAAAAGCCGGCAGGAAGAAAAACGCCGTCAGAAGCTCGCTGCCAAGGCCGGCGCTGGCGATTTTCCGGCCGACATTGACGAAGCTCCGTCGGCCGATGACGCCGGGGTGCCGCTCCCGCCCTCGGACGGCGGGACGGAGCCCGGCAGCACGTAACACCCATCCAGGGATGCCGCCGAAAACAGCGGTCAGCGTCCTGCACTCCGCTCACCCGCGCGCGCCCTCAGGCGCTTACTGCAACGGCGAGTGCCAGGCGAATCGGTACACCCTGCGTGGCGGCTCGCCGCCGCATCGCCCGTTATCCGCGTCGGATCCGACCAGAAACCATTCCGCGCGGGAAGTCTCGCCGAGCTTGCGCGCCTTGTCCTGCTGGAAGCACCGTGTCAGCTCCCGGAGCGGAACGAGCGCGAACGATTGCGGATGGCTTCGCAGCCAGCCCGCGGCGTGATCCACCGTGACCTCCGACTGGAAGCCGAAATGCACGATCGGCTGGCGCGCGAACAGCCAGTGCCCTTCGCGCCAGTCGATCAGCGCCAGCTCCGCTCCGCCCGTCAGTTCTGCCGCCCGGCGCATGATGCCCTCGTGGGGATTGAGGCCGTCGCGGACCGGTTCGATGAAACCTTCCACGAACCAGGCCACGAACCAGAGCAGAGTGGCGCCGAGAAAGATCTTTCTCGCACGCGGGCGGCGGGCAAACCAGCGGTGCAGCAGCCACGGCACGAGGGGTGCGACTGCCAGCACCAGGCCGGGCAACGCCGGGTAGATATACAGCTTGCGCTTGCCGCTGCTCAGGCAGAAGAACAGCAGGACCAGCGCCACCCAGCCCAGCAGCACCAGCGTGCGGCCGTCCCGCTTCGCCAGCTGGCGCCGCCACGCCGGCACGAGCCACGGCAGGGCCAGCACGATCGGTAGCCAGTATTTGGGGATCACTTCGGCAAAGAAATACCAGAACGGCTCCTGGTGCGCCCAGGCCTTCGTGTAGCGCTCGGCCGTTTGTCGCAGCAGGATATCCTTCACGTACGCGAGACTGTCGGCGTCCGCCTGCAGCATCACCATGACGACCAGCGGCAACAGCCACAGCGATATCGCTGCCAGCGTCGCGGCGAGGCCCAGGGACCAGCGCACGCCCTGGCCCGGCATGCGGGTGACGCCCGACCAGCCGGCGTGCACGGCATAGGCGTACGGAATCAGCATCAGGGCCGGCAGGAAGCCGACGCCCTTGCTGATGACGCCGAGTCCCATCGCGGCGCACGCCACGTAGAACCACCCCCACGCCGGGCCGAGCATGAGATGGCGCACGAGGCCGTACACGGCGAGGATGATCCACAGGCACAGGAAACCGTCGATCTGCCCGACCCTCAGGATGCTGTAAGTCTGGTAGCTCGCGAGAAACAGCAGTGCGGCGATGATCCCGATGCGCCGATGCCACAGGCGCCGCCCGAGATCGTACAGGCAGACTGTCGCGACCACGCCGGCGAGCAGCGCCGGGAGGAACAACGCGACCACGGGCGAGCCGGTGAGCTGAACGAACAGCGCCACCGTCCACATGAACAGCGGCGGTTTGTCCGGATAGATTTCGGCGGCGCGATGCGGAATGAACCACGAACCGTCCTGCAGCATTTCCAGCGCGACGCCGAGGAAGCGCTCTTCATCGACGTTCAGCGGCTGTCGCAAGCCCAGTCCGGCGCCGACCATCAGCAACGCCAGCAGCATCAGGCCGAGGAACTCGATACGCGGCGAAAAAGTGTTGCGCACCACTCAAGTCTCCTGTTCTTTTTGCCGCGCGATCAGCTGCAAATTGCGCAGGTAGACGATGAAACCGAACGACTGCCCGACGATGAACACTGGATCCTCGCGATAGATCGCGTAAGCCAGCAGCAGCGCACTGCCGACCAGGCTCAGGTACCAGAAGCCGACCGGAATGAGGCTGCGCTTCTTGTATTCGCTGTACAGCCACTGCAGCGCGAAGCGGCCCGTGAACGTCAGCTGGCCGGCGAAGCCGACCACCAGCCAGAGTGTTTCCCTGCCCATCTCAGCTCTCCGTTTCGGTCGCGACCGCATCCAGGCGGGTGCGCTTGATCAACCACCACACGCCGAACAGGTCGAGGATGCCGACCAGCGCCCGGTCGAGATTTCCGTATTTGGAGGTGCCCGTTCTGCGTGGCCGGTGATGGACGGGATGAACGATCGTCCGCCCGTGGTGGCGCTGGATCAGCGCCGGCAGGAAACGATGCATGTGATCGAAATAAGGCAGGCGCAGGAATGCTTCCCGTTCGATGAGCTTGAGGCCGCAGCCGGTATCGGGCGTCGCGTCCTTCAGCAGCCTGCTGCGCAGCCCGTTGGCGAAGCGCGACGCCCAGCGCTTGCTGGCCGTGTCGCGGCGATTGACGCGGTGGCCCGCCACCAGCTTGATGCCGCCGGGGCGGCCTTCGGTGCCGCGCACCAGCGCGAGCATGCCGGGAATGTCGGCCGGGTCGTTCTGGCCGTCGCCGTCGAGCGTCGCGAGCCAGTGGCCGCGCGCAGCGAGCACTGCGTGGTAGAGCGACGTGCTTTGCCCGAGCGAGCGGGCATGGCTGAGGATGCGCAGCTGGGGGAAGCCGGCGCTTTTCAACGCACGCAGCTCGGACGCGCTGCCGTCGGTGCTGCCGTCATCCACGACGATGACCTCGTAGGCCTCGCCGGCGAGCGCGCTGCGCACTTCTTCCAGGAGCGGCGCAAGGTTGCCGGCTTCGTTCTTTGCAGGAATCAGGACGGAAACATAAACGTTATCGTGCATGGGTGACTCGATTGTTACCAGAGGTTGTTGCCCCGCCAGTCGGGGCGCGAAGCTTGCCGACGAAGGCACGCCTGCCATTCCGGCCGGGACGGGGCAATTTTTCGCAAGGAAATTCCCGGCTTCAAGCAGGGATATTATTTTATCCGGCTTTTGCATCGGGCCGGTCCGGCTGCTGCAGACTCACCTGCTTTGCGCGGCTACGCCCGCGGTGTTCCCAAGCAGGCTCTGCGTGGCAGCCTGCAGGAAAGCGTGCAGCATGTCGCGCAGCTGCGCTTCGTCCGCGGCGTTGGTCACCCGCGTGCTGCCGGGAGTGTCGCCGAGCCGGTAATCATAGACCCGCGGCGCCATGCCCTTCGGTTCGACGAGGATGCGGCTTCCCCTGAGGATCGCGACCGTCTGGTCGCTTCCCGACGGCTTGATGATGCCGACGCCCTCGTCTCCTGCCGGCAGGTTGAGCAGATCGCGCCCCCAGCACTGGTGACGCACCTTGCCGCCGAGGCGTCCCATGATCGTCGGGACGATGTCGATCTGCGTTCCGACCGCATCGCGCCGCGTGCCAAAAGCCTGCTGGATGCCGGGTCCGATCAGCAACAGCGGAATATTGAAGCGGTGCAGGTCCATCTCGGTGATCTGTTCGTCGGCGCCGAAGCCGTGGTCGCCGGCGATCACGAACAACGTGTCGCGGAAATATTCCGACTTGCGCGCTTTCTCGAAGAACTGCCCGAGCGCCCAGTCCGAATAGCGCATTGCGGTCAGATGTTCGTCGAGCGAACCGTGGCCGGTGACCGGCTCCACGGGCAGCATCTGCGGCAACGCGTACGGCGTGTGGTTCGACAGCGTTTGCAGCAGCGCGTAGAAAGGCTTGCCGCCGGAATTCTTCTGCAGTTCCTCGGCTGCGCGGTCGAACATGTCCTGGTCCGACACCCCCCAGGTGGGATCCGAAACTACCGGGTTCACGTAGTCGTTCCGGCCGATGAAGCGCGTCATGCCCTGGTTGCTGAAAAAGCCGGACTGGTTGTCCCACGCGAAATCGCCGTTATACACATAGATGTCGTTGAACTCGCGGGCGCGCAGCAGCTGCGGGAGACCGGAAAAACGATGCCCCCCTTCGGGCATCTGCATCAGGTATTCGAAGCCGGGCAAGTTCGGGAAGCATGCCATCGTCGCGAACATGCCCTGGTGGGTGTGCGTGCCATTCGAGAAGAAGCGCGTGAATAGCACGCCCTCACGCGCGAGCCGGTCGAAATGCGGCGTGATGCCATCCTTGCTGCCGAGCGCGCCGACGTAATGCCCGGCGAAGCTCTCGAGCAGGATCACGACAACGTTGCGGATCGGCAACGTGCCGGCGGCGGGCGGGGTGACGTCGCGGCGGATGTTCGCGCTCTCGGCGTCGACAAGGCGGTCGCCCGGGGTCAGCAACATGCTGCGCACGATCCGGGTCGCCTCGTGCTGCGGCATCGAGTCTTTCCACATCTTGTCCCCGGACGCGAAGAGTCGGCTCTTCGCCGCGGCGACGAGGGTGAGGGTGCCGTTGAGCCCGAGCTGGTTCGCGAACATCGAGTCGGTTGTATAGGCGTCCCCCCAGCGCAGCGGCGGTCCCTGGCGCAGCGTGCCGCGCGCGGCAACGACCGAAACCGCCAGGCACAGCACCAGCGCAAGCCAGCGCGGGCCGGCGCCGAAGCGGCGTGCACCGCGGGAATCATCGCGTCGGGGCGCAGTCAGCCGATCGATGACGGCGAAGAGCCGGAACAGCCCCCAGCTTGCCAGCAGCCAGGCCGCCAGGTAGCGCAGCACCGGGAAGCCGTGCCACAGCATGCTGAGCACGGTCGCCGGATCTTCGCGCATGTACTGGAAGACGAGGCTGTTGAGGCGTTGGTGGAATTCCCGGTAGAAATCGAGTTCGATCAGGCCGAAGAACAGCGAAATGCTCGCCGCCGCCGTCAGCCAGGCCCTGTGGGCGCTTCGCGCTGCCATCGCCCGCACGGCCACCATCGCCAGGATCAGCGGTGCGCAGAGGTACACGACGAGCCGCAGGTCGAATCGCAGGCCGGTCAGGAAAGCTTCGGCGAAGGTTGCAATCGGTGTGTCGCCGATCAGCGCCCGGTTGTAGACGAACAGCGCAATGCGCAGCGCGGCGAACATCAGCAGCAAGGCGATTGCGGACAGCGCCGTGAATGCAAGGTGGGAGCCGAGCGTGGGCGCAGACGCTGCAGCGGATGGCTGCCGCGGTTCCGGGAGTTGCGGTTGACTCATGTCGAAAGGTCCGGTCGGGTGACGCGTGATATCGCGAATGCGGTTGTGTCCGGCTCGCCATGCCCGGCCGTCGCGGTCAGGTATGGCGGCCGGTGCGCCCCGACTTTGGGGCAATGCAGGTGAAAATTTTGTTGAGCCGCGATGTGCTGTGCTCGGCGAAGAGGTTGCCGGACGGGAAAGCACGGCGTCGAGGCAAGGCAGGTCGTCATCGCCGCCGATTCGCTTCGGAACGGACTTTGACTCCCGTGAGCATTGCCCCGATCAGATTCGTGCGTTCGCGGTGGCTCATGAAGACGGCGGCCGCGGCGTGCAGTCCGGCCAGGCCGATCAGCGTCGAGGCCAGCGTTGCGTGGAGTTCCTGCAGCCACTCTTCGCCCCAGAAAGCGTCCAGGGTTTGCATGAAGCCGGTGATCCCGAGGCCCAGCACAAGCGCCATCAGCACGAGCATCATGACTGCGCCCAGCGGGTTATGGCCGGCGTGAAAGTCCGGTTTGCCCCAAACCAGCCTGCGCACATGCTGCCGGATACCGGCAACGGTCGGAATGAAGTCGGCAAAGCGCGCGTGTCGCGAGCCGACGAATCCCCACACGATGCGGGCCCCGACGAGCGCGCTCGTGGTATAGCCGATCCACTCGTGGAGCGTCTCGCCGTCGTCGAGGACGAAGAAGTTCATGAATACGCAGGACACCAGCGTCCAGTGGAACACCCGCACAAACGGATCCCAGACGCGAATCGCCCTGGCAGGATCGGAATGGCTCATCGTCATCCTCTCGTCGACAGGGAGCCAGGCTCCCTGAGAGAGCCCGTCCCGCATGCCGTGAAAAGCGCGTCGTTCAGCGCTTGGTTTCAAGTGCGGCCGCCGTGGCGGGGTCGAAGTAGATCTCGACTTTCTTGCCGTCCTTGTCGAAACCGTAGATTTCGTAGCACTTGCCCTTGCTCACCTTGAAGGTCTTGATCTGGTAGCCCTGGGCTTCGAGGCGGGCCTTGAAATCGGATTCCTTCATCCACGTTTCCTGCGGCACGTTGCACGTCGGGCCGGCGACGGCGGCGGTTGCGGAAAGGGCAATGACGGTCGATGCGAGTAGCTTTTTCATATGCGCGTCCTGATTCGGTTGGCGTACCCCGGTCGGGGCACGGACGGAATCTAAACGCGTGAACATGAACAAAACCTGAACTGCGATCTCGCGTTGCAATCACACCGCGAAGTTCCCGGACGCAGAAGATCGCTGGCGAAGAGCGCCTTTGGGGCGGCGAGGCCGGAATGGAGACGGAGCTGATCGTGTCGTCGCGCGTCCGGTCCTGCAGGGCGGTCGGCGGGATTCAGGCGGGCACGAGGACGGCCGCGCCCTGTATCTGCCCGCGGCGCAGCGCGAGCAGCGCGTCGTTCGCGCGTTCCAGCGGAAAGCGCTCGATATGGGTATGGATCGGCGCTGCGGCGGCGATCTCGAGGAAACGCCTGCCGTCTTCACGCGTCAGGTTCGCAACCGAGCGGATGACGCGCTCGCCCCACAGAATCTCGTACGGAAACGAGGGGATGTCGCTCATGTGAATGCCGGCGCAGACGACCGTGCCGCCTTTTCTCAGCTGGCGCAGCGCCGCTGGAACGAGTTCGCCTGCGGGGGCGAAGATCAGCGCCGCGTCGAGTTCGTCGGGCGCGTTCTCGCCCGCGGCGCCGGCCCAGGTGGCGCCGAGCTCTCTCGCGAATGCCTGGCTCGCGTCGTCACCAGCCCGCGTGAAAGCGTAGAACGGCCGGCGCTGATAGGCGAGCACCTGCGCCAGGATGTGCGCCGCGGCGCCGAAACCGTAGAGGCCGATGCGTTGCGCGCTGCCCGCCATGCTCAGCGCGCGGTAGCCGATCAGTCCCGCGCACAGCAGCGGCGCGAGTTCGGCGGCGGGTTGCGAGTCCGGCAGCGCAAAGCAGAAGCGCTGGTCAGCGACGGTGTATTCGGCGTAGCCGCCGGGCAGCTGGTAACCGGTGAAGCGCGCGTCATCGCAGAGATTTTCGCGGCCTTCGGCGCAGTATCCGCAATGGCCGCAGGTCCAGCCGAGCCACGGCACGCCGACGCGCTGGCCGGGCGCGAAACCGCTCGCACCGGCGCCCAGCGCGACGACGCGCCCGACGATCTCGTGGCCCGGGATGACCGGCAGCCGCGGCTCGGGGAGTTCGCCGTCGACGAGATGCAGGTCGGTGCGGCAGACCCCGCACGCTTCGACCCGCAGCAGAATTTCTCCGACGCCTGGCTGCGGCACCGGGAGCTCGGCCAGCCGCAAAGGCGTGTGAGGAGCGTCGAGAACCATCGCGCGCATGTCGAATTCCTCCCGGAACACGTTGATCGCCCGAATGGAATCATAGTGCGCGCGCAGCGCGACGACGAGCGCCGTCGCGTCCGTAGCCGTACGCGGAGCGTCAGGCGCCGCGGGCGTCGGGCTCCCGCAGCACGGCCGCCATCGCCCCCGCGACGTAGTCGACGTTGCCGCGATTGAGGCCGGCGACGCACATGCGACCGGACTGCACGAGATACACGGCGAATTCGTCGCGTAGGCGATCGACCTGGCCGTGTGTCAGTCCGGTGTAGCTGAACATGCCGCGCTGCTTGACGAAATAGCTGAAATCGCGCCCCGGCAACGTGCTGCTCAGCACTTCGTAGAGCTTCTGGCGCATCGCCTTGATGCGCTCGCGCATTTCGCGCACCTCGCCGACCCATTCCTCGTGCATTCCGGCGTCGTTCATGACCGCGGCGGCGACCCGGCCGCCATGGACCGGCGGGCTCGAGTAGTTGCGGCGCACGGTGAATTTCAGCTGGCCGAGCATGCGTTCGGCCTCGTCGGCATCCTGGCACACGACCGACAGGCCGCCGCAGCGCTCGCCGTAGAACGACAGATTCTTCGAGAACGAGTTGCTGACGAAGAAACTCACCCCGGCGTCGGCCATCGCGCGGATCGCGTACGCGTCGTCGTCAAGGTTGTCGCCGAAGCCCTGGTAGGCGATGTCGAGGAACGGGATCAGCCGGCGCGACGCCGCCACCGCGATCACTTCCTGCCACTGTGCTGTCGACAGGTCGACGCCGGTCGGATTATGGCAGCACGGATGCAGCAGCACGATGCTCTGCGCGGGCAGCGATTGCAGCGTCGCGAGCATCTCGTTAAAGCGCACGCCGCCGCTCGCCGCATCGTAGTACGGGTAGTCGTGCACTTCGATGCCGGCGCCCTCGAAGATCGAACGATGGTTGTCCCAGGTCGGATTGCTGACCCACACTTCGCTCGCCGGAAAATACCGCTTGAGCAGGTCGGCGCCGACCTTCAATGCGCCGGAGCCCCCGACGGTCTGGATCGTTGCGATGCGGCCGCCCCGTAGTGCCGCGCTGTCCGCGCCGAACAGGAGTTTCTGCACGGCGGCGCGATAGTCGGCCGCCCCTTCCATCGGCAGGTAGGGTCGCGGGCCCGGACTCGCAGTCAGCGCCGCCTCGGCCTTCTCGACCGAGCTGAGCAGCGGGATGCGGCCGTCCTCGTCATAGTAGAGCCCGATGCCGAGGTTCACCTTCCGCGAGCGCGGGTCGCGGTGGAAAGTTTCGACGAGGGAGAGGATGGGGTCGCCGGGATAGGCGTCGACGTGCTCGAACATGGGAAAGCAGGTCCTTTGCAGTGGTGGGTGGGATGGGAGGGATGGGAGATTATCGTGACAGGTGCCGCGCGCAAGTCAAACGAGCCCGCGGGCGCGCAGTTCGTCCTTGAGGTAGGCGTAGAAGATCGGCGCCGCGACGACGCCCGGCAGGCCGAAGGCGGCCTCCATCACCAGCATCGCCAGCAGCAGCTCCCACGCCTTGGCGCGGATCTCGCCGCCGACGATCCGCGCGTTGAGGAAATATTCCGCCTTGTGCACACTGACCAGGAACGCCAGCGAACCGAGAGCGACCTGCGGCGAATGGGCGAAGCTGACGACGATGATGACGGTGTTCGAGATCAGGTTGCCGATGATCGGCAGCAGGCCGGCGATGAAAGTCACCGCGATCATCGTCTTGATCAGCGGCAGCTGCACGTCGAGCAGCGGTAGCACGGCCAGCAGGTACAGCGCCGTGAAGACGGCATTGATGGCCGAGATCTTCACCTGCGCGAAGACGATGCGCCGGAAAGCGCCGGCAAGCCGCCCGGCGCGCTCGCTCAGCGCGCGGGCGAGCGGGGCGTATTCCTGGCCGGCCTGCAGCTCGTGCAGCGAAACCATCGCGCCGATGATCAGGCCGACGAGGATGTGGGCCATGACGAAGCCCGCTTCCTTGCCGACGCTTCCGACTTCGACGGCGTGTTCCCGGAGCCAGCGCGAGATCGCTTCCTTGATCGGATCGACGCCGTTCGGAAAGTGGTCGACGACCCACGGCGGCACCGATTCGCGCAGCCCTTCGATGATCGCCGCCATGCGGGTGAGCAGGTTGGCGAGATCGCCCGCGTCGCTGCGGAAAAAAGCGACCACACCGAGGACCATCGCCACCACCGCGATAGTGGCCACCCCCACGACCAGCACCAGCGCGGCCGGTTTGCTCCGCCGCCCCGAGAGCTGCTTCGGCAGCCTCGGAGCGAGCAAATGGACCAGTTCGTGAACCAGCAGCCCGGTCAGCAGCGCCGGCAGCAGGTGCAGGCGCAGCACCAGGAAAAGAGATGCCCCCGACAGGACCCAGGCGGCCATCAGCGCATAGCGTTCGGTCAAGATCGAAACCGTTCCCTAGTGCCGGAGCGCGCTGGCCGCGGCCCGCTTCATCTGCCGCCTCCGCGCCGCGTCAGCAGCAACCCGCACTCCAGGTGCCGGGTGTACGGAAACTGGTCGAACACCGCGGCGCCGGCGATGTCGTGCGTCGCCTGCAGCGCGGCGACGTTTTCCTGCAGGGTCTGCGGGTTGCAGGAGATATACAGGATGCGGTCGAAGCCGCGCGCGAGCTCGACCGTCGGCGCGTCCAGTCCGCTGCGCGGCGGATCGACGAACAGCGTCGAGAACCGGTAGCCGTCGAGGTCCACGTCCTTCATGCGCCGGAATTCCCGCGTGCGGGCGAGCGCGGCGCTGATCTCGTCGCTCGACATGCGCACCATCGCGACATTGCCGATGTCGTTCGCGGCGAGGTTGTAGTGCGCGGCCTCGACCGACGTCTTGCTGACTTCGGTGGCGAGCACCCGCTCGAACAACGGCGCCAGCGCGACGGTGAAGTTGCCGTTGCCGCAATACAGCTCCAGCAGGTCGCCGCCGGATCCGCGCGCCTGTTCGCACGCCCAGCCGAGCATCTGCCGGTTTACGCCGCCGTTGGGCTGCGTGAAGCTGCCTTCGATCTGCTTGTACCGCAGCTGGCGGCCATCGAGCCCGAACTGTTCCAGCACCCAGTCGCGGTCCAGCACGATCTTCTGCTTGCGGCTGCGTCCGATCAGCTGCACGTCGAGTTCGGCCGCCAGTTCCCGTGCCGCCGCTTCCCAGCTTTCGTCGAGCGGCCGGTGGTAGATCAGGCTGATCATCAGTTCGCCGCTGAGCGTGGCGAGGAACTCGACCTGGAACAGGCGGCGCTTCAGGGTCTCGCTGGCCTGCAGCCGTTCGCGCAGCCGCGGCATCGCCGCACAGATCGATTCGTCGGCGATGTCGAACTGCTCGATCGCGATCGGCTGCTTCGGCTCGGCGGGATCGAACATTGCATAATCGACGCGCTCGCCGTCGTGCCACATGCGGAACTCGGCGCGCAGCCGGTAGTGCAGCGGCGCGGAGGGGAAGACCGCCGGCTCGGGGACGGCGAAGGGTGCGAAGGCGTGTTTGAACTGTGTCACTTTGTCCGCGAGCTGCGACGCGTACTCGGCGGGGTCGATGGCGGGTAGGGGCATGAAATCCGTGGGTATTGCCGAGGGTATTACTGGGGGTATAGGTTCGTTCCCGGGCGGAGCACGCGAACGGCGAAAAAGCCGGGACGGCCGGCGCCGGCCACCGGCCGACGACGAAATATACCCTTGTCAGTGCCTGCACGCTGGAACGGCGTAGGCTTGCGCAATGAACGACGCAACCTCGAGTCCTTCTTTCCTCGATCAGGAGCCGCCTGAGTTTGAAGTCCTGATCGAGATTCCGAAAGGCAGTTTCGTAAAACGCGGCTCGACCGGTCACGTCGACTTCATCTCGCCGCTGCCATGCCCGTTCAATTACGGCTCGGTGCCGGCCTACATCGGGTGCGAAGGCGATCTGCTCGACGCGCTCGTGCTCGGGCCGCGCCTGCCGCTCGGCAGCCGGGTTGTGACGAGGGCCTGGGGCGCGGTGATCCTGAGGGACCGTGGCATGACCGACGACAAGCTGGTGTGCGCCGCGCATCGTCCGAGTTCAGCCGAGTGCCGCGCGGTGCTGCGTTTCTTTCATCTTTACGCCCGATGCAAGGGGCTGCTGAACCTGTGGCGTGGCCGGGCGGGGCGCAACGCCTGCGAGGGCTGGTGCGAAGCCGCCGAAGCAATGGGCCGTGCGCGGCCAAGAGACGGGACGTGGAGCGGGCCGGTGATCGGGTTCTGATCGGAAGTCGGTGGATGCTACAGCGACGGCCTCCCCATTCGGCACTCGTCGCGGCGACGCGGGACTTGCCATTGGCACGTGGACGGTTGCTTTCGCCCTGGTGTGTTTCCGGAACTGCCGGCGCAGCGTGCCGTCATTATGTCGAGCCGAACTGCTCGACCACCCGGTCGCACTGGAGGAAACGTTGACTCGCCAGAGCCTGTCCCTTCACCCGCTGCCTCCCGCGCCGCCGCCGGCCCCCGATCTGCGGCAGTTGCCGATCACCGTCGTGATGAACGCCGGCTCTGGCCGCGAGGACAAGTCCGAAGCCGGCGCGGCGATCGAAAAGGTGCTGGGTGCGAGCGGCCGCGACGTCGAGTTGCTGGTCGCGAAGCGGCCGCGGGAACTGGCGGCGCTCGTTCGCCGGACGGCCGAGCGGCGGCCCGGCATCCTCGCGGCGGCGGGTGGCGACGGCACGCTGAACGCGGTCGCTTCGGTCGCGTACGAGCGCAACTTGCCGTTCGCGGTGATCCCGCTCGGGACCTTCAACTACTTCGCGCGCGAGCTCGGCATTCCGCTCGATCCAGCCGCCGCGGCGCAAGTGGTCGTGGACGGGTCGATCCGCCGCGTCGCGATCGGCGAGGTCAATGGCAGGCTCTTCCTCAACAATGCGAGCATCGGTCTCTACCGGCGCCTGCTCGAATGGCGTGAAGTGCACAAGCGGCGCTTCGGGCGCAACCGGTTCGTCGCGTTCGTCTCCGGGCTCGTCACGCTGATGCGCGAGCACCGTCCGTACCGCCTGGCCCTGCAGATCGACGGTCACCCGCTGACCTTGTCGACGCTGACGGTGTTCTTCGGCCGCAACGCGTTGCAGATGGAGCAGCTCGGCCTCGACGAGGCGGTGTGCGTCGCGCGCGGCGAACTGGCGGTGCTCGCGCTGCGGGAGGTCGGCCGCCGGGACTTGCTGGCGCTGGTGCTGCGCGGCGCGCTGGCCCGCCTCGAGACCGCGGAAAACCTGCGCCAGTATTGCGCGCTGACGGTGCAGATCGAGCGGCTCGGCGAAGGTTCTCGGCACATCCGCGTCGCGCTCGACGGCGAACTTGTCGACTGCGAGCTGCCGCTCGTTGTGAGATCGGTGCCGGATGCGCTGCAGGTCCTCGTCCCGGCGGTGCCCGAAGTGCGCGCGTGATGCGGCTCGCGCACATCTCGGACCCGCATTTTGGCACCGAGGACGCGCCGGTCCGCGACGCGCTGCGCGCGGATCTGCTGCGCGAAGCGCCGGACCTGGTGGTGCTGACCGGTGACATCACGCAGCGCGCCCGGCAGGCGCAGTTCCGCGCTGCACGCGCCTTCCTCGACAGCCTCGCGCCGCTTCCGGTGCTGGCACTGCCCGGCAATCACGATCTGCCGCTGTTCGACCTCGTCACCCGCTTCACCGAGCCTTACCGCTACTACCGTCGCCATATCTGCACGTCGCTTTCCCCGCTGTGGCGGGGGCGCCGTGTCGCCGTCGTCGGCGTCAATTCGACACGCATGCTGCGCCACAAGCACGGCGAACTGCCGGCGCCGCTCGTCGAGCAGGTCGCCCGTCAGCTTGCGGCCCTCGGCGAGGCCTTCAAGGTCGTTGCGCTGCATCACCCGCTCGAGATCATCGAGCCTTCCGACCGGCGCAACCGCGTGCGCGGTGCCGACGCGGCGCTCGCCGCCTGGATCGCCGCGGGGGCCGACCTGTTCCTCGGCGGACACATCCATTTGCCGTACTGCGTCGCGACCGGCAAGGGCCCGCGCGAGGCGCTGGTGCTGCAGGCCGGCACGTCGATGTCGACCCGGCGTCGCAACGGCCGGCCCAATTCGTACAATCTCGTGCGCTTCGCGCCGATCGAGCCGGGCGCCAGCCGGACGGGCGTGCGGCGCATCGAAATTGAGGAACGGGATCACGACGCGCGCATCGGGCGTTTCACGATTGTGATGCGGCGCGAGGCGGTGTGCACCGGATCAGGCTGGAGCCTGCTGTCGCAGGGTGCGGTTCCGCTGCCGGGCTGAGCGGCCCGGCCGAGTGCCGTGGCGGTTTCCCCCCCGGTCAGCTGCCCGTTTCGCCGGCGAGAGCGTGGTCGAGCGCCGTTGCGGCGCCGAGCAGTGCCGGGTATTCGGCGAGGATGACGTAGCAGGGGATCCGCGCGAGGTAGTCCGAGAACCGCCCTTTCTGCTCGAAGCGCCGGCGGAAATCCGATCGATCGAAGAAGTCACCGAGCTTCGGCACGATTCCCCCGCCGATATACACGCCGCCGAATGCGCCGAGCGTCAGCGCGAGGTCGCCCGCGACGGTGCCGAGCATCGCGCAGAAGACCTGCAGCGCCTCGGCGCACCACGGACAGCTCGCAGCGATCGCCCGGGCGCTGATCTCGTCCGCTTCGAGGGCGAGCGGCGGGGCGCCCGCGAGCTGCCGGATCGCGTCGTGCAGGGCGATCAGCCCCGGTCCCGACAGCGCCCGCTCGGCTGACACGTGGCCGAAACGCGCGGTGAGCACCGCGATGAGCTCCGCTTCGCGTGGCGTGGACGCCGCCAGCGTGACGTGACCGCCTTCGCCTTCGAGCGGCGCGTAGCCGTTGCCGCAGCGCACCAGTCCCGACACGCCGAGGCCGGTGCCCGGCCCGATCAGCGCGACCGGCCGTCCGGCGCGCTCGTGGCCGCCGCCGACCTGACGCCGTTCGTGAGCCTGCAGCCGGTGCAGCGACAGCGCGAGCGCGGTGAAATCGTTGAGGACCACGAGCCGCTCCAGCCCGAGATCCGTGCGCAGCTGCTCGATCGAAAACGACCAGTCGTGATTCGTCATCTGCACCTGATCGCCGTCGACCGGATTGGCGATGCCGAACGCGGCAACACGCGGGCCGGGAAGCCCCCGTTCCAGCATCAGGTAGGCCTTGACTGCTTCCAGTAGGCTGGCGTGATCGTCGCAGCACAGCGTGCGAAAGCGCGTTGGCGGACTGTCGGGCGAGTCGATGACGGCAAGGCGGGCATGTGTGCCGCCGATATCGCCGATCAGCCGGGGGTAGGTGTCGGGGCAGCCAGTGGACATCGGGGCGATCGAAGCGGATGGACACAGCCGGGAGATTGCCCGCCGCGCGGAAAAGAGTCCACCTTGCCTGCCCCCGCTTGCCTGCCCCCGCGCACACGCGGCAACCCGTGGAACGGGCTGGAACTGCGACAATTGACGATTCGGCACTGAACAGCGAGGAGAAGTACGGATGAGGACGGCAGGCGACAACGCGGCGGGCAGGGCATGGTGGAAGGAAGCCGTCGTGTATCAGATCTATCCGCGCAGCTTCATGGATTCGAACGGCGACGGGATCGGCGACCTGAACGGCATCACCGCGCGGCTCGACTACGTGAAGTCGCTCGGCGTCGACGTGATCTGGCTCTGCCCGGTATTCAGCTCGCCGAACGACGACAACGGATACGACATCAGCGACTACCGGGCGATCATGGACGAGTTCGGCACGATGGCGGATTTCGACCGTCTGCTCGCCGAAGTCCACCGCCGCGGCATGCGGCTGATCCTCGACCTCGTCGCGAACCACACCAGCGACGCGCATCCGTGGTTCCTCGAGTCGCGCGCGTCGCTGAACAGCCCCAAGCGCGATTGGTACCTGTGGCGCGACGGCAAGGACGGGCGCGAGCCGAACAACTGGGAGAGCATCTTCAAGGGATCGGCGTGGAAACACGACGACGAGACGGGCCAGTATTTCCTGCACCTGTTCTCCGAGCGCCAACCGGACCTGAACTGGGACAACCCGGAAGTGCGGACCGCGATCTACGAAATGGTGCGCTGGTGGCTCGACAAGGGCGTCGACGGCTTCCGGCTCGACGCCGTCAGCCACAAGAAGAAGGAGCCGGGCCTGCCCGACATGCCGAATCCGCACGGCCTCGATTACGTGCCGTCGTTCGAGAAGCACATGAACGTCGATGGCGTGCTCGACTACCTGGACGAGTTGTGCCGCCACACCTTCGACCACTACGACGTGATGACCGTCGGCGAAGCCAATGGCGTGTCGCCGGAGCAGGCGAGAGCCTGGGTCGGCGAGGAGCACCGGCGGCTCAACATGATTTTCCAGTTCGAGCATTCTGCGCTATGGAAGAAGGCGCCGCGCAACGGGCTCGACCTTCCGGCGCTCAAGGCGGTGCTGACGAAATGGCAGAAGAGCCTCGAAGGCATCGGCTGGAATGCGCTGTTCCTCGAAAACCACGATCTGCCACGGGTCGTTTCGCGCTGGGGCGACACCGGCCGCTACTGGCGCGAGAGCGCGACCGCGCTGGCGACGATGTATTTCTTGATGCAGGGCACGCCGTTCATCTACCAGGGGCAGGAGCTCGGCATGACGAACAGCCGCTTTGCGGCGCTCGACGATTTCAATGACGTCCTGACGAAGAACCGCTTCGCGTCGATGAAGCGCGAAGGGCTCGCCGAGCGCGACATCATCGACCTGTTGTCGATCGTCTCGCGCGACAACGCGCGCGCGCCGATGCAGTGGGACGGGTCGGCGAACGCCGGATTCAGCACCGGCACGCCGTGGCTGCGGGTCAATCCGAACTTCAACGAGATCAACGCCGAGCTGCAGGAGCGCGACCCGGCGTCGGTGCTGAACCATTACCGCCGCCTGATCGGGCTGCGCAAACGCGAGCCCGGGCTCGTCCATGGTCACTACGAGCTCCTGATGGAGGACGATGCGCAGATCTACGCCTACAGCCGCACGCACGACGCGCAGCGCTACGTGATCATCACGAACATGACGCGCGACGAAGCCCGATATCACCAGCGGGGCCTGCTGCTGGACGGCGGCGGGTTGCTGCTCGCGAACCAGCCGGTCGAGCCGCACGCCCCGACCGACAGTCTGCTGTTCAGGCCGTACGAGGCGCGTGTGTACCGCCTTGGCTGACCGAACCGGCTGCTGCTGCGGACGGCGCCGGGAGGGACGCGCGACGGGCATGTGTCGACAATCATCGTCATATCCGATAATTTTTGTGCATCCAATCATTACTGAAACTAATTCCACGCCATGAAAACAACTCTCCGCATCGCTTCCCTGTGCCTGTGCAGCCTCGCGTTTCCGGCGGCCCACGCGGCCGCGCCCGCATCCGCCGCCACCGTTTCGGCCGCGCAGCCCGATCTCGTCCAGCGCGCCGACGAAAACCGCAGCCGCCGCCTGCTCGAGAAGGCCGTCGCGCACTATCGCGAGAAGGGCGAAGCCGCGCTGGCCGATTTCAACCGGTCGCCGGCGTTCAGCGACAAGGAGCTTTACGTTTATGTGCTGAGCATGGACGGCGAAATGCTCGCGAGCGGCGGGCCGTCCGTCGCGCTGGTCGGACGCAACGTCGCGACGATGAAGGATGTCTCGGGCAAGACGTTTTTCCGCGACATGCTCGACACCGCGGCGAAGACCGGCCACGGGCGCATCGAGTACCGCTGGCTCAACCGCGTCGATAACCGGGTGGAGCCGAAGGTCACGCTGTTCGAGCGGGTGAACGACCGCATCATCGCTGTCGGCTACTACACGCCGCGCGCCACCGCCGAGCAGGCGAAAGGCCTGCTCGAGCGCGCTGTCACCGCGCTGAACGACAAGGGCGACGCCGCGCTGGACGCGTTCAACGCGGTCGACGGCGGTTTCATCCAGGACGATCTCTACGTCTTCGTCATCGACATCCCGACCCGGCGCTTCGTCGCCCACGGCGGTTCTCCCGCGATGGTCGGTACCGACGGCAGCGCGCTGCGCGACCCGAAAGGCAAGGCGGTGGTCACCGACATGCTGAACATCGTCGGGCGCAAGGGCGAAGGGGAACTCGATTACGCCTGGCGCAATCCGCTGACGGAAAAGCTCGAGTCGAAACACAGCTTTTTCCGCAAGGTCGGCGACAAGATCGTCGGCGTGGGCTATTACACGCGCTGAGCCGCGCCGGCCAGCAAAAATGCTTGCGCGGCGCGGCGCGCGTGTCCATAATGCCGGCCTGCGGCGTCTCGCGGTAGCTCGCAAGAGCTGGAAAGCTTCACCAAATCGATGATTCGACAGGATTTTCGATGAAATTACGGTGATTCCGAAAAAATACCGCAAGGTGGTTGACGCAGCAGCGAGACCTGTTAAAATCTCGCTTCTTTACAAAGCGCCCGTAGCTCATCTGGATAGAGTACTTGGCTACGAACCAAGGGGTAGGGAGTTCGAATCTCTCCGGGCGCGCCACAGATTCAAGCAAAAAGGCCAGTCGAAAGACTGGCCTTTTTGCTTGTGCGTTATCTACGATAACCGCCCTTTTAGCATTGCGGCATGGTTCGCAGGGACGCGCCATTACGGGTTAGCATTGGAGCAAAATGACTTTGCTCCTGATCATACTGCTGCCGTTTGCCGGCAGCCTGTGTGCCGCCTTCCTCCCGTCGAATGCCCGAAATGCCGAAGCATGGCTCGCCGGGCTGGTTGCGCTCGCGACGACCCTGCTGACCGCGAGCCTGTATCCGCAGGTCGCCGACGGGGGAGTCGTCCGTGCGTCGCTGCCGTGGGCCCCGGAACTCGGCCTGAGCTTCTCGCTGCGGCTCGACGGCTTCGCGTGGCTGTTCGCGATGCTGGTCGCCGCGATGGGGTCCCTCGTCGTCGTGTATGCGCGCTATTACATGTCGCCGGCCGACCCGGTGCCGCGGTTCTTCTCCTTCTTTCTCGCGTTCATGGGCGCGATGCTCGGCGTGGTGCTGTCGGGCAACCTGATCCAGATGACGATGTTCTGGGAGCTGACGAGCCTCGCCTCGTTCATGCTCATCGCGTACTGGCATCACCGCGTGGACGCTCGCCGGGGCGCGCGCATGGCGCTCACCGTCACGGCAGCGGGCGGACTTTCGCTGCTCGGCGGCGTGCTCCTGCTCGGCCATATGGCGGGAAGCTACGACCTGGACGTCGTGCTGGATTCGGCAGCGGTGATCCGGTCGCATCCTTGGTATCCGGCAGTGCTCGCGCTGATCGCGTTCGGCGCGCTGACGAAGAGCGCGCAGTTCCCGTTCCATTTCTGGCTGCCGCACGCGATGGCGGCGCCGACGCCGGTTTCGGCCTATCTGCACTCGGCGACGATGGTCAAGGCTGGAGTGTTCCTGCTGGCGCGGCTGTGGCCTGTGCTGTCCGGGACCGACGCATGGTTCTGGATCGTCGGCGGCGCCGGCTTGTGCTCGCTGGTGATCGGCGCCTACCTGGCGCTGTTCCAGGAGGACATGAAGGGTGTGCTCGCATACTCGACGATCAGCCATCTCGGCCTCATCACGCTGCTTCTCGGGATGAACACGCAACTGGCGCTGGTCGCCGCGGTGTTCCACATCGTCAATCACGCCGCGTTCAAGGCTTCGCTGTTCATGGCGGCCGGCATCGTCGACCACGAGACCGGCACGCGCAACCTGAAGCGCCTGTCCGGTCTTTACCGTGCGATGCCGCTCACCGCGACGCTGGCGTTCGTCGCCGCCGCGTCGATGGCCGGCGTGCCGCTGCTGAACGGCTTCCTGTCGAAGGAAATGTTCTTCTCCGAAACCGTCTTCCTGCAGCGCCCCGACGTGCAGCGGATCGGGCTGCCGCTCGCGGCGACGGTTGCGGGGATGTTCAGCGTCGCCTATTCGCTGCGCTTCATCGACGAGGTCTTCCTCGGCCCGCAGGCGACCGACCTGCCGCGGGCGCCGCACGAACCGACGCGCTGGATGCTGCTGCCGAGCGCGCTGCTGGTGCTGATGTGCCTGCTGGTCGGGGTTTTTCCGGCGCACACCGTCGGCCCGTTCCTGAAGACGGCGACGACGGCGATCCTCGGCGCCAATGCGCCCGCCTACAGCCTCGCGATGTGGCACGGTTTCAATCTGCCGGTGCTGATGAGCTTCAGCGCGCTCGCCGGGGGAATCCTGCTGCACGTTCTGCTGCGGCGCTATCCGGCGATCCGCGCGCCGCTGCTCGGCCGTTTCGACGGCAAGCGGGCGTTCGACCTGGCGCAGACCGGGATCATGTCGGGTTCCGAGCGTGCGCTGCGTGCGCTGTCCTCGCGCCGCCTGCAGACGCAGTTGCTGCTGGTGGTCGGGGTCGCGGTCGTCGGCGCGCTTTATCCGGCGCTGACCGCGGGGTGGTCGTGGGGCACGCGCCCGATCCTTCCTCCTCATCCGGCTTTCGTGCTGATGTGGGTCATCGGCGCGGCGTGCGCGGTCGCTGCCGCGTGGCAGGCCAAGCATCACCGTTTCGCCGCGCTGATCCTGTCCGGGGGCGCGGGGCTTGCGACGAGCCTGACCTTCGTCTGGTTCTCCGCGCCCGATCTCGCGCTCACGCAACTCACTGTCGAGGTCGTCACTGCGGTGCTGATCCTGCTCGGGCTGCGGTGGTTGCCGCGGCGCGACGAGCGCTTCCGGCTGGGCCAGCGGGTGCCGCTGAGCACGCGCGTCCGCCGCGCTCGCGACACCCTCATCGCCACCGCGGCGGGACTCGGACTCGCCGGTCTCGCCTATGCCATCCTGACCCGCCCCCCGAGCGACGGCATCTCGCCGTTCTTCGTCGAACGGGCGTTGCCGGACGGCGGCGGCCTGAACGTCGTGAACGTGATCCTCGTCGACTTCCGGGGGTTCGACACCTTCGGCGAAATCACCGTGCTCGGGATCGTCGCGCTGACCGTATATGCGCTCCTGCGCCGCTTCCGCCCGGCGCCCGAGAGCGTCGCGCTGCCGCGCCAGCAAAGCGAGCAGGACGGAGCGGACGGCGACAGTGAAGAGCGGCTGCCGGACCCTGCCGCGCCGCTGCCGGACGGTTACCTGATGCTGCCGGCGGTGATCGTGCGACTGCTCCTGCCGCTGGCGATGCTGGTGTCGCTGTTCTTCCTGCTGCGCGGGCACAATGCGCCGGGCGGCGGCTTCGTCGGCGGGCTCGTGCTCGCGACCGCGGTGATCCTGCAGTACATCGTCGGCGGCACCGTGTGGGTGGAGTCGCGGCTGCGCATCCATCCCCAATACTGGATCGCGCTCGGGCTGCTCGGCGCGGGAACGGCCGGCGGCGGCGCGTGGCTTGCCGGCGAGCCGTTCCTGTCGAGCCAGTCCTGGCACGGCGAGCTGCCGCTGCTGGGTGAAATCCATCTGTCGACGGTGCTGCTGTTCGATCTCGGGGTCTACATGCTCGTCGTCGGGGCGACGGTGCTGATGCTGGTCGCGCTCGCGCACCAGTCGCTGCGCAGCCACCATCGCAAGGCGATGCTCGCTCGCGGAGGATTTGTCTGATGGAAATCGTCCTCGCACTGGCGATCGGGATCATGGGCGGCTCGGGCGTGTACCTGCTGCTGCGCCCCCGCACCTTCCAGGTCATCATCGGCCTGTCACTGCTGGCGTACGCGGTGAACCTGTTCATTTTCAGCATGGGGCGGCTCAATCTCGGCCGCGCGCCGGTGATCGTGCCGTCCCACGGCAGCAACCCCGCGTTTTACGCCGATCCGGTGCCGCAGGCGCTGGTGCTGACGGCGATCGTCATCGGTTTCGCGACGACCGCGCTGTTCCTCGTCGTGCTGCTCGCGTCGCGCGGATTGACGGGCACCGACCACGTCGACGGACGGGAGCCGGAGCAGGAATGACGAAGCCGATGCGTGTCGCTGCCGTACCCCGCCGGGTCGACCGCTCCTTTGCCGGAGCCGCGGCATGAGCGGCTGGCTGCAGCATCTGCCGATCCTGCCGGTCGTGCTGCCGCTGTTCGCGGGAGCGGCGATGCTGCTGTTCGGCGAAACACAGCGGCGAGCGCGCACGATTCTCGCGCTGACCTCGACGCTCGCGCAGCTGGTCGTCGCGGTCACGCTGCTGGGAATGAGCGGCGGGCTGATCGCCGCGCCGTGGAGCGGCGAGGTCGGCGCTTACGCGCTCGGCGGCTGGGCCGCGCCGTTCGGCATCGTGCTGGTCGTCGACCGCCTGTCGGCGATCATGCTCACGCTGGGCGTGACGCTGGGACTCGCGACGCTCGTGTATTCGCTCGCGCGGTGGGAGCGCGCCGGCACGCATTTTCTGCCGCTTTCGCAGTTCCTGCTGATGGGGATCAGCGGCGCCTTCCTGACCGGCGACCTCTTCAACCTGTTCGTTTTTTTCGAAGTGCTGCTGGCCGCGTCGTACGGGCTCGTGCTGCACGGCTCGGGCGCGACGCGGGTGAGGGCGGGGCTGCATTACATCGTCGTCAATCTCGTCGCGTCGCTGCTTTTCCTGATCGCGGCGGCCCTCATCTACGGTGTCACCGGCACGCTCAACATGGCCGAACTGGCATTGCGCATCCCGCTCCTCGCAGGAGACGAACGGGCGCTGGTCGATGCGGCCGCGGCGCTGCTCGGCGTCGTGTTCCTCGTCAAGGCGGGCGCGTGGCCGCTCAACTTCTGGCTGGTCGCAGCCTACGGCGCCGCGGCCGCGCCGGTGGCGGGCGTGTTCGCGATCCTGACGAAAGTCGGCGTCTATGCGCTGATGCGCTTCGAAACGCTGCTCGGCGACGCCGCGCCGGCCCCGTTCGGCGGGGAATGGATGTTCTACTGCGGCCTCGCGACGATCGCCACGGGGACGCTCGGAATGCTCGCCGCGCAGCAGCTGGACCGCCTCGCCGGCTGCACGGTGATCGTCTCGTCGGGAACGTTGCTGACGGCGTTCGGCTTCGACGGCTACGCGCTGACGGGCCCCGGCCTGTTCTATCTCGTCAGCTCGGTGCTCGCGAGCGGCGCGTTCTTCATGGTCATCGAAATGGCCGAACGCGGCCGGGCGATCGCGGCCGATCTCCTCGCGGTCAGCTTCGAAGCCTTCGGGCTCCAGGATCCCCAGGACCCCAGGCAGATCGAGAGCGTCGTCGGCTTTCCGATCCCGGCCGCGATGGCCTTCCTCGGCCTGGCGTTCATCCTGTGCGGGGTGTTGCTGACGGGCCTTCCTCCGCTGTCGGGGTTCGTTGGGAAGTTCACGCTGCTCGTCGCGGCGATCGCTTTCGAGCCCGGGGCCGGCTCCAATGCCCCGCAACCCTGGCTGTTCGTCGCCGCGCTGCTGCTCTCCGGCTTCGCCGGCGTGGTCGCGTTGTCGCGCATCGGGGTGCGCATCTTCTGGGGCACCGAGCGCAGCGTGCCGCAGCTGCAATGGACCGAAGCCGTCCCCGTCACCGCGCTGCTGCTGCTGTGCGTCGCGCTCGCGGGCGGCGCCGGGCCGGCGATGACGTATTTCAACGCTACCGCCCGATACCTCGAGGGCCGAGGCTACGTCGAGGCGGTGCTGCCGGCGATGACGGTGACGGAAGGCTTCGCGCGATGAGACGCAGGGTGCCGGTCCTGCCGGTCTTTCTCCTGGTGATGTGGCTGTCCCTCAACGGCAGCCTCGCGCCGGGGCAGATCGCGCTCGGCGTGTTGTTCGCGGGCCTGGTCACGCTCGCCGTCGCGGCCCTGCGCCCGGTGTCCGCGTGGCCGCGACGCTTCGACGTCGCGGTTTGCCTGTTCTTCGTCGTCCTCGTCGATGTCGTCCGCTCCAACATCGCGGTCGGCAGCGTCATCCTCGGCGCGTCGAGGCGGCAGCCGCATGTCGGTTTCATGAAGATTCCGCTCGAACTGCGCGATCCGCACGGACTCGCCGTGCTGGCGATGATCATCACCGCCTGCCCCGGCTCGGTCTGGGCCGGACACGACAGGGAGAGCAACGTGTTGACGCTGCATATCCTCGACCTGCAGGACGAAGCCGCGTGGGTACGAACGGTCAAGCAGCGCTACGAACGACCTCTGATGGAGATCTTCGAATGAACAACGTCCTTCCGTGGGCCGTGTACTTCGCCCTGATGTGCGTTTCGGTCGCGATGGGATGCGCCGCGCTCCGCCTGCTGCGCGGCCCGCAGGCGCAGGATCGGGTGCTCGCCCTCGACACGTTGTACATCAACGGCATGCTCGTCGTGCTCACGCTGGGGATCGGCTTCGGTTCGGGCATCTACTTCGACATCGCGCTGCTGATCGCGCTGTTCGGTTTCGTCGGCGCCACCGCGATGGCCAAGTTCCTGCTCCGCGGCGAGGTCATCGAGCCATGAACGCGATGAACGTGCCGTTATGGGCGGCGCTCCCCGCGGCGGCGCTGCTGGTGGTCGGAGGCCTGTTGACGCTCGTCGGTTCGCTCGGACTGCTGCGGCTGCAAGATTTCCACGCCCGCATCCACGCGCCGACGATGGGCAGCACGTTGGGCACCGGCTGCATCCTGCTTGCCTCGATCCTGGTTTCGTCGGTGCTCGCGCAACGGCCGGTGGTCCATGAATTGTTGATCACAGTGTTCGTCGTCCTCACGTCGCCGGTGACCGCGATGCTGCTGATGCGCGCCTCGATCTACCGCCGCCGCGGTTGAGCAGTCTGTGCTGTCGATCTTCGCCAGCTGCCATTACCATTGACTTTTGCCATCGTGGTGGCGAAGGCGGCCACCGCTCCGGAGGAAGCTGGAATGCTTGGGAAAAGTGAGCGCGAACTCGTGCATACGCGACAGATCACCTGCCGCGCCTATCGCCGCAAGGACGGCCTGTATGAAGTCGAAGCGACCGTCGCGGACGAGAAGGCGCAGGAGATGGTTTTTCGCTCGCGCGAGCCGATCCGTCCCGGCGAACTGATCCATCACATGACGATCGCGTTCCTGATCGACCAGGATTTCACGATCCTCGACGTGGAGGCGCGGATGATGGCGGTGCCGTGGCCGGTGTGTCCGGAAGCCGCTGCGGCTTATCGTCGCCTCATCGGGCTCCACATCGGGCCCGGATTCGGCCGGCAGGTCCGCGAGCGCGTCGGCGGGACGCAAGGATGCGCGCATCTGACTGACCTCATCACCCAGGTTGGCAACACCTACACGCAGGCTTCCTGGCCGGACCGCGTCGCCCGCCAGATCGCCATCGACCCCGACCCGCGGCGCTGGCCGGATGCGCGTGCCGTCGCTTTCGTCGGCGAGTGCCTCGCATGGCGGCGCGACGGGGAGACGCTGCGCGGGGAATATCCGGAACTCGCCGACGAGTGAAGCCGGGCTGACTGCGATCAGGCGCCGAGCGCCATCAGACTGGCATTGCCTCCGGCGGCAGCGGTATTGATGCTGACGGTGCGCTCGTGGACGAGCCGCGCCGGATCGTAGTCCGGTGCGGGCTGCAGCAGCGGCACGATCGGGCCGTCGCGTTCGGCGAGGCGGATACGCCACGCGTCGGCCTCTGCCGCCGTGCCGTCGAGCAGCAGCACGCTGAATGGGTGTCCGAACCAGTCGGTGTTCAGCGTCACCTGCGCTCGGGCCAGGTCCGGCAGAGCGTCGAACAACTTGCGATGCGCGGCGTCGTCCGTGAATACGATGCGATTGCCAGTCGCCAACGCGGCGAGGAGCTGGTGCAGGCGCCCAAAGGTCGTCGCGGCGACGCCGGCGACGAGGCCCCGCGCGACGAAACGCAAGCTGTTGTCTTCGCCGGTAGGCCCGGGCAGGGCGAGCCGCAGGCCGACGAGGCGCTTCGCGCGGCAAGCGGCGATCCGCTCGTGCAGGAATGCGCGGCCGGCGTCGTCGAGCAGCGCCCGCCCTGCGCCGTCGATCCAGGCGACGAGGCAGGCGAACGTCTCGTCGTCCGGGAGCCGGTCGCGGCCGTCCAACGCCGACCCCGGGCTGCGGCGCAGCAGGCGATGCACATACAGCGGGCCGCCCGCTTTCGGTCCGGTGCCGGACAGGCCTTCGCCGCCGAAAGGCTGCACGCCGACGACGGCGCCGATCATGTTGCGGTTGACGTAGAGGTTGCCGACGCGGGCGCGCGCGATCACGGCGTCGATCGTCTCGTCGATGCGTGAATGCACGCCCATCGTCAGGCCGTAGCCGGTCGCGTTGATCGCGTCGAGGAGGCGGTCGAGCTCGTCAGCGCGGTAGCGCAGCACGTGCAGGATCGGACCGAAGTGCTCGCTGCCGACATCGCGGATGTCGCCGACCTCGATGATCGTCGGCGCGACGAAAGTGCCCCGGCTGCAGCGCTGCGGCAACGCGAGGCGGGTGATTCGTGCGCCGTTCGCGTGCATCGCGGCGACATGGCGCTCGAGTACCGCCTGGGCGTCCGCGTCGATGACCGGACCGATGTCGTTGCGCACGTCCGACGGGTCGCCGAGCCGCATTTCGTCGAGCGCGCCGCGCAGCATCGCGAGCACGGCGTCGGCGACGTCGTCCTGCAGGCACAGCACGCGCAGCGCCGAGCAGCGCTGGCCGGCGGAGTCGAAGGCCGATGCGATCGCGTCGCCGACCACCTGCTCGGCGAGCGCCGTGGAGTCGACGATCATCGCGTTCTGCCCGCCGGTTTCAGCGATCAGCGGCACGTCGCCGCCGCGTTTGGCGAGCGCGCGATTGATCAGCGTAGCGACTTCGACCGAGCCGGTGAACAGCACGCCGCGCACGCGCTGATCGGCTACCAGTGCTGCGCCGACGGTCTCGCCGCGGCCGGGGAGCAACTGCAGGACGGCCGCGGGCACGCCGGCTTCGCGGAACAGGGCCGCTGTCGCGGTGGCGATCAGCGGAGTCTGTTCGGCCGGTTTGGCAAGCACCGGGTTGCCTGCGGCGAGCGCCGCCGCGATCTGGCCGGTAAAAATCGCCAGCGGGAAATTCCACGGGCTGATGCACAGCACCGGCCCGAGCGCGACATGGCTCGCGTTGTCGGAGCCGCGCACCCGAGCGGCGTAGTAGCGGCAGAAATCGACGGCCTCGCGCACTTCCGCGAGGGCATTGGTCCATGACTTGCCGGCTTCGCGGACCGCCAGCGCGACGAGCTCGTCCGTGTCCCGCTCGATCAGTTCGGCAGCGCGCTCGAGGCAGGCGGCACGCACCGCCGCAGCCCGCATCGCCCACCCCGGCGCGGCACCGGACGCTGCCGCAAGCGCCCGTTCGACGTCGGTCTCATCGGCGTGAACGACCATCCCGACGACGTCCGAGTGATCCACCGGATTGCGCACCGCATGCACGTTGTCGCGTGAGGCGGGCGACGCTGCGCCGTTCGCGAGCAGCGGTCCGGCGCGGCGCACGACGCTGCGGCTGCGCTGCAGCGCAGCGCCGATGCGCTGGCGGACCGGCTCGTTGGCAAGGTCGTGGCCCGCCGAATTGCGCCGCTCGCTCCCGTACAGGTCGGCCGGCAGCGGAATCCGCGGGTGAGGCGCGCCGGCGAGCGGCAGCGCCTCCTCGACCGGATCGGCGACCAGCTCGTCGATGCTCACGTTTTCATCCACGATGCGATTGACGAAGCTCGAGTTCGCGCCGTTTTCGAGCAGACGCCGGACGAGGTAGGCGAGCAGCGTCTCATGGCTGCCGACGGGCGCGTAGATGCGCACCCTGCGCTGCGGGCCGCCGTCGCCGACGATCTGGTCGTAGAGCGGCTCGCCCATGCCGTGCAGGCACTGGAACTCGTAGTCGCCGGCTGCGTAGTCGTCGCCTGCGAGCTGGAAGACCGCCGAGAGCGTGTGGGCGTTGTGCGTCGCGAACTGCGGATAGAGGACGTCGCGCGCCGCGAGCAGCTGTTTGGCGCACGCGAGGTAGGCGACATCGGTGTACAGCTTACGCGTGAAGACCGGGTAGCCGGCGAGGCCCTCGACCTGGGTGCGCTTGATTTCTGCATCCCAGTACGCGCCCTTGACGAGCCGCACCATGAGGCGCCGGCCGCTGCGCCGGGCCAGCTCGATGATCCAGTCGACGACGTGCGGCGCGCGTTTCTGGTACGCCTGCACGACGAAGCCCAGGCCTTGCCACCCGGCGAGCCCGTCGTCGAGCGCGAGCGCTTCGAGCAGGTCGAGTGACAGCTCCAGGCGCTCGGCTTCCTCGGCGTCGATGTTCAGGCCGATGTCGTAGTGCCGCGCCAGCACGCACAGCGATTTCAGCCGCGGCAGCAGCTCGGCGAGCACGCGCTCGCGCTGCGACCACACGTAGCGCGGATGCAGCGCCGACAGCTTGACCGAAATGCCGTCGCCGTCGACCACGCCACGGCCGGCCGACGCCTGGCCGATGGCGTGGATCGCCTCTTCGTAGCCGGCGAGGTAGCGCCGCGCGTCGGCCGCCGTCATCGCCGCCTCGCCGAGCATGTCGAACGAGTAGCGGTAGCCGCGCCGGCGAGCCGCCACGCTGCGCTCGAGCGCTTCGGCGATGCTGCGGCCGGTGACGAACTGCTCGCCGAGCAGGCGCATCGCCAAGTCCATGCCGCGGCGGATCAGCGGTTCGCCGCCGCGCGCGAGCATCCGCGTGAGAGCGCTCGAAAGCCCTTGCGCGCTGCTCGTTGCCACCAGCCTTCCCGTCACCAGCAGGCCCCAAGTCGCGGCGTTGACGAACAACGACGGGCTGTGGCCGAGGTGCGCGTGCCAGTCGCGGTGGGCGAGCTTGTCGCGGATCAGCCGGTCGGCGGTCGCCGGGTCCGGCACCCGGAGCAGCGCTTCGGCGAGGCACATCAGCGCCACGCCTTCCTGGCTCGACAGCGAAAACTCCTTCATCAGCGCGTCGACGCCGCTGGAGCGGGTGCGCGTCGCCCGCAGTCCGGCGACCAGCTCGCGCGCCTGCGCGCGAATGCGCGCCTGCATTGCGGCATCGATCCGCGCGGCGCGGATCAGCGACGGCACGCACTCGGGTTCGGGCGTTCGCCAGGCGGCGTCGATGCGCCGGCGCAGTTCGGAACGGGCGGCGGCGGGGAGGGCGGCGGTGGCGGGATCGGGGATTTCGGGCTTCATCGCGAGGAGGACTCCTGAAGGCGCGATCGGGCGCTGCAGCCGCCGCTCGCGTGTACGCATCCGGGCGTCGCCGAGCGTCCGCGATCGAGCGCGGCGAGCATGCGACGGGTGGATGGGATTCTTGCACGGTTGGAGCCGAATTTTCTGCTATCGCTCGGCTCGCTCGCCATGTCGCGCGAGGGTCCGGCAAAAGCCGTCGATGACCGCTTCGCCGCGCAGCAGCTGATGCGGAGAAACGTTGATCGCCACTTTCGGTACCTCGACATCCGCGGTGCGCAGCCACGCGAGGTCGCGGCAGGCCACGCGCGGCGCAAGCGGCCCGTCATCTCGGCCGGGGCCGCCAATTTCGACATCCGTTCGTTCCGCCTCAACGACGAAACGAGCCTCAATCTCTACGACCGGCCGTTCGCCGAGAAAATGATCGTGGTCTTCGAGTCCGACCTCGCGCAGGTGCAGCGCTACACCTATGAAATGTGGCAGCAGCGGCCGATGAAGGACAAGCTGATCGAGAAATTAGTGTTGCCGCTGAAATCGCAGCTGTGACGGGGCCGATGCGCGCAAATCTCGCGTCCTGCGGCGGTTCGACTCAGCCGGCTGGTGCGACTAAACTGGATTCAGGGTTTCGGGGGCGAACTGCCGTCCTGGCGACAGACCGAGGAGAAGGATCGACATGGAAAAGATGAACCTGCTTCTGTTGCCCGGGCTGTTGAACGGGGCGAGCCTGTTCGAGCACCAGGTGGATGGGCTGGCGGACGTGGTCGGCATCACGATCGCCGACCTGACCGGTTCGGATTCGATGGCCGGCCTTGCAGAGGATGCGCTGGCGCAAGCGCCCGAAGGGCCGTTCGTGCTCGCCGGAATGTCGATGGGCGGCTATGTCGCCTTCGAGATCCTGCGCCGGGCACCGCACCGCGTGCGTGCGCTGGTGCTGCTCAGCACGAGCGCGCGTCCCGACACTCCCGACGCCACGGCGGCGCGCGAGGAGCTCATCGCGCTTGGCGCCACCGATTTTCCGGCGGTCATCGAAAAACTGCTGGCGCGCATGGCGCACCCCGAGCATGCGAACACCCCCGAGGTGGGCGGCGTGTTCCAGTCGATGGCGACCGGGCTCGGGTACGAAGTGTTCGTACGCCAGCAGCGCGCGATCATCGGCCGCGCGGACAGCCGGCCCACGCTCGCCGACATCGAATGCCCGACGCTCGTCCTGTGCGGGCAGGATGACCTCATCACACCGCCGGACGTGCACCATGAACTGGCGGCGGGGATTTCCGGTGCACGGCTCCATGCCATCGAGGAATGCGGTCATCTCGTGCCGCTCGAGCAGCCCGAACAGGTTACCGGGCTCTTGCGCGACTGGCTGGCGGCGCTCGCGGTCCCGCCGAAGACGCCGGGAACCTGACAAAGACCATCGTCACCAACTCAAACGACCGCCCCGAACAGCGCCCCGACGCCGGCAGTGATCGCCATCGCGAGTGCGCCCCAGAACGTGACGCGCCAAGCCCCTATCGGCACGGAGGCGCCGCCGACGCGGGCGGCAACGGCGCCGAGCAGGGCGAGGAACGCGAGCGACGTGCCCGAAACCCACGCAATCAGGCCCTGCGCAGGGGCCAGCGCCGTCACCGCCAGCGGCAGCGCTGCCCCGACCGCGAAGCTCGCGGCCGACGACAGCGCGGCCTGGACCGGCTGTGCGCTGAGCGTTGCGGAAATTCCGAGCTCGTCGCGCGCATGGGCGCCGAGCGCGTCGTGCGCCATCAGCTGGTTGGCAACCTGCTGCGCGAGGCCCGGCTCGAGTCCCCGCGCGATATAAATCGCGGCCAGCTCGCGGTGTTCCGCGACCGGCTGCCTCTCGAGTTCGGTGCGCTCGCGCGACAGCTCGGCATTTTCCGCATCGGCCTGCGAATGCACCGACACGTATTCGCCGGCGGCCATCGACATCGCCCCGGCCACCAGTCCGGCGACACCGGCCACGAGGGCAGCCCCCTGACCTGACCCGGCAGCCGCGACGCCGACCACGAGGCTGGCCGTCGAAACGATGCCGTCGTTGGCGCCGAGCACGGCAGCACGCATCCAGCCGAGGCGATCGGTGCGGTGACGTTCAGTGTGGCGTCGCGCGAACTTCATGATCGGCACTCCATAGGCGTCGATCCGTACAGCATGGCCGCTACAGAGGTGTCGTCAAGCCTGGGGTGAATTTCCGGCCCGCGCCGCCTGTCCGTCTTCACGCGTGAAACCGGCAAAATCCGGCGGCGTTATCGGTTTGGCCTACAAGGAGCGCGGCTCCCCGACGTCACGGCCACTGATAGAAGCTGGCGTGCCGCCGGAGCGCTTCCGGGTCGTTCTGGAAAGCGATCAGCTCCTGATGGACTTGGGCGCGCGTTTTTCCTTCCGGACCCGCCGGCGTCTTCATGTCGAGTACCCAGACGGCTTCTCCTCCGATGCGGCGCCACCCATTCACCGCCGGTTCGTCCTGGAATCCGGCGGTCGCGTGCACAACGTGATTGTGTGACGCCGCTTCAGCCCCGATGCGCACCGGTGCCGCTGAAGAATCCGCGATCGCGACGGAAGTGCCCAACGCGGCAACAAGAGCGATGCCTGTGCTTTTCAGATATTTCTGCATTTTTAGCCCCAAATATAATGTGACGATTAACAGGATTGAAATGGTGGCGCAATTCAGTTGCGTCGTTATTCAGAATAAGCGCTGATGTGATTGCATGATTTGATTTATATTATTTTTTGCAAATCATGATTAAACCGTTATGGCACCATGGAAATTTGGCCGCCAACAGACGGGAAGTCATGCTGGCGATAAGGTGCGGGAATATCCCTTTCGCCTTCCAGGGTAAAAAACGATGATCCCGAAACGGGATTGATGATGTATAAATAATGACGGTAGCAGAGTCATTGCCAGAATTGACGAAAATCAATTCAGATCCTTGCAAATTACGGCTACAGGTAACGCAGCAGGAATTATCTGAATTTGAAGTTGCAAGAAACATACATCTTCTGTTAGCCTGCAATCCTTGCTTCCAGCGGGGGCGTCAGTCTCCTGGTTCCCCTCATTGAGACGGAAGAGTCGGGTATGACGCGGCATATGAATGAAATAACGAATCCATATTCGCATCTCCGTGCCACGCGGATTAATGCAAGTTGATAATATAAAGAAGCATGTAGTATATTTATTAAAAATTCATGGTTTGTGTCCTGTATTTCAGGTGCGGATACCTTTCTATAATCAGGAGCGTGCAATGTCGTTTGCTGTGAAAAGTAATATCACGTGGGTCGGAAAACAGGATTGGGAGCTGCGTGAATTCCATGGTGCAGAATACTCGACGCACAAGGGATCGAGCTATAACAGCTATCTCGTGCGCGAGGAAAAGGTGGCGTTGATCGATACGGTCTGGAGCCCGTACGCGCAGGAGTTCGTCGACAATCTGGAAAAGGAAATCGATCTCGACAAAATCGACTACATCATCGCGAACCACGCGGAAATCGATCACAGCGGCGCATTGCCGGCATTACTGGCGAGGATTCCCGGCACGCCGATCTACTGCACCGAAAACGGCGTCAAGTCCCTGAAAGGACACTTTCACAAGGACTGGAATTTCAAAGTGGTCAAGACCGGGGATACGCTGGATCTGGGCAACGGCAAGCAGTTCGTATTCGTCGAAGCCCCGATGCTGCACTGGCCGGACAGCATGATGACGTACCTCGCCGGGGATGCGGTGCTGTTCAGCAATGACGCCTTCGGCCAGCACTACGCCAGCGAGCAGATGTTCAACGACCTCGTGGACCAGGAGGAACTGCGCGCCGAGTGCCTCAAGTACTACGCGAACATCCTCACGCCGTTCAGTGCACGTGTTACCGCGAAGATCCACGAAGTGCTGTCGTTCAAGCTGCCGCTGGAAATGATCTGCACGTCCCACGGCATCATCTGGCGCGACAATCCGGCGCAGATCGTGGAGCAATACCTGGCGTGGGCCGACGATTACCAGGAAAACCAGATCACGCTGATCTACGACACGATGTGGAACGGCACCCGGCAGATGGCAGAGGCGATCACCAAGGGGATCCGTTCGGCCGACCCGTCGGTGGAAGTCAAGATGTTCAACCTGGCCATCTCGGACAAGAACGACGTGCTCACGCAGGTGTTCAAATCGAAGGGCATTCTGGTCGGTTCTCCGACCGTCAACAACGGCATGCTGCCTCAGGTCGCGGCGCTGCTCGAAGAAATGCGCGGCCTGCGTTTCCGCGGCAAGCACGCGGCGCCATTCGGCAGCCACGGCTGGAGCGGCGGAGCCGTGGACCGGATCGGCCAGCGGCTGGAGGAGGCGGGCTTCAACGTCAGCGGCGGGATCGAAGCGGTCTGGAAGCCCACCGATGGCGCCTTGGACGAATGCCTCGCGTTCGGCCGGCGCATTGCGCAGCAATGGCGTGGCGATCATGTACCTGTCGAGGCCGGCGAGAGCGCTCCTGCGTCCGCGTTCGCCCGACAACCGGCCCGACCGGCCGCAAATACCGCTGCGGCAGCGGCCGCCACCCCGAACGTCGCTGCGGCTGACGGCGGTTCGATGAGGTGCCGGACCTGCGGCTGGGTTTATGACCCGGCGAAGGGAGAATCGGGGCAGGGCGTCGATGCCGGCACGCCGTGGTCCGCCGTGCCGGAAACGTTCCTGTGCCCCGAATGCCTACTCGGCAAATCGGAGTTTGAACCCCTGCATCCCCGCCGGGACGGCGCGGCGGACGCCTCCCGGGGTGACGGGCTCCAGCCCGCGCCGGTCGTGATCATCGGTGGCGGCAGCGCCACTTACCAGCTGGTCCGTGCTTTCCGGGCGCAGGACCAGGACACGCCGGTGCTGGTGATCACCGCGGATGCTGGTGCCGACTACCCCAAGCCCCAGCTGGTCCACGGATTCAGCCGCAAGCTCGGGCCGTCGGATCTGGTGCAGCGTTCGCCGGAAGAGCTCGCCCGCGAGTTCAACGTCACGATCAAGACTCATATACGGGTGGATTCGATCGATGCCAAGGCGAAGACGATCAGTTTCGGGGGCAAAATCCAGCCTTACAGGGATCTCGTCCTGGCGCTCGGTGCGAGTCCGTGGATCCCTCCGCTCGAAGGAAACGCCGTCGATCGGGTGATCACGCTGAACAATCTCGCGGACTACGAAACGTATCTGCATCAGCTCTCGCAGGGAAAGCGGGTGCTGGTGATCGGAGCGGGTCTGACCGGCACCGAGGTCGCGCTCGATCTGGTCGAAGGCGGGCAGCAGGTGTGGCTGACCGACGTCGCGCCCCGTACGCTTGCCCGGGTGTTGCCCGAGTTCGTCAGCCAGGAACTGGAAACCAGGCTGGTGCAGAAGGGATGCCTGCTGCATCTGGGTCAAAGCATCGTGTCACTCGACTCGAGCGCCGGAGGGATCACCGTGCGGCTTTCAGACGGGGAAACCTTTGAAGTGGACACGGTGGTGTCGGCGGCGGGAGTGCGGCCCCGCATCGAACTCGCCAGGGCCACCGGCCTCCAGGTCAATCGGGGAATCCGGGTCGATCCGCAGTTGCAGAGCAGCAGCGCGCATATCTATGCGCTGGGCGACTGCGCCGAGATCGAAGGACTGGTGCTGCCGTTCATGCATCCCCTGTCGCTGGCGGCCCAGGCACTGGCGAAAACGCTCGCCGGCGAGCCTACCGGACTTCGCCTGCCTGCGATGCCGACGATAGTGAAAACGCCCGCGATGCCGATCCAGGTCGGCGGCGTGACGGTTGCCGATGGCCTTCAGTGGACGGTGGATGCCGATGAAACCGGCCTGACGGGCAAGGCGGTCAACGACGAGGGCGAATTGGTGGGCTACGTCGTGACCGGCAAGCATCTCGGCAACGGCATGGCGCTGCTGCAACAGTTGCCGGCACTGCTCTGAGGCCCGTTAGCGCTATCGACGATCGCTGCGTCGCCTTCGGTGACGAGCGGAAACAGAATGCGGGCGGCTCGAAAGGGCCGCTCGCTTCCTCATAAGCTGCATGCCAGATACACCTATCGATGGCCACGTGCTAATCTGTCGCGTACGGCCGATTGCCCGGTCCGTCCCGTTTGGGTCTGCCAGCGGGAGGGGGGTAGAAGTGCCGGGACATGCCGAGAGCCCGCGATGCAACTGACCCGATACACCGATTACGCGTTCCGTACACTGATTTTTCTCGGACTGCAAAAACCCGCCGAACTGGTAACGATCTCCATCGTGTCGGAGCATTTCGACATTCCCCGCAATCACCTCGTCAAGATCGTGAACCACCTGGCCAGGCTGGGCTACATCGAAGCCCTCAGGGGAAAAGGCGGCGGCATTCGCTTGAATCGTCCGGCCACGAAAATCAACTTGCGCAGCGTGGTCGAGGCCGTGGAAGAGACGCTGACGCCGATAAACTGCCACGAGCCTACCTGCAGGATCCTGCCGTCGTGCCGGCTCGTGGGCATCATGGACGAGGCGCAGGAAGCGTTCCTGGCAGTGCTCGGGAAATACAGCCTGAGTGATCTTCAGCAAGATCCGCAACGTCTCGAAAAATTGCTCAAGTGGTTTCCCTCGCACGAAAGGAGTGCGCACGTGGCGCACTCATGAACCGGGCCTCGAAGCGAATCCCGTGGGTAGCAATCGTGTCGTTGCTTCAGCCGAACCGAAAAGCGGAAAGCGTAGTTTCGAGCACGCGATCCGAGAAGACGCGCTGACCGCCGTCCTCGCCCGCGGCACCGGCGACCACCATCAGCGGCAGCAGATGCTCTTCGGCCTGCAGCGGGTGCGAAAGACGTGCCGAAGGCGCTTGCGCCCAGTCGACCAACGCCTGATGGCGGTGCTGCGGCGCCGCCTCGACCGCCGCCGTGAGCCAGCGGTCGAACTCGTCGGAGACGGGCCCGAAACGGGGATCGCCATAACCGCGCATGTTGTGAAAGCTCATGCCGCTGCCGACGATCAACACCCCTTCGTCACGCAGCGCCGCCAGCGCCTGGCCTGCCTGCATATGCGCCAGCGGGTCGAGATCCCGGCGCAGCGACAGTTGCACCACCGGGATATCGGCAGTCGGGAACATCAGCTTCAGCGGAATGAACATGCCGTGATCGAAGCCGTGGTGGGCGTCTATTTTCGCCGGGAGCTGCGCCTGGCCAAGCAGCGCGGCAATCTGCCCCGCCAGGCGGGGCTCGCCAAGGGCGTCATAGCGCAGTTCGTATGTGTGGGCCGGGAAACCGTAGTAGTCGTAGATCAGCTCCGGCCGTACGCCACTGGTAACGCTGAACACGGGCTCCAGCCAGTGCGCTGAAACGAGGACCACGGCCTGCGGGCGTTGCGGCAGGGTGCCGGCCACGCTCTTGAGGAAGCCGGCCATCGCGTCCCATGCCGTGGGCGGGTTCCAGTCCATGAAGAAGCAGGGGCCGGCACCATGGGGAACGAACAGGGTCGGCATCCGGGAATCGACGCGCGCGGGGACGGCTTGCGTAGTCTCTGACATATGCGCCACTCTCCTGGGGAAACGCCAACGCTGCAAAGTACCACTTGCGGTGCCGTACGGTTGAATCCTGCTGGGGTGAAACTCATGCGCAATTCATTTGCGCATCGTCAAAGCCGTAGTAGTGCCAAATATCGCGCAAATCGGTGCCAATTATCGCGCGCCGCTACACAGCGAAGCCAAAAAGCAAAAACCCAACCACCGCGAAGTGATTGGGTTTTTTGTACTTATTTGGTTGCGGGGGCAGGATTTGAACCTGCGACCTTCGGGTTATGAGCCCGACGAGCTGCCAGACTGCTCCACCCCGCGTCGGAGAAACAGAACTATAGTCGACTTCATAGATGCCGTCAATGAATATTGCCTGAAAAATGCCGAGACAAGCTGCGGCCCCGGCTACAAGGAACGGGCTGGCGACGCTATGCTGTCGGCCGGCCGGGTTTGTAGTGCGTGAACTGTGTTTTCGGAAATTCCGGCATCCCTCCGTCAGGGGTTCGGCGGCGTGCCGGAACCTGGACCTGTTTGAGATTTCAAGGGAATCAACCCATGGCAATGACGCGGTCGCTCGAAGTGAAAGGCCAGCCGGTGGCCGGCGGCAAGGAGCCGTTGATCTGCGCGCCGCTCGTCGGCAGAGACGAAGCGGCGGTGCTGCACGAGCTGGAGGTGATCGTCGCGAAGCGGCCCGATCTTCTCGAGTGGCGGGTCGATTTCTACTCCGGCATCTCCGACGTTAACCGTGTCGTCGAGCTCGCGAAGAAGATCCGCACGAGTTCGGCCGGCATTCCGCTCATCTTCACGCGCCGCTCGACCCGCGAAGGCGGCGAGACGATCGGCATCTCCGAGGAGCAGGTGCTGTCGATGTACCGGGCGGTCGCCCGTTCGAGCGCGGTCGACTTCCTCGACTATGAGTTGAGCAGCGAGCCGGAGCATTTCGAGCAGGCCGTCGCGCTCGCCTGCGAGACCGGCACGAAACTCATCGCATCGTTCCATAACTTCCAGAAGACGCCGCCGGCCGACGAGATCGTCGCGAAGCTCGTCGCGATGGAAGAAGCGGGCGCCGACATCGCCAAGGTCGCGGTGATGCCGCAAGGGCTCGAGGACGTGCTGACGCTGCTGCAGGCGACACTGGAAGCGCAGAAGAAGATTCGGCTTCCGGTCATCAGCATGTCGATGGGCGCCTATGGTTCGCTGAGCCGCCTGTTCGGCTGGGTGTTCGGCTCGTCGGTGAGCTTCGCGGTCGGCCAGAAGGCATCGGCGCCCGGGCAGGTGCCGATCGAGGACCTGAGGACGGTGCTCGAAGTCCTGCAGCGCTCGCTCAAGGGCGAGTAAGCCGGAGGCACGGAGGGACTTTTTACGCGTACGCGTCGTGACGCCGGCTTTCCGGTTCTTCAGCCGGCTTGCCGCGCTTCGAGCAGCTTGACCAGGCTGTGCAGGACGCGATTGACTGGCGTCGCAATGCCGAAGGCCTCGCCCTTGCGCAGCACGTAGCCGTTGAGATGGTCGATCTCGCTGCGTTTGCCGCGCGCGAGGTCCTGCGCGGTGGAGGAAAACTGCGTCGGCATCGTGCGGGCGATATGCTGCACCGCTTCCCACGGATCCCCCGGCACATTCACGCCTTCGGCCTGCGCGACGGTGAGGCACTCCCGCATGACGTCACGCATCACGTCTTCGACCCCTTCGCCGCGCACGAGGCGACCGTAAGGCAGTTGCGTGATCGCGGACAGCGCGTTGTACGCGCAGTTGAGGATCAGCTTGGCCCATAGCGCGCCCATCACGTTGTCCGAGATCTGCACCGGCACGCCGGCCTCGGCGAACAGCTTCGCCAGCGCCTCGCTCGCGGCCGTTGGGCCGATCACGAGCTCGCCGCGTCCATGGTGCCTGACGTGGCCCGGTCCGGCCATTTCGGTCGCGACATAGACCACCGCCGGCGCGACCTCGCGTCCGAGCAGCGCCTGCAGCCGCGATGCGTTGTCGACGCCGTTTTGCAGGCTTAGCAGCAGCGCGGCGGGTGCAAGATGCGGTGCCATTTCCGCCGCTGCATCGGCGGTATCCGTCGACTTCACGCAGCACAGCACGAGTTGCGCCCCCCGCACGGCGCCGGCGTCGGTGCTCGCGCGCATCGGTACACGTGCCTGGAAGGTCTGGGTATCGAGGAACAGCCCGTCGCGCTGCACCGCCTCGACATGCGGCGCCCGGCCGATCAGGACCACGTCGTGGCCCGCACGCGCGAGCATCCCGCCGTAGTAGCAGCCGACCGCGCCGGCACCCATCACTGCAATATCCATCCTGCTCGCTCCAAAGTATCGCCTCGAACTGCGAGGCGTGTCTCATCATGGTTGTCGTAGCCGCTCATGGTAACGCCATCGCGTGCGAGGGCAGATTGGGATGGGTGAGCATCTTTGCTCCAGACAAGTCGATCGCCGGTCGTGCCTGGGGTATTTGAATCGCCTCGCTTGCCGCGCGACAATGTGCGCCGGCACGGCCATTTCGTGGGAGCAGTCGAGATGAGCAAACCGGATCACGAGCGGCTCGACCGGCTCGTCGCCGAGGCGCGACGCGCCAGGGAGCAGCGCGAGCAGGGGTATCGTGAGCGGGCGCTCAAGATCTATCCGTGGATCTGCGGCCGCTGTGCACGCGAATTCACGCGCGAGAACGTGCATCAGCTCACCGTGCATCACCGCGACCACAATCACGACCACAACCCGTCCGACGGCAGCAACTGGGAGCTGCTCTGCCTGTATTGCCACGATGCCGAGCATTCGCGAGTCCTGGATTGCGCAGGGCGCAGCGCGGGGAGCGAGGAGCTTTCCCCGGCCACGCACCAGCCGTTCGCGGATCTGAAGTCGCGGCTGAAGGGGCGTACGTAGCGCAGTCACGCGAGGCGCAACGCGTTGGCTGGCGCAGGCCGGGCTCGCACGAGGCGAAAGGGCTCTCCCGAACGATGCTGCGGCTCGCCATTGCCTCTCTGATCATGATTGCCGGGGTCACCATGTTCCAGGACCGTTGGCTTTATTTCCCCGACAGGGCCACGCTGAGTGAGGTGGTGTCCGACCGGCTGCGCGCGTGGCCGACGCCCGAGGACTTTCGCGGCCTTATCGCCGAGCCGGCGAGCCCCGCGCGCGGCACGGCAATCGTCTTTCACGGCAACGCCGGCCATGCCGGCCATCGGGACTTTTACGCGGCCCTGCTCACAAGGCTGGGGCTGCGCGTGATCCTGGCCGAGTATCCGGGCTATGGTCCGCGTGGCGGCAGGGTAGGCGAACAGAATCTGGTCGCCGATGCCGAACATACCATCGCGCTCGCCTATCGCCTGCACGGCGGGCCGCTGCTGCTCATCGGCGAATCACTCGGCGCCGGCGTCGTGGCGGCGACGAGCGCGAGCCAGCGCGACAGGATTGCCGGGCTGCTGCTCATCACGCCCTGGGACCGACTCGAGAACGTCGCGACGTTCCACTATCCGTGGCTGCCCGTGCAGTGGCTGCTGTATGACCGGTATGACAGCGCCGCCCATCTGGCGTCGTTCGGCCGCCCGGTGCTGGTGGTGGTCGCGGAGCGGGACAGCATCGTTCCCGCCCGCTTCGGCGCCGCCCTTTATCGGGCGCTCGGGAATCCCAAGCGGCTGGCGGTGGTGGAGGGCGCGGAACACAACGACTGGGTCGATCATGTCGATGAGCGCTGGTGGCGCGACGCGATCTCGTTCCTGCTCGAGGAATCGCGGTGATCGACTCCCGATGTGCAGGGCGAGCACGTGCCCGCTTCGGGTCAATCCCCGTTATCGCGGTGAACGGAGTCCGGGTCCGGGCCGCCTGAATCCGGCAACAGCGTTTCGAGCCACGCGTTCGCGCTGGTCGTGGTCAGCTTGAACCCGGCGTCCACGCGCAGCACGGCCAGTTCCTCGCCGGTGGCATCAAACGCTGCGAGCAATGCATGCGGGTCGAATTCGTCGGGGATGATGTCGAGCGTGACGCTGATCCGTCCGGAGGGGGTGTTCACCGTGACCTTCTTGTGGAACATCGCGTGCCGTTGCTGCTCGTGGCGGCGCAGGACCTCGGAGGCGGTCTTGACGAGCGTGTTGAACGCGTTGACGTCGAGCGGCTTCGGGTTCTTCTTGTCGCGCCCCATCGTCCACGGTCCGACCAGGGCCGGCTCGGGTTCGCCGTCCATGATCATCTCCACGGCCCATCCTTCGTCATCTTCGTTCTTGATGACGCGTGCAGTCCATCCGTCGTCACGCCACAGCCGCGGTTCCTTGACCGAAGGCGGCGAGTCGTCCTCCGCCTCGTCGTTGAATGCATTCGATGTCATCGGCCGATTTTACGTCCTGCGGCGCCTGGACGCGCGGTTCCCGCCGCTGATTGGCTCACACCGGTCCTTCGGCCGCAGCCAGCCGTGCCGAGCGCATCATCAGTTTCTCCAATTCCGCGACGCGTCACGGTCGCGAGCAGCACGAATCTTGGTCGTCGGAACTCCATCGTGCCGACGTAGGGTAATATCGTGGCCAGGTATTGACGCACTGCAGCGAGCGCAGGCCATGTCGAACGCAACGACAGTTATGCTCGCCGTATTGCATCTCTTGCCGAATGGAGGGCCGCGGTCATGAATCCCGTCAAGCGGCTGCTAGTCGCAACCGATCTTTCCGCTCCGGCGCGTCACGCCGCCGACCGCGCCGCGCTCGTGGCCCGCGAAGTGGGCGCGCGCCTTGATCTCTTCCACGTCGCGAATGTCACGGCGATGGAAAAGCTTCGCCTTCTTGTTGCGGAGGTCCCGGCCGAAATCGAACAGCGGGTGCTCGATGCGGCACGGGAAGAAATGCGTGAGCTGGCGGCGAATCTGCTGAAACATCACGGTGTTGCGGCGGGCGTCCAGGTCGCATCGGGTCCCCTGTTGCCGGAAATCATCGGCCATGCCGACACGATATCCGCCGATCTCCTCGTGCTCGGGGCACGCGGCAGCAGTTTCATGCGACACCTGTTGATCGGCTCCACCGCCGAGCGGATGGTGCGCAAGACGCGGTGGCCGATGCTCATCGCCAAGCAACCTCCCCACGAGCCTTACCGGACCCTGCTCGTGCCGGTCGACTTTTCGCCGTTTTCGTTGCGCGCGCTGCGCAATGCACAAGCCGTCGCTCCCGGGGCGGACGTCGTGTTGCTGCATGCGTTCGAAGTGCCTTTCGAGAGCAAGCTGCGATTCGCGGGTATCGAAGACGAGCTGCTTGCCCGTTATCGCATCGCCGCCCGACAGGAGGCGCTGGGGAAACTGCGCGAACTGCGCGACGAAGTGGGGTTGCCGCCGGAGCGCACGCGCCTGATCGTCCTCCATGGCGACGCGTCGCGGAACATCATCGAGCAAGAGCAGGAGCAGGATTGCGACCTGATCGTGATGGGGAAGCATGGCGAAAGCGTGCTGGAAGATTTGTTGCTCGGGAGCGTCACCAAGCACGTGCTGGCCGAGTCCCAGGGGGACGTGCTGGTGTCGGTCTGAACCGCGGCTTGCAGGAAAGAAGCGGCGGAGAGGGCTCAGGTTTCCGGCGCAAAAAAGCAAAAAGCCCGACCATGGGGCGGGCTGATGCCTTCATGCTGCTGGTGCCGACAATCTGACTCGAACAGATGACCTACCGCTTACAAGGCGGTTGCTCTACCAACTGAGCTATGCCGGCGCGGGCCGGATTATAGCGCAACTGCGGGGGTGGAGACGGGTACCCCGATCTTCCGGGTGCGGGGCGATTCATTGCTCCGGGACGCGGCAGCGGGGATCTAGTGAGTCCGGGTGTCGTCCTGGAAGCGGCGGTAGATCTCTTCCACTTCTTCGCGGCAGTCGAGCAGGGCCGCGACGGTCGGCGCATAGAGCTTGGCGCCGCCCATCCGGGCGATTTCGTCGAAAGCGTTGTCGAGCGTCCAGGCCGTCTTGTAGCTGCGGGCGCAGGCGAGGGCGTCGAAGACGTCGGCGGTTGCAACGATGCGGGCTTCGAGCGGGATGGCCTCGCCCGCCAGTCCGTTCGGGTAGCCGCTGCCGTCCATGCGTTCGTGATGGGCGCTGACGATGTTTCGCAGCATGCCGATGTTCTCGAGGCCGGCGAGGCTGAAATCATTGATCAGCCGTTCGGCCATCTGGACGCCCATCGCGACGTGCTCGCGCATCACGTCCCGCTCGGCGTCATCGAGCCGTCCGGGTTTGAGCAGAATGCTGTCCGGGACTCCGATCTTGCCGATGTCGTGGAGCGCAGCGAACAGGAAAACATTTTCGATGTAGTCGTCGGACAGGCCGTGGGCCGGAGCGAGTTCCCGGGCGATCACGCGAGCGTAGCGCGCCATGCGGTCGAGGTGGGCGCCGGTTTCGAGATCGCGCACATGCGCGAACTGGCTTGCAAGCCGCAGGCCGCCGACGAGCATCTGCACTGTCGCGAGTTCCTGCGTGACGATCATGCCGATGAGATGGCCGGAGAGAAGCAGATCGGCGACAACATCGTCCGGGAAAGCGTCGCGCGTGCGCGAATCGAAGAACAGAAAACCGAGCAGCTGCTCGTTCCGCATGATCGGGACGGTCAGGCTCGACCGGTAGCCTTCGTGGAGCAACCAGCGGGAATGCGGCGAATCGGGGCTGATCGCAGCGCTCAGGTCGTTGAGGACTCGGGCCTTGCCACTCTGGGCAATGGCGAGAAGCGAAGGCACGTCGGCGAGCGGGCACTCGTAAGCTCGCAGCGAGGTGCCGCTGTCGGTGCTGTCGACGAACGTGCGCAGCCGTTTCAGGTCTGGGTCGTAGAGCGCGACCGCGAGGCGTTCGATGAGCGGATGCCGCTCGTGGATACGCTCATGCACCCCGCGCATCTTTGCGGCTACCGAAGAGAAATGCAGGTTGCTCGCCTGGCGAGCTGCCGAGGCGGCGAATTCCTGCCAGCTTACCGGGGCGTCCATAACCTTGACCTCGCGACCCATTTCGGGAATTGCTGCTTCGCTGCCGGGAACGCAGTGTCAAGATCGACAGGAGCTAGAATTGGCCCTGCGTCGTGCGCAGCTTCTCGATATCCGGGATGTGAATCGTGCGTCCCTCGACACAGATTAACCCGGCTTCAATCAGTTCGTGCAGGATGCGGGAGAAATGTTCCTGGGTGAGGTTCAGGCGCGACGCGATCGTGCCTTTGCTGGTCGGGAGGCGCACCGACACGTAGCCGTTCGTCCTCGGTTCGCCGTCGATTTCCTCCTGGCGCAGGAGGTAGCCGACGATGCGCTCGCGCCCGGAGCGCAGCGAGTAGGTCTCGACGTCGGCGATCAGGTGGTGCAGGCGGTGGGACAGGCCGGCGATGATCTTGCGGCAGAACACCGGATCGCGGTCCATCTCGTCGAACACGACGCTCTTCGAGATATGCAGCAGCTTGCAGTCGGTCAGCGCCTGGGCCATCACGACGTAGGGCTTGTCCATGAACATCACCGCCTCGCCGAACGTCTGGCCCGGAAGGATGATCTCGATGACTTTCTCGTGCCCCTCGGCGGACGTGAATGCGAGCTTGACCTGGCCGGCCAGCACCAGGTGGAAGCCGTGGCAGGGGTCGCCCTTGTGGAACACCACGCAGCCCCTGTCCACGTTCTGCTCGCGCACGCCGTGAGCGAAGCGGGCGATCTCGGCGGGACTGAAGCCGCTGAGGAGCGGCACGTGAACGAGCAGTCTGCACAAGCGCTCAGTCTCGGCGTGCTCTTGCCCGATCGCGGGGCACGCGGTGGAAGAGAGGGTTTCGCCCCGGGTTCCGGGCGAACAGGCAATACGCGGCATGATTACCGTGTCAGTTGAGCGTAGAACAGCGGAAGTCGCGCCGGCAGTTCCTCTGGCTTGCGAATCACCGCGTAACCGGCCGGGCCGAAGAGGTGCGGCAGGTAGCCCGCGCCCTCGCGGTCGATTGTGACACAGAACGGAACGAGGCCCTGTTTGCGCGCTTCGCCGACGGCGACGCGAGTGTCCTCGATGCCGTAGCGTCCTTCGTACAGATCGAGATCGTTCGGCTTGCCGTCCGACAGGATCAGCAGGATGCGCCGGGCGGCCTGTTCTGTTGCAAGCAGCTGGCTTGCGTGCCGGAGCGCCGCGCCCAGTCGGGTGTAGTAGCCCGGCTTGATCGCGCTGATGCGCCCGCGGATGCGATCGTCGAAGCGGTCGTTGAAGTCTTTCAGCCGATGAAAGCGGACCTGGCTGCGCTTGACCGACGAGAACCCGGCCATCGCGAAACGATCCCCCGTCGCGCCGAGCGCCTCGCCGAACAGCAGCAGCGCGTCGCGGATGACGTCGATGACGCGCGCTTCGCTCGACACCCAGCTGTCGGTCGACAGCGACAGATCGGCGAGCACCATGCAGGCCAGATCGCGTTCGCGTTTTTCGAGCGACAGATACAGTTGATCGGACGGATTGCGTCCGACCGCGCGGTCGGTCTGCGCGCGGACCACCGCGTCGAGGTCGAGCTCGGTGCCGTCGGGACGCGCTTTCAGCCAGCGCCGGCCGGGCTGCAGCGCGGCGAACTGCTGGTGCAGTCGCCGCGCGGTGCGCCGCAGCGGTTCGGGCAGCGGGCAGGGCGGGGCGTCGCGCGCGGCAAGCTCGGCCAGACGCACGTGATCCTGCAGCAGCACGCCTTTGCGGTAGTCCCATTCCGGCAGCGGGATGCCGGCGCCGAGCACGATGTCGTCCTCGGCTGCCGAAGGGAGGTCGAGATCGAAGCGCACTTTCGACGCGACGCGGTCCGTATCCTGCGCGAGCGACAAGTGATCGAGGTCGCGCGCGGCGCTGGCGGCATTCGGGTCCGGCTCGTCGTCGGTCGGGCGATTGACACGCAGGAACTCGGCGACCGCAAGCAGGCTTTCGGCGCGGAAGAAAATCAGCAGGCCGTTCTTTTCCTGCGGCATGTCGACCTGCTCGGCACGGTGGGCGTGGCGCTCGTTTTCATCGAAGGACGGCGGCCCGCCGTCGGCGGTCTGCTCGGGGTCGGCGCCGGTGTTGCGCCGGCTCGCGGCGGTGCCGGACAGGGAACCGGTGAGCCACAGCAACACCGGCTGCGCGGGGGGCGTCCCGGACGGGACCGGCGGCAGCGCGCGGACGGTGCCCGGCGCTTCGAGCGCCTGGCGAATCGCACGTTCGCGTTCGGCTTCGGCGGCGGGGAGTTTCTCGGGACGCGGGCGCGTCGGCAGATAGGCGGCGACGAGGCGCCGGTAGCGCGGTTCGATCCCTGGCCACGCGTGCAGCGCCGCGCAGGTCGCGAACTGGTTGCAGCGGAAGTCGTTGTCGGCCTCGTCCGGCCCGCCCGCTTCGATGCCGTCGTGCGCGGCCGCGAGCGCGGCGAGCCACAGGTAGAGGTCGCGGTTCAGCGAGCGCTCGGGAAAGGCGTCGATCTCCGGCGGCAGCCGCAGCGTCGAGGCGTCCATGCGCGCGCGGGCGGCCCGCTCGCCGGCGCCCGCGATGCGTTTCAGCAGACTGCGGCGCGCGCCATGTTCGTCCTCGGTGGCGGCGGCGACGCGCAGGCCGGGATCGCCGCCGAGGGCGCGGAAGAACACGCCGGCGGTGCGCTCGATCTCCTTCAGCTTGACGACCGCCTCGGGGTGATTGCCCAGCGCGGTGCGGGTGACCCAGCGGTGCCAGAGTTTGCCAACGGCTTCTTCCATCCTATCGTTCCTTGCCGGAGCGGAACCCGGCTTCATTCTGGCGTGCGGCTTCGCTGCTCACCCACGCGAGCAGCGGCCCCCGGGGGTTGTCGCGCTGGCTCTGCTCGCAGGCTTCGACGCACTGCGCGCACTGCGTGCAGGTGAACATCAGGCGCTTGATGTTGCGCGGGGTCAGCCGCAGCGGACAGACCGCGTCGCAGGCGGACTGCCGGTCGGGCAGGCAGCTGGCGCAGTCGACGGCGCGCTTTCTCTGGAAACCGACGACCATCGCGTCGCGGTTGCTCATCCAGGCCAGGCTCTGGAACAGGCCGACCGCGCAGGCGTAACGGCAGAAGAGGTGACGGGCAAAAAGGAATTCCATCGTCAGCACGACGGTCGCCGCGGAGAGGAAGATCGTCTGGTTGCGCGTGAACTCGCCGCCGAAGAGGTTGCCGTAGACTTCGGCCGGAGGCAGCAGGTAACTCAGAAACACCACCGACCACAGGAATGCGAAGAACACTGCGGCCGGCACGACGACTGCCCACCAGCGTGCATCAGGGCGCCACGGCGTGCCGTCGGCCTTCCACGGCGGCAGCGGCTCCCGGACCCACACGCTCGGTTTGCCCGATGCGCGCTGCATCAGCTTGTTGATCGTTTCGACGACCGAAAAATGCGGGCACAGCCAGCCGCAGTAAAGTCGCCCCCACTTCCACGAGACCCACAGGAAAGCGGCCCCGCCGACGAAGATCGGCACGAACAGCCGGAACATCACGTTCGAACCGGCTTCGAGGGCGCTGATGCGGCCGGCGACGAAGTCGTCGAGCCCCAGGCGCCATTCCATGCCGAGCAGCCAGGCATGGCCGGCGACGAGGTCGTAGCGGAACAGGTCGAGCACCGGCCCGAGGATGAACAGCGTGAAAAAGCCGATCTGGAACGCGATGCGCTTTTTCTGCGTGCGGTTGTGCCCGGCCGGTTTCGCCGCGGCGATCGGGATGACCCGGCGCGACGGCTGGCGCGCGGCCACCGGCTTGTCGGGCTGCACCGGATCGGGCGACGTCTGCGGTGAAAGGGGTGAAAACTGCGGGGCGTTCATGGTCTATTCGACGAGCTTCGGGCCGATGAGGGGAAAACGGTAGGGACGGGCGAGCATTGCGCGGTTCAGACCGATCACGCCGAACAGGATCAGCATGGCGTGGAAGCAGACGAAGTACAGCACCCCGACGACCCACGACCACGGGTTCGTGAAGCCGCCGAGCAGGAACACCGCGACGCTGACCCCAACCAGCATGCCGCCGCCCCACAGACTGGCGACGACGGTCTGCTTGAGGTGATTGCGCGCGAGCGCCGGAGCGCTGGACCGATGCCGCCACCACAGCACGACGAGGATGATGAATGCGAGGCCGGGGGCGATCATCAGGTTCACGAGGAACAGCGCCTCGGCCGCCACCGCGAGCGGCGGCCCGGGCATGTCTTCCTTCAGCAGATCGTGTTCCGGCTCTGGCATCGCGTCGATTCCTTGCGCTCGGACCGGCTGCCGGCCTGGTTTCAGCGGCCGAAGGTCGCCGCCACGACTTCCATCAATGCTTCGGCAACTTCGGGGTCGTCGGTCAGGCTCTCGACGATCGCCGCGCGACACGCGGTGACCGGATCCATGCCGTCGCGCACCAGCAGCGCCGCATAGACGAGCAGCCGGGTGCTCGCCGCTTCCTCGAGGTCCTGGTCTTTCAGCGTGCGCAACGCGTGCGCGATCGACACCAGGCGACGCGCGAGATCGGGCGCGCAGCCGGCTTCGCCGAGCAGGATCGATTCCTCGCGGGCGCTGGCGGGGAAATCGAAGCGCAGGCTGACGAAGCGCTGGCGCGTCGACGGCTTCATGCCTTTCAGCAGGTTCTGGTAACCGGGGTTGTACGAGACGACAAGCATGAACGACGGCGGCGCGGACAGCAGCTCGCCGGTGCGGTCGATCGGCAGGATGCGGCGGTCGTCGGCAAGCGGGTGCAACACCACCGTGGTGTCCTTGCGCGCCTCGACGACTTCGTCAAGGTAGCAGATGCCGCCTTCGCGCACCGCGCGCGTCAGCGGACCGTCGCACCACACGGTCTGGCCATCGCCGATCAGGTGGCGGCCGACGAGATCGGCGGCCGTCAGGTCGTCGTGGCAGGCGACCGTGTAGAGCGGCAGGCCGAGCTTTGCCGCCATGTGCGCGACGAAACGCGTCTTGCCGCAGCCGGTCGGCCCCTTGATCAGCAGCGGCAGGCGGTTTTTCCACGCGTGCTCGAACACGCTGATTTCATCGCCGGCCGGTTCGTAGAACGGAATTTCCCTGAGGGACGTTTCCATCTTCATGCGGCAAGTCCTTTCCAGTAGGCCAGGCCGATCATCGAGCAGACCAGGAGCATCCAGCCGAGCGCGATCAGCGGCCACATCAGCGGCGCACGGCGCAACGCCATGTAGTCGAGAATGATCAGGGTGCCCTTGGCGAACGCGATCGTCATCAGGAGGGCGGTGATCGCAGGACCGGCATCGGCGCGTTCGCCGACCGTCCACGTCAGCATCGTGGCGAAGATCAGCGCTGCCCAGATGATCGCGGCGCGATTCGGCGTGCCGTGGGACGAGGCGTGCCGGGGGGAGGAAAGCGAGGATTGCATTGTCTTGGACCTCTCAGCGCATCACGTAGATCAGCGGGAACAGGATCAGCCATACCAGATCGACCATGTGCCAGTACGCCGCGCCGGTCTCGATCCCGTTCATGTTGTCGGGACCGTAGCGCCCGGTTCGAGCGCCGTTCCACATCGCCGCGATGATCACCATGCCGAGGATCACGTGCATGAAGTGGAAGAACGTCAGCGACAGGTAGAACATGTAGAACGTGCTCGACGACAGGCTGATGCCGGCACCGATCTTCTCCGCGTACTCGAAGATCTTCACGACGACGAAACCGGCGCCGCACGCGAACGCTGCGGCCAGCCACGGCGCGGCGCGGCGACTGAAGCCGGCTTCGGCGACCTGCACGGCGCGCACGACGAAGAAGCTCGAGGTCAGCAACAGCACGGTGTTGATCGCACCGGAGGTGCGGTCGAGCGTGAGCTGTTCGGCGTTGAAGAGTTCGACGTGATTGGCGCGCGTGAAGGCGTATACGACGAAGAACACGCCGAACGCCAGCAACTCGGCGAGGATGAAGAACCATATCGCGAGGTCGCCGGGAAGGCGTCGCGCCGTGGTCTCCGACGCGGAGTTGGAGGCGGGGAGGGGTGTCATCAGGGTTTGGCTGCTCGTATTCATGGGTCCAGTCTAGGGAGCGTACCCCTTCCGGACCTTGATTCTGGTTAATTCATTCCGCGGAGATGTAACGAGAACGATTTGCGTGAGCAGAAAGAAAAAAGGGCGGCTCGCGCCGCCCCGTGGTTCTGTCCTTCAACGCCGTCGAAGGACCGCTTTCGAGACTGCTCAGGGGGTGATCAGCGGCTTGCTTTCACCCTTGACGAAGAAACTCGTCACGTAGGTGACCAGGCCGACCGCGAACACCACACCCGCCCACAGGCGCATCCAGTAGAACAGCGAGATCTGGTCCTGCACCTGCATGAACGGCATCGGCGTGTCGGAGACGCGCTGCAGCCAGACCTGCAGGATGCCGGCGGCAGTGAGGAACAGCGTGATGAAGACCATCGAGATCGTCATCAGCCAGAAGCTCCACATTTCAACCACCTGGGCGCGCTGGCTGTTCGCCGCACGACCGCGCAGCAACGGCATCGCGTAGCTGATGATCGTCAGCACCACCAGCACGTAGGCGCCATAGAACGCCATGTGGCCGTGGGCCGCGGTGATCTGCGAACCGTGCGTGTAGAAGTTCACCGGAGCCAGCGTATGCAGGAAACCCCACACGCCCGCGCCGAGGAAGGCCATCACGCCGGTACCCAGCGCCCACAGCACGGCAGCCTTGTTCGGATGCTCGCGGCGGCGACGGTTGACCATGTTGAACGCGAAGACGGTCATCGCGAAGAACGGGATCGGTTCCAGCGCCGAGAAGATCGAACCCCACCACTGCCAGTAGCCCGGCGTGCCGATCCAGAAGTAGTGGTGGCCGGTGCCGATCAGGCCGGTGACGAGCGCCAGCGTGATGATCACGTACAGCCACTTCTCGATGACTTCACGGTCGACGCCGGTGACCTTGATCAGCACGAAGGCGAGCATCGCGGCCATGATCAGTTCCCACACGCCTTCCACCCAGAGGTGAACGACCCACCACCAGTAGAACTTGTCCTTCACCAGGTTGCCCGGGTTGTAGAACGAGAACAGGAAGAAGATCGCCAGGCCCCACAGGCCGAGCAGCATGACGATGCTGATCACCGTCTTGCGGCCTTTCAACATCGTCATGCTGATGTTGAAGAGGAACGCGAGCGTGACGATGACGATACCGATCTTCGTCAGCAGCGGTTGCTCGAGGAACTCCCGGCCCATCGTCGCCAGGATGTTGTTCCCGGTGGCCGCGGCGAGCGTGTTGTAGTCGACGAGCAGGTAGCCGAGGATCGTCGCCGCGCCGGCGATCAGGAAGATCCAGAACATCAGCAGCGCGAGCTTCGGGCTATAGAGTTCGGTTTCGGTTTCTTCCGGGATCAGGTAGTAGGCGGCGCCCATGAAGCCGAACAGCAGCCAGACGATCAGGAGGTTGGTGTGGACCATCCGGGCGACGTTGAACGGGATTTCCGGAAACAGGAAATCGCCGACCACGTACTGCAGGCCCATCGCCAGACCGAACACGATCTGGCCGACGAAAAGACCGATCGCCGCTATGAAATAGGGCAGTGCGACCGATTGCGAGGTGTATTTCATGGTGTGTTATCCCCTTGATGTTTTCGATTCGCTGCGTTCAGCCCTCGATGTTGGGAGGCCATTTCTGGGTGTTGATCTCGGAGGAGTACTTCAGGAAGGCCACCAGGTCGTCCAGTTCCTGATCGGTGAGATGGAACTGCGGCATCTGCCGGCGTCCCGGTGCCCCGGTCGGCTGTGACTGGATCCACGCCTTGATGAACTCCGGCCCGCGCCGCGGATAGACGTTCCCGAGTTCCGGCGCGAAGTACGCACCTTCACCCAGCAGGGTGTGGCAACCGATGCAGTTGCGCGTTTCCCATACGTGTTTGCCCGCCATCACCTGGGGTGTCAGGTTGGCGCTGTTGTCCGACTTGTGGAGGTTGGTCGTCGTGTCAACGGTCAACGCCACCAGAAGCAGGAAGAAGAACACTGTCCCGCCATAGAAGATGTTGCGAGCCATCGCCTTTGTGAAGGTGCCGCTCATGGTTTTCCCCTCATTGTTTTGTCATGCGTCCGAGTGATTGATGGATAACCCGAAGGTTAGACGCATTCTGAGCAGCAGGGGAAGGGGTCTCCATGATTTGAATCAAGTTATGAAAAACGGATTTGTTCTAGCAGTGCTGAGTATTTTCTTTTATATTCAATATATTATGTTAAAAACAACGAAATGGCTTGAGGTTTTTCGTCATTGTCAATAGCTTGCGCGCCGGGATTTCCTGAAAGTTCCCCTTCCATCAATTTCAGCCCCTGGCATGCGGGGCGACGGCGAAAAAAACCCGACCGGTTTCCCGATCGGGTTCGGCGCGACGAAAGGAGGCAGTGATCAGGCGGTGGCGACCGGGATTTTTCCGATCTTCGCCTGCCACGTTTTCGGGCCGGTTTCATGGACGCTGGTGCCGTTCGAATCGACCGCGACGGTGACAGGCATGTCCTGCACGTCGAACTCGTAGATCGCTTCCATGCCCAGATCGGCGAAGCCCGCTACCCGCGCGGTCTTGATCGCTTTTGCAACGAGGTAGGCCGCGCCGCCGACCGCCATCAGGTACGCCGACTTGTTGTCACGGATCGCGTCGATCGCTGCGGGACCGCGCTCGGCCTTGCCGACCATCGAGATCAGGCCGGTCTGCTCGAGCATCATGCGGGTGAACTTGTCCATGCGCGTCGCAGTGGTCGGGCCGGCCGGGCCGACGACTTCGTCGCGCACCGGGTCGACCGGGCCGACGTAGTAGATCACGCGGTTGGTGAAGTCGACCGGCAGCTTCTCGCCCTTTGCGAGCATGTCGGCGATGCGCTTGTGCGCGGCGTCGCGGCCGGTCAGCATCTTGCCGTTCAGGAGCAGCACCTGGCCGGGCTGCCACGAGGCGACTTCCTCCTTCGTCAGCGTGTCGAGATTCACCCGCGTCGCGACCTTGGTGTCGGCCTGCCAGGTGACGTCCGGCCAGTCCTCGAGCTTCGGTGCCTCGAGCTTCGCCGGGCCGGAGCCGTCGAGTTCGAAATGCACGTGGCGGGTCGCCGCGCAGTTCGGGATCATCGCGACCGGCAGGCTTGCAGCGTGCGTCGGGTAGTCGAGGATCTTGACGTCGAGCACCGTGGTCAGGCCGCCGAGACCCTGCGCGCCGATGCCGAGCGCATTGACCTTGTCCATCAGCTCGAGGCGCAGTTCCTCGACGCGCGAAAGCTGAGCGCCGGCAGCGGCCTTCGCGCGCAGTTCGTGGATGTCGACCGGCGCCATCAGCGATTCCTTCGCCAGCAGCATCGCCTTCTCCGGCGTGCCGCCGATGCCGATGCCGAGGATGCCCGGCGGACACCAGCCGGCGCCCATCGTCGGCACGGTCTTCAGCACCCAGTCGACGATCGAGTCGGACGGGTTGAGCGCGTAGAACTTGGTCTTGTTCTCGGAGCCGCCGCCCTTGGCCGCACAGGTGACTTCGACGTGGTCGCCCGGCACGATCTCGTAATGCACGACCGCCGGCGTGTTGTCCTTGCTGTTCTGCCGTGCGCCGGCCGGGTCGAGCAGCACCGAGGCGCGCAGCTTGTTGTCCGGATTGGTGTACGCGCGGCGCACGCCCTCGTTGATCATTTCCTGGACGCTCATCGTCGCGTCCCACTGCACGTTCATGCCGACCTTGAGGAAGACGACGGCGATGCCGGTGTCCTGGCAGATCGGGCGGTGGCCTTCGGCGCACAGGCGCGAGTTCGTCAGGATCTGCGCGATGGCGTCCTTCGCCGCCGGGCTTTCCTCGTGCTTCCAGGCCTCGCCGAGCGCCTCGATGAAGTCGAGGGGGTGATAATAGCTGATGAACTGAAAGGCATCCGCGACGGACTGAATGAGGTCTTCTTCGCGAATCACGGTCATGATGCGTCTCCAAGGTGGCGGGCAAGGGGCCGCAATTCTATCAGTCTGACGCCGGATGCGTGTTGCAGTGCAGGAAGAGACCCGATTTACGGCACCCGCAAGGCGTGTAAGTCCTGTGTAAGATAGTTGCTCTTAAATGCGCACCAGATCGCGGAGCCTTTCGCGAACGACAATACAGGCTGGAACCCACCGGCCGCCCCGCAACAGGGCAGCTTCAACCATTCAGAACAGTTGAGGAGAGGTGAATATGTCGAACGAACAGCAGACCCAGACGCGCATCTATAAGCCTTCGGAAGAGATGGTCAAGAACGCCGCGGTTTCCGGCATGGAAGCCTATCTTGCGTTGTGCAAGGAAGCGGAAGACGACTACGAAGGATTCTGGGCGCGCAACGCCCGCGAACTGATCGAGTGGAAGAAGCCTTTCACCGAGGTCCTCGACGAGAGCAATGCCCCGTTCTTCAAGTGGTTCGCCGACGGCCAGCTCAACGTCTCCTACAACTGCCTCGACCGCAACGTCGATAACGGTCTCGGCGACAAGGTCGCGCTGATCTTCGAAGCCGACAACGGCGAAGTCACCCGCGTCACCTACAAGGATCTGCTGTCCCGCGTCAGCAGATTCGCGAACGCGCTGCGCGGCATGGGTGTAAAGAAGGGCGACCGCGTCGTCATCTACCTGCCGATGTCGATCGAAGGCGTCGTCGCGATGCAGGCCTGCGCCCGCATCGGCGCGACCCACTCGATCGTGTTCGGCGGCTTCTCGGCCCAGGCGCTGCGCGACCGCATCAACGACGCCGGCGCCGTCGCGCTGATCACCTCCGACGGCCAGCATCGCGGCGGCAAGGCGCTGCCGCTGAAGCCGATCGCCGACGAGGCGCTATCGCTCGGCGGCTGCGACAGCGTCAAGAACGTCATCGTCGTCAAGCGCACCGGCGCTGCGACCGCGATGGTGCAGGGCCGCGACCAGTGGTTCCACGACGTCTGCGCGAACCAGCCGGATACCTGCGAACCGGAATGGGTCGATGCGGAGCATCCGCTGTTCCTGCTCTACACGTCGGGCTCGACCGGCAAGCCGAAAGGCGTCCAGCACTCGACCGGCGGCTACCTGCTGCACGCGATCATGTCGATGAAATACACCTTCGACATCAAGCCGGACGACGTCTTCTGGTGCACCGCCGACATCGGCTGGGTCACTGGCCACACCTTCATCACCTACGGCCCGCTCGCCTGCGGCACGACTGAGATCGTGTTCGAAGGGGTGCCGACCTACCCGGACGCCGGGCGTTTCTGGAAGATGATCCAGGACCACAAGGTCACGGTCTTCTACACTGCGCCGACCGCGATTCGTTCACTGATCAAGGCTGCGGACAACAATCCCGCGGTGCACCCGAAGAAATACGACCTGTCGAGTCTGCGCATCCTCGGCTCGGTCGGCGAGCCGATCAACCCGGCGGCGTGGGAGTGGTACTACGACAACGTCGGCGGCGGTCGCTGCCCGATTGTCGATACCTTCTGGCAGACCGAGACCGGCGCGCACATGATCACGCCGATGCCGGGTGCGACGCCGCTGGTGCCTGGTTCGTGCACGCTGCCGTTCCCGGGCATCCAGTGCGCAGTCGTCGACGAGACCGGCACCGAAGTGCCGAACGGGCAGGGCGGCATCCTCGTCGTCAAGCGTCCGTGGCCGTCGATGATCCGCACGATCTGGGGTGACCCGGAGCGCTTCAAGAAGTCATACTACCCGGACGACTTCAAGGGCAAGCTGTATCTGGCCGGCGACGGCGCGATCCGCGACAAGGACACCGGCTACTTCACGATCACCGGCCGCATCGACGACGTGCTGAACGTCTCCGGCCACCGCATGGGCACGATGGAAATCGAGTCGGCGCTGGTCGCGCACGAGAAAGTCGCCGAAGCCGCGGTCGTCGGCCGTCCGGACGACGTAACCGGCGAGGCGGTCGTCGCGTTCGTCGTGCTGAAGGGTGCGCGCCCGAGCGGCGAAGACGCGAAGGCGATCATCAAGGAACTGCAGAACTGGGTCGGCCACGAGATCGGGCCGATCGCGAAGCCGAAGGACATCCGCTTCGGCGAGAACCTGCCGAAGACCCGTTCGGGCAAGATCATGCGCCGGCTGCTGCGTCAGCTGGCGAAGGGGGAGGAGATCACCCAGGACACGTCGACCCTCGAGAATCCGGCGATCCTGGATCAGCTTGGCCAGCCGCTGAGCTGAACCCCTTGCCGGGCACGGGCCCGCAGAGGCCCGGCCCCGGCCAGAATAATGAGGCAGCCGCTCTGGCTGACATATGTGGGAGGAGGAGAAGGCGCGCGAAAGCGCGCCTTTTTTTTCAGCGTGCCGGTGCTGGCGGCGAAGGGCGAATTCCGCGTGCCGCTATAATCCGGTGGCCGTCGTCATCATGAGGAGTCCATGATGCGCAAGGGTCTTGCCGGACAGCGGCTGGTGGCGGTTTTCCTGACCGGCGTGCTGCTGTTCAATTATCCGGTGCTTTCACTGTTCGATCGGCCCGAGCCTTTTCTCGGCCTGCCGATGCTGTGGATTTTCCTGTTCGGGATCTGGGCGCTGCTGCTGATCGCAGTCGCGTGGATCGCCGAGCGTGGCGCACGCTGAGGAGCGACCGCATGCTCACCAGCACCGCCGTCGTCGTCGTCTCGTTCGCCTACCTGCTGCTCCTTTTCGCTGTCGCCTATTTCGCCGATCGCCGCGCGGAACAGGGGCGGTCGGTGATCTCGAATCCGTGGACCTACGCGCTGTCGCTCGGCGTGTATTGCACGGCGTGGACCTATTTCGGCAGCGTCGGTCGCGCGGCCTCGGGTGGCGTGTGGTTCCTGCCGATCTATCTCGGCCCGACGCTGGCGATGACGTTGTCGTGGATCGTGATGCTGAAGATGATCCGTATCGCGAAAACCTACCGCATCACGTCGATCGCCGACTTCATCGCCAGCCGCTACGGCAAGAGCCATCTGCTGGGCGGGCTGGTCACGATCATCGCGGTGGTCGGGATGATCCCGTACATCGCGCTGCAGCTGAAGGCGATCTCGAGCGGGTACGCGGTGCTCACCGGCGAGCGCGACGACCGGTTCTTCCCGCTCGCGCCGGATAGCTGGATCGGCGACAGCACGCTGTACGTCGCGCTGACGCTGGCGGTGTTCACGGTCCTGTTCGGCGCCCGCCACCTCGATGCGACCGAGCGGCACGAAGGCATGGTCGCCGCGATCGCGTTCGAGTCGGTGGTCAAGCTGCTCGCCTTTCTGGTCATCGGCGCGTTCGTCACGTACGGCATGTACGACGGTTTCGGCGATCTCTTCACGCGCGCGTTCGCCCAACCGGAACTCGCCGGGCTCCTCACCGTCGAGAGCGCCAGCGGCGCCGGCTATGGCGGATGGTTCACGCTGACCGTGCTGGCGATGCTGTCGGTGATCTTTCTGCCGCGCCAGTTCCAGGTCATGGTCGTCGAGAACGTGAACGAACAGCACCTGCGCCGCGCAATCTGGCTGTTCCCGACGTATCTGTTCCTGATCAATATCTTCGTGCTGCCGATCGCGCTCGGCGGCCTGCTGTTTTTCGGCAGCGGCGCGGTCGACCCCGACACCTTCGTGCTGTCGCTGCCGCTCGCCCATGGCCACAGCGCGCTGGCGTTGCTCGCTTTCGTCGGCGGACTGTCGGCCGCGACCGGCATGGTCATCGTCGAGACGATCGCGGTGTCGACGATGGTGTGCAATGACCTCGTGATGCCGCTGGTGCTGCGCAGCCGCAGCTTCAACCGTACGGCGCACGGCGATCTCACCGGGCTGCTGCTGGGAATCCGGCGCGGCGCGATCCTCGGGGTGCTGCTGCTCGGTTATCTGTATTTCCGCCTCGCCGGCGAAGCCTATGCGCTGGTCAGTATCGGCCTGATCAGCTTCGCCGCGGTCGCGCAGTTCGCCCCCGTGATGCTCGGCGGGATGTATTGGCGCGGCGGCACGCGCGAAGGGGCGCTGGCCGGACTGCTTGCGGGCTTCGCCGTGTGGGCCTACACGCTGATGCTGCCGTCGGTGGCGAAATCGGGCTGGCTCGATGCGGCATTCCTCGACCACGGCCTGTTCGGCCTCGCGCTCCTCAAGCCCGAGCAGCTATTCGGGCTGCGGGGGCTCGACAACATCAGCCATGCGCTGTTCTGGAGTCTCACGGTCAACATCGCCTGCTATCTTTTCGTTTCGCTGCTGCGCACGCCGACCGGGCAGGAGGCGAGCCAGGCGACGCTTTTCGTCGATGTCTTCCGGCGCGGCCGCACGTCCCCTGCGATGTTCTGGCGCGGCAGCGCCCAGGTGCGCGACCTGCTGCCGCTCGTGGCGCGCTTTCTCGGCACGGCCCGCGCAAAGCGCGCGTTCACCGACTATGCGCGGCAGCGCGGGCTCGCCGGCATCGACCAGATCCAGCCCGATGCCGGGCTCGTCCAGTTCGCCGAAACGCAGCTCGCCGGGGCGATCGGCAGCGCCTCCGCGCGCGTCATGGTGGCCTCGGTCGTGCAGGAGGAGCCGCTGGGACTCGACGAAGTCATGGACATTCTCGACGAGGCTTCGCAGGTGCGCGCGTATTCGCACGAGCTCGAGGAGAAGTCGCGGGCGCTCGAATCGGCCACCGCCGAACTGCGCGCGGCCAACGAGCGGCTGAAGGAACTCGACCGGCTCAAGGACGACTTCATGTCGTCGGTGTCGCATGAACTGCGCACGCCGCTGACGTCGATCCGCGCGTTCTCCGAAATGCTGCTTGACGATCCGGACATCGCTCTCCCGGACCGGATGCGATTTCTCGGCATCATCGTGTCCGAAACGGAGCGCCTCACGCGCCTCGTGAACCAGGTGCTCGACCTTGCCAAGATCGAATCCGGCCATGCGGAGTGGCACAACAGCGACATCGACATGCGCGCGCTCGTCGAGCAGGCCGTCGACACCACGGCCCAGCTGTTCCGCGACCGCGGCGCAACCGTCGAGCTGGTGCTGCCGGACGAAGCGCCGCACCTGAAAGCGGACCACGACCGGCTGGTGCAGGTGATGCTGAACCTGCTGTCGAACGCGGCGAAGTTCGTGCCGCAGGGCGCGGGCCGCATCCGAGTCGCGCTGAAGTCCGAAGCGGGGCAGGTGCGCGTCGAGGTGTCGGACAACGGGCCGGGCATCCCGCCGGAGTTGCACGGTGTGATATTCGAGAAATTCCGGCAGGGTGGCGACGAGCGTTCGCGGCCGCAGGGCACTGGCCTCGGGTTGCCGATCAGCCGCCAGATCGTCGAGCATTTCGGCGGACGGCTGTGGGTGGAGTCGCCGCCGGGGCACGGCACGGTATTTACGTTCGTGCTGCCGCTGCACGCTCCCCATCCCGACACGGTGGCTGTCGTGCAATGACATAGAATAGCCGGGAGAGAGGGAGAAGCATGGCCAAAAAGATACTGATCGCGGACGATGAACAGAACATCGTCATTTCGCTCGAATTCCTGATGAAGCGCGAAGGGTATGAGGTTTCGATCGCCAACGATGGCGAGGAGGCGATCGCGCGAATCCGCGCCGAGTTGCCCGACCTGGTGCTGCTCGACGTGATGATGCCGAAGAAAAGCGGGTTCGAGGTGTGCCAGGAAATCAAGGCTGATCCCGACCTGCAGTCGGTGCGCGTCCTGATGCTGACGGCAAAAGGGCGCGACACCGAAGTTGCCAAGGGGCTCGCGCTGGGGGCCGATGCCTACATGACCAAGCCGTTCTCGACGAAGGAGCTGGTGGAGTGCGTGCGCAGCATGCTCGCGGCGAGCTGACGGATGACGGCACGCACACGTTTCCTGCTGGCGGTGATCGTCCTGGCGTTGCTGATGACCGGACCGTTCGTCGTCACCGCACTGCTGGTGTGGCTGGAGACGGCAGGCAGCAGAGAACTGTTGATCGACGTGATCGCGCCGCACCTGCCGCTGGGCGCGCTGATGACCCTGATGGGCTTCGTCGTCGGCATCGCGGTGCTGCGCAACCTCTTTCGCCGCTACGTGCAGGGTCTTCTGAGAATGGGGGAGAACCTCAACCTGATGCTCGGCGCAAACCGTGAGTTTCGCGTCAAGGAGGAGGGGCCGCCGGAAGTGAAGGCGCTGGCACGCTACGTCAATGCCCTGGCCGAACAGCGCGACGCGCTGCTGCAGGACGTCGAGGCGCAGATCGCGCGAGCGAAGGAGTCGCTCGAGGAAGAGAAGAACCGCCTCGCCGCGCTGATGTCCGAGCTGACGCAAAGCGTTCTCGTCTGCAACCTCGACGGACGCATCCTGCTCTACAACAACCGCGCGCGCGCGCAGTTCCGCTCGCTGTCGCAGGCTCCGGGAGTGGCGAACGGCGGCGAGCTGATCGGGCTCGGGCGTTCGATCTATGGCGTGTTCGACCGCAACCTGATCAACCACGCGCTCGAAAGCATCCAGCATCGGCTGCGGCGCAGCAACGTGCAGCCGGTGGCAAAATTCGTCACCACGACGCGTGCGGGTCACCTGCTGCGGGCGCAGATGGCGCCGGTGCTGTCGGTGGGGCAAGAGGATGCCCCCGAGCGCAGCATCACCGGGTTCATCCTGATGCTCGACGACATCACGCGCAATTTCGAGAACGAATCGCGCCGCGACCAGATGCTGCACACGCTGACCGAGGGCAACCGCGCGGCGCTGGCGAACGTGCGGGCAGCGGCGGAAATGCTCGACTACCCCGATCTGCAGAGCGAGCTCCAGGAGCGCTTTCGCAAGGTCATCCGTGACGAGATCCGCGCGATGAGCGGGCGGCTCGACGAGACCGCGAACGAGTTCGCCGATGCCCTGAAGGCGCGCTGGCCGCTCGAGGAGATGCTCGGCGCGGACCTGCTTGCCGCGGCGCAGCGGCGCATCGTCAAGGTGCTGAAGGTGCCGGCCAAGCTCGAGGAGGTCGACGAGTCGCTGTGGGTGAAAGTCGACAGCTTCTCGCTGCTGCAGGCGCTGACCTACCTCGCGAGCCGGCTGTCGGACGAGTTCGAGATACGCGAGGTGCGTTTCCGGCTGAGCGGGGCGGGACGCCTGGTGCACCTCGACCTGATCTGGTCGGGGCAGGCGATGAGCACCGAGACGGTGATGAGCTGGGAGCTCGAACCGATGCGCTTCGCCGACGAGAACAGCCCGCTCACCGTACGCGACGTCATCGAGCGCAATGACGGCGAGATGTGGCTGGAGCGCGAGAAAGTGCGCCACCGCGCGTTTTTTCGCATCGTGCTGCCGGCCGCGCTGCCCCAGGAGGAGCTCGACCCGGCGGCATTTCTCAAAGGCGAGGGGCGGCCCGAGTACTACGATTTCGATCTCTTCAAATGGTCGGAAAAATCGCATGTGCTGGAGGATCGCCTGCTCAGCGAGCTGACCTACACGGTCTTCGACACTGAAACGACCGGGCTCGATCCGTCGAAGGGCGACGAGATCATCCAGATCGGCGCGACGCGCATCGTCAACGGCAAGCTGCTGCGCCAGGAATCCTTCGAGCAGCTGATCGATCCGGAGCGCGGGGTGTCGCCGGAGTCGGTCAAGATCCACGGTATCACGCCCGACATGCTCGCCGGCCAGCCGACGATCGCCAGGGTGCTGCCGGCATTCCACGCGTTTGCGCAGGACACGGTGCTGATCGCGCACAACGCGGCGTTCGACATGCGCTTCCTGCAGCTCAAGGAGAACCTGACGGGCCTGCGCTTCGACCAGCCGGTGCTCGACACGCTGCTGCTGTCGGCGGTGGTCCATCCGAACCAGGAGTCGCACCGCCTTGAAGCGATCGCCGAGCGCCTTAATCTGACGATCATCGGCCGGCATACCGCGCTCGGTGACGCGATCGTGACGGCCGAAGTGCTGCTGAAGCTGATCCCCCTGCTCGCGGAAAAAGGCATCCGCACGCTCGGCGAGGCGCGCCAGGCGGCCGAAAAATCGTATTACGCGAGGGTCAAATATTGAACCCCGGATGGGTGCCCGTGACGGTGCGCGGGTTGCAGGCCGGCCACTGGGCTGAAGCGGTGCGGTCTTGACCACGCAGTCCGCCTTTGGCCGCCGCCTGCGGCGCTATTACGGCTGGTACACCGGCAGCTTTCTCGCGTTCGTCGGGCTGCTTGCGATCGGCGAACAGTTCGGCATGTCGCCGGGGGTCATCGGGCACGTGTTCCTGTTCGCGACGATCGCGATCTATGCCGGCATCGGCGTGATGAGCCGCACCTCCGACGTGTCGGAGTATTACGTCGCCGGCCGGCGGGTTCCGGCGGTCTTCAACGGCATGGCGACCGCGGCCGACTGGATGAGCGCGGCGTCCTACATCGGCCTGGCCGGCACGCTGTACTTTTCCGGTTTCGAAGGCCTCGCGTTCGTCACCGGCTGGACGGGCGGCTTCGTTCTCGTCGCGCTGCTGCTCGCGCCCTACCTGCGCAAGTTCGGCCAATACACGATTCCCGACTTTCTCGGCGCGCGCTACGAAGGCAATGTCGCCCGCATCGTCGGACTCGTGGCGACGGTGCTTGCGAGCTTCGTCTATCTCGTCGCGCAGATCTACGGCGTGGGTCTGATCACGAGCCGCTTCGTCAGCGTCGAGTTCGAGATCGGCCTGTTCGTCGGCCTCGCGGGCATCCTCGTCTGTTCGTTCCTCGGCGGCATGCGTGCGGTGACATGGACGCAGGTCGCCCAGTACGTGATCCTCATCGTCGCCTACCTCGCGCCGGTGGTGATCCTGTCGTACAAGGTCACCGGCATACCGGTCCCGCCGGCAGTGTATGGCAGCGTACTCGACAGGCTTTCCGCCAAGGAGACCGAGCTGTTCGTCGAGCCGCGCGAAATCGAGGTTCGCGAACGCTTCGGCCAACGCGCGGCGGATTACGAAGCGAAGATCGCCGCGCTGCCGGATTCGCTCGAGGAAGAACGGCGTTCGCTGATCGAACGCCTGAACCGGCTGCGCATCGACAACGCCGCGGCGCGCGAAATCGCGCACGCCGAACGGGCGCTGCGCGACCTGCCGAAGACGCCCGACCAGGCGCGGGCGACGTGGGAGCAGGCGCGCGTCGAGGCCGCCGGGCGGTCGCGGCCACCGCCCCGTCACGCCGAGGCCCACCCCGGCGACACGCCGGAGCAAAAGCGCGTCGCGCGCAACAACTTCCTCGCGCTGGTGTTCGTCCTGATGATCGGCACCGCCGCCCTGCCGCACGTGCTCGTGCGCTACTACACCACGCCGGGGGTCGTGGAAGCGCGACGCTCGGTTTTCTGGTCGCTGTTCTTCATCTTCCTGCTGTACGTCACGGCGCCGGCCTACGCGGTGTTCGCGAAGTGGGAGGTCTACAACAACCTCATCGGATCGAGTCTTTCGCTGCTGCCGAACTGGGTCGCGTCATGGGGTAAGGTCGGGATGGTCGCGATCGAGGACATCAATGGCGACGGCATCCTGCAGCTGGCCGAACTGCGCCTGAACACCGACGTGATCCTGCTCGCGACGCCGGAGATTGCCGGCCTGCCGTACGTCGTGTCGGGGCTGGTCGCGGCGGGCGGACTCGCGGCCGCGCTGTCGACCGCGGACGGGCTGCTGCTGACGATCTCGAACGCGCTTTCGCACGACTTCTATTACAAGGTCGTCAATCCACACGCCTCGACGCAGCGCCGGCTGGTGATCGCGAAATCCCAGCTGCTCGTCGTCGCGGTGATCGCGGCGTGGGTCGCGTCGATGCGCCCCGACAACATCCTGTTCATGGTCGGCCTCGCGTTCTCGATTGCCGCCGCCGCGTTCTTTCCCGCGCTGGTGCTCGGAATCTTCTGGAAGCGCGCGAACCGCCCCGGAGCGGTTACCGGCATGCTCGCCGGGCTCGTGGTCACGCTGTACTACGCGGTGCGCACCCATCCGTTCTTCGGCGGTTCGATGGCGCAGGCCTGGTTCGATATCAACCCTATCTCCGCGGGCGTGTTCGGTGTCCCGCTCGGATTCGCGACGATCGTGCTGGTGAGCCTGCTGACCCGTCCGCCGCCCCCGGAGATCCAGGATCTCGTCGATTACGTGCGCTATCCGCGGCTCCCGGCGGACGACAGCGAGGCGCAGCCGGACTCCCTCGCAGCGCCGCGACGGCGAACTCAGAGCTGATCGGCGATCATCCCGCCGAGCGTCGCAGCGACGGCCGTCGATCGCGAACGGTTTTTATCGCGGCCCCCTTGCGCCGCGACCGCTGGCAACCAGCCATTCGGCCAGCGCGTCGGCCGGCATCGGCCGCGCGTAGTGGTATCCCTGCGCCTCGTCGCAGTTGAAGATGCACAGGAAGCGGTCGATATCCTCGCTTTCGACGCCTTCGGCGATGACCTGCAGCTTGAGAGTGCGCGCCATGCTGACGATCGCGCGCACGATCGCGGCGTCGTCCGGGTCGGTGGCGATGTCGCGGACGAAGGACTGGTCGATCTTGAGCTTGTCGACGGCGAAGCGCTTCAGGTAGGCGAGGCTCGAATAGCCGGTGCCGAAGTCGTCGATCGACAGGCGCACGCCGAGCGATTTCAGCCGTCGCAGCGTCTCGATGACGGATTCGGAGTCGACGAGCAGCAACGACTCGGTCAGTTCGAGTTCGAGCCGCGCCGGATCGAGGCCCGACAGCGACAGCGCCCGCACGACGCTGCGTTCGAGATCGCCGCGCCGGAACTGCACGGCCGACAGGTTGACCGCGACGCTCAGCTCCGGCAAGCCCTGCCGCGTCCAGCGGGCGGCCTGCATGCACGCTTCGCGCAGCACCCAGTCGCCGATCGGGACGATCAGGCCGCTGTCCTCCGCCGCCGGGATGAAGCGGCCCGGCGCGACCAGTTCGCGCTTGTCACAGTGCCAGCGCAGCAAGGCTTCGACACCGACGACATGACCGCTCGCGAGGTTGATCTGCGGCTGGTAATGCAGCAGGAACTCGTCGTTTTCGAGGGCGCGGTGCAACGCCGTGCGGATCTGCAGCTGTTCGACGGCGTCTACGTTCATCTGCTCGGTGTAGAAGCGCCAGGTGTTGCGGCCGGCGCGCTTGGCCTGGTACATCGCAGTGTCGGCGTTCTTCAGCAGGGTGTCGAAATCCTTGCCGTCGTCGGGCCAGATAGCGATGCCGATCGACATCGTGTTCGTCAGCTCATGGCCTTCGAGCTCGAAGGGCTGGGCCAGCGCGTCGAAGATTTTCGCGGTCGCGCTGTTGATCGCCTGCGGGTCGCGAATATCGGTAAGCGCGATCAGGAACTCGTCGCCGCCGAGACGGCTGACGGTGTCGGTTTCGCGCAGGCACTCGCGCAGCCGCAGCGCGACTCCTTGCAGCAGGCCGTCGCCGGCCGGGTGGCCGAGCGTGTCGTTGATGGTCTTGAAATGATCGAGATCGACGAACAGCAGCGCGACTTTCGCCTGCGCGCGCTCCGCCCATGCGGTGGCCAGCGCGAAGCGGTCGCGGAACAGCACGCGGTTCGGCAGTCCAGTGAGCGCATCGTGATGGGCGAGATACTCGACGCGCGCCTGGGCTTCCTTACGGTCGGTGATGTCGTGCACGAACGTGAGTACGTGTTTCTCGCCGTCGATGTCGATGTATTTGGACGACAGGCTGACCTGGCGCACCGCGCCGCTGCGGTCGCACCCGACAGTCTCGAAATCGAGCACCGAATCGTGCTGCCGGAGCGTTTCGAGCCAGCGCTGGCGGCTCTCGGGATCGGGCCACAGGTTGACCTCGACCGAAGTCTTGCCGATGAGGTCTTCACGTTTCCAGCCGAAGTGGATTTCGTACTTGTCGTTCACTTCGATGAATCGCCCGTCCTCGACGCGCGTGATCGCGATCGCGAACGGTGCTGCCATCATCGCGATGGCAAACCGTTCTTCGCTGTTGCGCAGCGCGGCTTCGGTGGCGCGCAACTCGGTAATGTCCTGGATCGCGCCGCACACGCGTACCGCGCGGCCTTCCCGGTCGTACTGGAGGTGACCGTTCGCGCGCGCCATGCGGAGCGCGCCGTCGGAGCGGATGAGGCGGAATTCGCTTACATAGGAACGATTGTTCCTGACCGCGCCCGCGAGGTCGCCGGCCACCCGCTTGCGGTCGTCCGGATGAACGTGAGCGAGGAAGGTGGCGCCGCTGGGAGTGACCTTGCCCGGCACGTGGCCGAGGAGGCGGTCGGTTTGTTCCCCCCAGTGAAGGACGCCGGCGGGGAGCTGCCATTCCCAGTACCCGACCTGCGCCAGCGAGGTGGCCTCGGCGAGCTGGCGGCGGCTCTCCTTGATGGGCGTGATGTCGTGAAAAATCTCGAACTTGCTGAGCGTGCCATCGGGATTGCGGAACGGCATGTCGAACAAGTCGTAACTGCGTCCGCTGGGCGCTGTCCATTCCGCGTGCACCGAGCTGCCCGCAAAGACAACATCGTTGTTGCACCACGTACAGGCTTCGCTGCGACCGTGGAGGTATTCGAAGCACTTGCGTCCGGCGGGCGCGCCGAACTGGCGTTCGAGCGCCGGGTTGAGATACTCGATGACGTGATCGGCGCCGACGATGTACGCGCCGTCGGGCAGCGCGTCGAGAATGCCCTGCAGGCGCGTGCGCTCGGCCGCGAGCACGGCGACTTCGGCCTGCGCGGTCTTCACGCGGCTGATGTCCGTATAAGTGAGCACGACGCCGTCGCGCACGCCGCCCTCGCCGTGAAACGGCAGCATGCGCTCCAGATACCAACGGCCGGTGACGTCCACCTCGCGCTCCACGCCTTCACCCGTGGCGGCGACGTGCTGCAGGTCGGCCAGGAAGCGTGATGCGTCACCGGCGCGGTAGGTGATCTCCGACAGCGGACGGCCTGCGTCCGAGGCGCGCAAGGCGAGAACGCCTTCGACGGCGGCGCTGAAGCGGCGCACGCGCAGCCCGGCATCGAGAAACACGGTGCCGATCTTCGTGCTCGCGAGCAGGTGATCGTAGTCGCGGTTCAGGTTTGCCAGCGCTGCATTGCGGTCTTCGAGTTCGCGGTTGAGGATGTAGAGGTCTTCATTGACCGACTTCAATTCCTCGTTGGCGCTCTGCAGCTCCTCGTTCGACGCGGTCAGTTCCTCGTTTGCGAGATCGATGTGCTCGTGGCTGCTCTTGAGCTCGACGATCATCTCGTGCAGCCGTTCGCGGGTTGCGAGCAGCTCCGCTTCGAGCTCTTCCGGCGTGCCTGCGCCGTTCGCGGGAAGCGCGTCGGGCAGCGCCGTCACCGCCGACACCGGGGGGATGCCAACGCTGCCCACGCGTGGCAGCGTGGCCGCCTGTTTGCGGTAAAGCTTGCTCGAACGATCGACCGGCATGAAGGCGCGCGCCGCGTGTTCGCCGACGGTTTCGCTCGCGCCGAGCATCAGCAGGCCCTGCGGCTTGAGTGCGAAGTGAAGCTGCGCCAGCGCCTTCAGCTGCGATCCGTTCTGCAGATAGATCAGCAGGTTGCGGCACAGCGCGAGGTCGATGCGCGTAAAGGGCGGATCGGTCAGGAGGTTGTGGCGGGCAAAGACGACATGGCGCCGCAACGTGCCATCGACGCGCCAGCCGTCGTGCGTGCGCTGGAAATAGCGCCGCAGCAGCGCTTCAGGGATGGCGCGTACTGCGTCGTCGCGGAACATTCCCTGCGAGGCGTCGCTCAGCACTCCAGGGTGGATGTCGGTGGCGAAGATCTTGACGTCGCCGGTGAATCCGAAGCGGCTCGCCGCGTCGAGCGCCAGCAGGGCCAGCGTGTAGGCTTCTTCGCCGCTCGCGCATCCGGCCGACCACAGCCGCAAGGCGTCAGCCGGATTGCGCCCGCGCAACATGTCGGGGAGCACTTCGTCGGCGAGCAGCGAGAACGCGGCCGGATCGCGGAAGAACTCCGTGACGTTGATCAGCAGATCGTGGCATAGCGCGTTGCGTTCGACGTCGTCCCGGACGATTTTCTCGTGATACGCGGACATCGTGTCGCAGCCCGCCAGCGTCATGCGCCGGCGCATGCGGCGCAAAAGCGTGCCGGTCTTGTAGTCCGAGAAATCCACCGCGCAGTGCCGGCGCAGCACGTCGATCAGCGCGGCCACGTCCGGGAGCAACGGGTCGCGCGGGGTGTCTTCCCACTGGGTTTCGGCGCAGGGCCGTTCGTCGATGCCATCCATGCGCCGCTCCTCGGCAATCTCCGCTTTGCTCACGCGCACGCTCCCGGGCCCTTCATCACGTCCGGACGACGGCCGTCCCTGTCGGGCGGAGGCGGCAGGGCAGAGGCCGGGTCCGGAGGTTGGGCCACACGCCCGGGAACGCGCTCAATGTTATGGCAGTAATGAATCATCATGCAGGATTGTGCTGTGACGGTAATAGGGTGCATCAAGTCAATTCCGCGCAGAACAGTCCGGGCGGAATCGGCGCTAGTGTGCGGTATTTTCTGCCCGGGCAGCGTTCAGGATTTGGCACCGGGACGAGTAATCCGGCCTTTTGTCCGCTCGGACATTTCTTTGCCGCTCCGGTTGAAATTTTTACAGCAACCGCTCGTGTGCTGTCTGTTGACGCTGCGCGACGCTCCGTACGACAGGCTCCGCCACAGGCCCCCGCTTTGCTTCTTTGCACAGGCCGGAGTCCACAGGGGCCGTGGCGAGGCTGTCGAACGGAGGCCGGGAATGCACTTGCTCAAGCTGCTTCACTTCGCGGCACTGCTGGCCTGGTGCGGCACGCTGCTGTACATGCCGGCAATGATCGCCGCGGGCACGCGTCACAACCAGCCGATGTTCTACCGCGACCACACCCACCTGATGCGGCTGATGTTCACGCTGGTTTCGTCGCCGGCGGCGCTTCTCGCGATCATTTCCGGCACCGTGTTGTTTCCCGGCGCCGCCGCGCTCGAACCGTGGCTGATCCTGAAGCTTTCGGTCGTCTGCCTGCTGGTGATTGGTCATGCATTGTGCGGCGTCCTGATCCTGAAAATCGAGCGTCGCCCGGAGGGAAGGATTCGCCGTCATTGCGCGATCCTCGGCAGTCTGCTGACTGTCCTGCTCGGCGTGACGCTGTGGCTGGTGCTGGCCAAGCCGCTATAGCGTGGTCGAGTCCTCGATGGCCGCCTTATGACCGAGTTCGACGCCGACCGCGTGTTCATAGACCAGCCGTCCGCCGAGATAAGCCGCGAGGCCGATCGTGCCGGCTGTCAGGACCGACAGGTAGAGTTCCCACGCCGTGAGCTGTTCGGCCCCTTCACGGTAGCGCATCGCCCAGTTCAGCGAAGCCAGCGAAAGCATCATCACGGCGATCACGGCGTGGCACCACGCGGTGATTTTTTCGCGGATGCGCTCGACCAGCAGCAAATCGGCGACACCGAGCAGGCTCGCGATCCAGCCGCCACCCGCGCCGACGCCGGCCAGCCACAGGCTGGCACGCGCCCAGAACGGATCGCCGCTCACGAGCCAGGCGATATCGGTGGCGACGAGCCCGATGAGCGCCGCGACCGGAAAGTGGATCAGCATCGGGTGAAGTGGGTGGCCGCGCAGCGCGGCGCGGCTGACGATCGACTCGACGCCGGATTCGGCGGGTACGGGCATTTTGACCTCGCGGGTGGGCGGGACGCAGCCGTGCCGATGCCATCGACGCCGGCCGCTGCCCTGTCGGTGCAATCGATGCTCCCGGTGCTGGCCGTGCCGTGGCTCGCCGCGTGCGAAGGTCCGCAGTCGATACTCGACCCGGCCGGCCCCGCCGCGCGCGACGTGACCCTGCTGTGGTGGCCGATGTTGATCGTCGCCACCTTCGTGCTCGCCGGCGTCACGGCCGCGTGGATCGTGGCGATGCTGCGCAGGCCGCGCGATTTCAGCCCGGAGGAGGCGAAACGGATCAGCCGGCGGTGGGTCATCGGTGGCGGAATCCTGCTGCCGACGGCGAGCATCGTACTCCTGCTCGGGTTCGGGGTTCCCGCCGGCGACCGCATGCTGCCGCTGCGCAGCGAGGCACCGCTGCGCATCGACGTGACGGGTCGGCAATGGCAGTGGGACGTCGCTTATCCGGGCAGCAGTGTCGTGCTCGTTGATGAGCTGCACTTGCCGGCGGGCCGCCCGGTGCATATCCACGTCACCAGCGCCGATGTCATCCATTCCTTCTGGGTGCCACGGCTCGGGCCGAAGATCGACGCGGTTCCCGGGCGTACCAACGTCCTGCGCCTGCAGGCCGACGAGGCGGGATCGTTCCGCGGCCAGTGCTCGGAATTCTGCGGCACGGGGCACGCGCACATGGTGCTGAGGGTGCAGGTGCATACCGAGGCGGGTTTTTCCGCGTGGCTCGCGGAGCGGACCGCAACTGCGCCCGCGGGCGGGGATGTCCCGGCCGGCACGGTCCCGGGCGGAGCACTCCCCGCCCCAGCAGCTCCGGGGGGCGCGCGGACCCCGCCCCGACTCGTCTCCGGCGCAGCCTTTCCGCCATGATCGAAGGCCGCCCCGACGAGCTCCACCAGCAGTTCGATGAGGTGTGGGGCAATCCCCGCGGCTGGCGAGCCGCGACGATCGTGAACCACACCCGCATCGGCCTGCTCTTCCTTCTGACGGGCCTCGGTTTCTTCATTTTCGGCGGCCTGCTGGCGATGCTCATCCGCGCCCAGCTCGCGCTGCCGGACCAGGCGTTCATGGACGCCGACACCTACAACCAGGTGTTCACGATGCACGGCACGGTGATGATGTTCCTGTTCGCCGTGCCGATGATGGAAGGTCTGGCGGTGTACCTGATCCCGAAAATGCTCGGCGCGCGGGACCTGGTGTTTCCCCGGCTGTCGGCGCTGGGTTACTGGTGCTACCTTTTCGGCGGGCTGATCCTCGCCGCGAGCCTGTTCCTGGAGCTCGCTCCCGATGCCGGCTGGTTCATGTACACGCCGTTGTCGAGCCTGCCGTACAGCCCGGGCGTGAATTCGGATTTCTGGCTGCTGGGGATCACGTTCGTCGAGATTTCCGCCGTCACCGCGGCGGTCGAACTGGTGGTGGCGATCCTGCGCGCCCGCGCGCCCGGCATGACGCTGCAGCGCATGCCGCTCTATGCGTGGTACATCCTGACGATGGCGATGATGATCGTGCTGGGTTTTCCGCCCCTGATCCTCGGCAGCATCCTGCTGGAACTCGAGCGCGCCGCGGGAATGGCGTTTTTCGACGTGGCCCGCGGCGGCGACCCGATCCTGTGGCAGCACCTGTTCTGGCTTTTCGGCCACCCGGAGGTGTACATCATCTTCCTGCCCGCGGCGGGCCTCGTGTCGACGATGCTGCCGGTGTTCGCCCGGCGTCCGATCGTCGGCTACCGCTGGGTCGTCGTCGCGGTGCTGACGACCGGCTTCATCAGCTTCGCGCTGTGGGTGCACCACATGTTCACCGTGGGCATCCCGCATCTGGCGCAGGCGTTCTTTTCGGCCGCGAGCATGCTGGTCGCGATTCCCACCGGTGTCCAGGTCTTCTCGTGGCTTGCCACGCTGTGGCTGGGCCGGCCCGTCTATCACGTGCCGATGCTCTGGCTCTTCGGCTTCCTCGTGATATTCGTCGCCGGCGGGCTGACCGGCGTGATGCTGGCGCTGGTGCCGTTCAACTGGCAGGTGCACGACACCCAGTTCGTCGTCGCCCACCTCCACTACGTGCTGGTCGGAGGAATGTTCTTTCCGCTGGTCGCGGCGGTCTATTACTGGCTGCCGCATTTTTCCGGCCGCATGCCGTCGCCGCGCCTCGGACGCTGGGGTTTCTGGCTGGTCTTCGGCGGCTTCAACCTCACTTTCCTCGTGATGCACTGGACCGGGCTGCTGGGGATGCCGCGGCGCGCCTACACGTATGCCCCCGGGCTCGGCTGGGACACTCCGAACCTGGTTTCCTCGATCGGCAGCTTCATCATGGCGATCGGCATCGCCACCGTGCTGGTCGACGTGCTGCTGCACTTTCGCTTCGGCGTGCGGGCCGCGCCGAATCCGTGGCACGCCGATACGCTCGAATGGGCCACGCGGCTGCCGCCGACCGCCTACAACTTCATCAGCCTGCCGAGCGTCGATAGCCGCTACCCGCTGTGGGATCGCCCGGACCTGGTCAAAGAGATGGCGCGCGGCGAGCAGGGCCTGGCGGCGATCGCGCACGGGCGCCGCGAAACCTGGGGCACCGATGCCGTGACCGGCGAAGTGCGCGAGATCATCCACTTGCCCGGCAACACCTGGCTGCCGTTCGCCGTCGCGCTGGTGCTGTCGGCGGTGTGCATCGGCCTGCTGGTGAAGGCGTATGCCGTGGCCAGCGTCGCGATCGTCGCGGCGGCGATCCTCGTGCTGCGCTGGTCGTGGGAAAACGGTGCCTACGAAGAGGGCGGCACGGCCGTTCCGATTTCTGCCGGCGACCCGCCGTTGCACTGGCGTACCCACAACGGCCCCGGACGCTGGGGCATGGGCGTGACGCTGCTCGCGGACGGCGCGCTCTATGCGGCGCTTCTCTTCGGCTGGTTCTACCTGTGGACCGTCGCTCCGCAGTGGCAGATGCCGGCGCAGTCTCCGCTCGACGCTCGCGGCATGCTCGCGAATGCGCTGCTGCTGAGCGCAGCAACGCTGTGGCTGCGGCGGGTTCTCGCGGCGCTGCGACGCGGCTCGGACAAGGGGCTGCGCGGGCAGCTCGCCGCGATCGCGGCGCTCGGCCTGCTGCAGTCGGCACACCTGTTGTGGCTGACGTACGCGTCGGATCTCGCGCCGAAGGCGACGGCCCACGACGCGGTGATCGCCGTCGTTCTCGGCTATGCCCTTTTCCACTGCGTTCTGGCGGGAGTCGCGACCGGGCTGCAGGCGTGGCGAGCCCATTACGGCTATGTCGACCGTGCGGCGCCGTACGAGCCGATCGTGCTGGGGCAACTCTGGTATTACAACTTCGGCGTGGTGTGGAGCGCCTACGTCGCCTTGGTGCTGTTTCCTTCGACGTGGGGAGGCGGCTGATGACGTGGCTTTACCATCCGCTCCAGATCCCGCTCGGCCTGATCGTGTGGGGCGTATGGTTCATCGCGCTGTACAGCGGCCTGTCGGTCGGTTGCGCCGTCGCGCCGCCGGACGCGGCAGCAGGGCCGTGGAACTGGCTCAACGTTGTACTGGGCGGCGCGTCGCTCGCGACGGTGGCGCTGCTGCTCGGATTGTCGGCGCTGTGCTGGCGGGCGTCGCGCCGGGTCGGCCAGAACGAGCGGGCGAAGCGCTTCATCGCACGAGTCGGTGCGAGCGTGCATCTGGTCGCAGCGCTGGCGACGCTGTTCATCGCGCTGCCGATCGTGGGCCTGCCGCCATGCGTCTGATCGCGGCGTTTGTTCTGGTGACGCTACTCGTCACGGTGCGGCCGGCCGCGGCGCACGCGCTTGCCGGGTCGCTGCCCGCAAGTTTTCCGCTGCTTCTGATCGCGGCGTTGCTCGGTGCGGCGTGCGGGCTCTACGGCCTCGGGGCGCGACGCGTGCCGCCGGGCCGGGTGCAAGCGACGTGGTTTTGCGCCGCGATGGCGATCGGCGCGCTGGCGGTGTTCGGACCACTGGACCGCTGGGCGGAAAACAGTACGGCGCTGCACATGGTGCAGCACATGCTCCTCATCGTCGTGGTCGCGCCGCTCGGAGCGCTGGCCGGCCCATTGCCGCAGTGGAGCGCCGCGACCGGAACGCTGTTGCGCCCGCTGTGGGGGGCGATCCAGCGCTGCGGTCGTCATCCGCTCGCGGCGGCGATGGTGCACGGCGTGCTGATCTGGCTGTGGCACGCCCCGCGCCTGTACCTGCTCGCGCTCGACGATCCGTGGTGGCACCTGGTCGAGCACGTGTCGTTCGTCGTGAGTGCGTGGCTCTTCTGGTGGGCCGTCCTGCGTGGCCGCCGGCTCGCTCCGGCGCTGCTCGCGATCCTGCTGACGCTGATCCACACCGGGCTGCTGGGCGCGTTGCTGACTTTCGGCAGGGTATCGTTCTACGGCGACGCACGCGCGCTCGAGGACCAGCAGCTGGCCGGGCTCATCATGTGGGTGCCGGGCGGTTTCGCCTATCTGGCCGCTGCTGGCTGGATCGTGTGGCGCCGGCTCGGCGAAGAAACCGCGCCTGCCGCGGTGCCGGCGCGGGATTGAAGGGGGAGGGCGTCGCCAGCTGTCGCGACCGAGCAGCGTCAGCCACCGGGCGTCGCCAGTCTCGACCAGCGCTCTCCCGCTTTCGCATAGCGGTCCCACGCGCCGTAGTGACTTTCGACTGCGCCGCGCGGCAAGGCCAGCGCGACCAGCAGCAGACCGATGATCGAAACCGTCGCGGTACCGAGGCCGGTATAGCCGTCGAGAAGCCAGGGCGCGAGCAGCAGCCAGGCGCCGAAAGCGGCATTGATGAAGCGCAACGGCCGCGCGACTTCGGCGAGCGCCATGATCGAAAAGGTGATCACCAGCGCGCCGACGACATGATCGTTGTCGGCCGCGGTGCCGGTCGTGTCGAACAGCAGCCGGCTGAGCATGAGGACCGCGCCGAGGACGATGCTGAGCGCCAGCGTCCACGGTACGGTCACGCCGCCCTTGAGCATTTCGCGCAGCACCACCGGAGCGCGTTCCTCGAAATTGTCCGAATAGTCCGCGCTGCCGCCCTCGATGGTGTCGCCGTGCAGCAGCACGTGCCACAGCCACTTCCCTTGCCGGCGGCGCTCCTTGAGAAACTGGAGAGTCGCGAGAATCTCGTCGAAGGAGTACGGGATTTGCAGCAGCATCGCCGCGGCGGCGACGAGGCACAGCGTGCACCACGTGCCGATCACGACCGGCTGGATGATGATGAAGAAAATGCTCACGGCGCCGAGCGGGACGATCAGCACGCCGAACAGCAGCACCAGCCACGGCAGCGTGCGCCAGCGCCGCTTGTCGCCGATGATGCCGGTGACGATCTCGAGCACATAGACGGCACCGCCGAGTCCGGCGTCGGAAACCGGCCAGGCTTCCGAAACGGAAGACGTGATGATGCGTTCGGTGCCGTCGCCGAAGAACGGATCCCACGCTGCGGGGATATGGCCGAGCTGGAACGCGGCCAGATAGCGCGAGATGAACAGGCCCACCAGGGCCAGCGCGATGATCGGGATGCGCTGGTTCCACGACGACGGGCTGTAGTCCCAGCCGGGAGGCGTGTCCGGCCCGGCGAGACGCGCAATCGGGCCGACGCCCGGTGTCGAGGGCACGCCGACCGCGAACAGGATCACCAGCGCGCCGACGAGCGTGTCGTTGGCATAGGCGACGGCGCTCGGGCTCCAGAACACCAGCGGCGCGAACAGCAGCCAGGTGCCGAGAGCAGCGGTCGCCCAGCGCGCCCACGCGATGCGCCGCGACAGCGAGGCCAGCGCGAAGGCGGTGATCAGCAGTCCGCTGACGATGTCGCTGGCGGTCATCCAGGTGTCGGAAAGGACGAGGCCGCGCTCGTTGGGGGCGATGAGTTCGCCGGGCTCCATCCAGCGATCGGCGAGCCCGAAGATGAACGGGCACGAAACGAGCCACAGGCCGAGCGCGGCGTTCGCGAAATGGCACCAGATCGTCTGCCGGTGTTCGCGCCGATCGAGCGCGTCGTATTCGGCGAGGAGCTGCGCCTCGGGCTGCGGCTGCGCGGCCAGATCCTCGAGCCACAGCGGCAGCGGAATGCGGTTCGCCTTGTACCAGGCGGCTGGGCTTTGCCTGAGCCGGCCGATCATTTTCGGTAGGACCCGACGCAGGCTGTGCTGCGGTCGCCAGCCGAGGAGCTCGGTCGCGCGCGAGATGTCGAGCTCGTAATGGTCGTCCGCGAGCCACACCATGAACGGCTGGATGAAAGGCTCGATGCCGCGGTCGATGGCGTCCGGGGTGACTTTTTCCACGACGTCCTGCGCCCACGCGCCGGTCGCCGCGACGGGTTTCGGTATCCGCCGCGTCCCCCACGGCTCGCCGTGGATGAGCTGCCCGATCAGGTTCTGCAGCGACTCGTAGCTTTCGGTCACCGGCTCGCCGATGAGCAGCGTGGTTTCGTCCTCCAGCCCATGGCGTTTCTCGACGACCAGCCGAAACGCCTGCGCGACGTCGTCCAGATGCACGAAGGCCTGGCCGTGGGCCGGATCGCCGGGGAAGACGTGGCCGAGCATCTGGCGCTCGTAGATGCGCTGGATCTGGTAGGCGAGGGACGGGACTTCGCAGTCGTCCGTGTAGACGCCGGCAATGCGCAGGATCACCGCCGGAATCCGCCCGCGCGTCGCGAGCACGGCCTCTTCGGCCTCGAGCTTCGATTGCGGATACGGCCACTTCGGCGCGAGATCGCTGTTCTCGTCGATCGGGACGCCCGGCTCGGTCGGCGCGTGGACCAGCATCGTGCTCGCGTAGACGAACTGATCGACGTCGAAATCCTGCAACGCCTCCAACAGCCGGCGCGTGCCCTGCACATTCACTTCGTCGTATTTCGGATCCGGCTGGCCGGAAAAATCGTAATAGGCGGCGAGGTGAACGACCGACGCGATATGCGCGCCATGGCGCTCGCGAAGGGTGCGACAGGCCGCCGCGAGCGCGTCAGGCGACGTGATGTCGACGTCGATGCAGTCGGCCGCCTGCCTGCAATCGCGCTCGAACCCGACGACGGTGAAGCGCTCGACGAGCACCGCACCGATCGCGCTGCCGAGCCGGCCTGCCGAACCGGTGATGAGTACCAGCGGTTTCGTTGACGCCATGAAATGCTCCTCACGATCGCACGCACAAGGCTCCGGGTTGCGGAAAAAAGAACGGCTTCGCCTTCAGCCAGGTATCGACCCGGGGGAAGCAGGCTGTCCCAGCTTTCCTTGAAGCTCGCGATGATGATGCCGGGTTTTCGGAATATCGAACGCTGCAAGGGAGATGCCGGGAAGAAGATTCGGTCCGTCGGGACGAGCCGGTGCGCCCGTGTGAGCGGAAAACGGACTGCCGCCAGTGCCGGGGATGCCCTACGCCGCCGCGACTGCAGGCCTTCGTCGGAAGGGGCTGTCGAGCGACAAAGCAATACTCCACCGGCCGCCTGTCGAAGACCAACGCGAACTCGGCCCAGGGGCTTCCTGTACGCGAGACCCGTGAGTCCGGCTGAAAAAACTACAGCGCGTTGAAACAATTTCCCGGTCGCCGCGGCAACGGTACGGGCGCTTGCGGCAAGGCCTTCACGAACGGCTGCGGCGAGGGGAAGACTGGAAGGGCCTTCGCGTCACGTTGGCGCCAGCCCGTCGGTCTTGGCCGCCATGATGAAATCGTTGTCGTGGAGGCCGTTTATCTTCTTTGTCTGCCACGTCACGCGGGCCCAGCCCCAGCCGAAGCAGATGTCCGGATGATGGCCCTCGGTTTCAGCCAGCTCGCCGAGCTTCGCGACGAAGCTCATCGCGTCCTTGAAGTCGCCGAAAGTGAAGCTGCGCTCGATGCAGCGTCCGTCGTCCGAAAGGGTCCAGGCCGGCGTCTGCGCCAGATAGCGCTGGGCCTGCGCCTTCGTCATCGGAGGCACGCCGCCGCGGCACGGCGTGCATGTCCTGGACTGTAGCTCGTCGCTCATATCGGGATTCCTCCAAAGGCGAGTTCGATCCGGGCGAACACAAACGCTGCGCATCCCGACGAACGATCCAATGTAGATCGTCCCGGAACAACGTTCAAATGCCGCAGCCGCCGAAGGCGGGAATGACGATGATGGAGGCGGCTTTGTCCACCGGAGTCCCTCGTGACCGGGCAGCGGCATGAGACCCGTACCCTCCGCAATATTTTCCGCAATCACCTGGTTGAAACTCGGATTCAGTAAATAAACGGAATCAATTTGCGCACCCGCTGTTGATATTCGATGTAGTGGGGAAAGCGTTCGATCAGCCAGCGTTCCTCGCGTCTCGACTTGATGTCGAAGAACAGCAACAGCCCGGCTGCGTAGATCAGGGTAAGCCATCCGTGGATAAACAACGCCCAGCCGACCGCCATCAATATCACCCCGCAGTAGATCGGATGCCGCACCCCTCGATACAGGCCGGTGATCACCAGGGTTGCGTGCTCCCTGGGATGGGGCAGGGGGGTGAGGTTGGAGCCGAGGTGCAGTGCCGCGGCGACTGACATCGTCAACCCTGCAGCGATCAGCAAGGCGCCAACGACTGACGTGACGACGGCTGCGGTTTCCGGCCAGGGTGGCAGGCCGGGGGCGGTTCTTGGCCCGAACAGGATGAGGGCGAAGAGGATTGCCTGCAGGACGACGAACCATTCGCCGCGATGGCCTCTCCACCAAGGTTGTTTTGAAGAATGCATGTTTCCTCCTCTGGTCCGTCCACTCCGCGGCTGAGCATCGAAGTCGCCCTTACCTCACTCGAGATGCAGGCCGGAGGCAACCGGCAGCTTGATGATGGTGTAGGATTCCGGCCCCATTCCGGGATACGCCGCGAATCGCCCGTCCAACCTCTGTCGGCAGCCATCGCGTCCGTCCTGACAGGCCATAATTACGACAATATTTCATCTTCGGGTTTTTTGGGCGGTTCGGAGATGACTCACTGCGCAAATCCGTGGGATTTCGCAGCGGATCAACAAACATATCGGGGTGGTGACCCCGGCGAGGGAGGTGAGGTGATGTCGGCAACCCAGTTCGACGCGGCTGCGCTCGTCAACCGGTCCCTTCGTTGGGAGAGCGATACGCGTTACTACATCGCCTTCGTGCACCAGGACCTCTTTGGCGATCTGGTGCTGTCGCGGTACTGGGGAGCCAAGGAAACGCGCCAGGGGGGTGAGCGGCACGAGCGCCTGACCTGCCTCGAAGATATCGAGGTGCGCCTGCAGGAGATTCTGCGGGTACGCGAGCGTCGCGGTTATCGACTCGTGCCGTCGCATTGAGTGGACACGCAGCGTCGATTATCAGTCGGGGATGATCAACGTGGAGAGCACATTCCAACAGGGGCGGCTTGTACGCGATGGTGCGACGCCGACCTGTCCAACTGGCGCCTGGAAGGCATTATCCGCCGGGCGACAAACGAACTACTATTGCCACTGACACCTCCTTCGGCAAAGGAGTCGCGGCATGTGTGGTCGCTACGCCCTCTATGGTTCGATCTCCCGGCTGCGCGAGCAGTTCGGCTGCGATATCGACCCGCTGATCCTGGACTTTCCTCCGCGCTACAACGCAGCCCCGATGCAGAGGCTGCCCGTCATCCGGCAACTGGCCACGGGCGAACGGGTGGCGCATTTGCTGCGCTGGGGCCTCATCCCGTCCTGGGCGAAGGACGAGACGATTGGCACGCGCCTCATCAACGCTCGCTGCGAGACCCTCGCCGAGAAGGCGAGCTTCCGCAATGCGTTCAAGAGCCGCCGCTGCCTCGTGCCGGCGTCGGGGTTCTACGAATGGAAGAAGGTTGCGGGCGGAAAACAGCCGTATTTCATTCGCCCGGCGAATGACCGCCTGTTCGCTTTCGCAGGGCTATGGGAGCGCTGGAGCAAGCCCGACGGCGAGACGCTCGACACCTTTACGATCATCACGACGGAGGCGAACGAGGCGCTGGGCGAACTGCACGACCGCATGCCCGTCATCGTGCCCGAGGATGATTACGACCTGTGGCTGAGCAAAGACACGCATCCGGAGCTGGTGCGCCGATTGCTCGTGCCGTACGACTCCGTTCTAATCCGGATGCACCCTGTGACGAAGCGCGTCGGCAACGTGCACAACGAAGGCCAGGAACTCGTCGCCCCGCTCGAAGACCGCGCCCCGTGAACGTTTCGGTGCGCTCCGACCCTGCATTGCCGATTGGAACGAGCGAGGGCAGGAAGGGCAGCGGCCCTGATAGGCGCAACCCTTGTCGCAGACAGGATCACGGGGAAGAAAGGCAATCAGGTGGCAACCGAGCGCTTGGCCAAGCGCGGTGAACGTGAAGCGGGGGCCGAAGCCCCCGCCCGCCGTCTTTGGTAACAGGGCTCAGGCAGCCCCGGCTGTTGCCTTAAGCGGCTACAGCGAAACGCTCATCGTTGGCGTTTGTGGATTTGCGCGGATTACGTCCGTCGCCTCTCGGGTTGCCTGCTCACCATTGCCCGCCCTGTCGAAACCGGTGCACCCCCACACTGGACACTCTCGAGAATGCCCACTGTGGAGGTGGCGGGAATCGAACCCGCGTCCAGAACGTCTCCGGGTTGCCGGAATTACAACCATGTTTTGCACTATAAGGGCAGTGCCCCTCCGATTTCAAGTGTACTGGGGGTTTTTTTACACGCCAGCGCGCCAGTACCTTTGTTCCACGGCGTTGTAATTGAAGCAAGTCAATCACGCCCCTCCTGCCCTTTTTCCGAAACAGGGAGTTGTGAATGTTTTTGTGGGCAATGACCAGAAACCTGAATTAATTCACGCTTCAGGCATTTTTCCGTTTAATGGGCATATTTACAAATGGTAACATTTGTCATGTTTATCAGGATTTTGTGCCCACATTGCTCCCGCCTCTTCGCCGCACGGCGGCGAATGCGTCGCCGTCTTATGGATCACGCCAGCCACCTCCCGCTTCGCCTTGCACATCGGCCGCAGTCACTGCCCTATCGTCGGCTGGCTCGATGCAACGATGTGCCCGGCTTGGCGATTCTTCCAGGGAGGCCCGTCTGAATCGTGTCACCCTTGCCATCCCGTCTTTCCGGGAGTGCCAGACGCGCCTGCGTCAAGGTGGGCTGTATTGGCTGACGATCGATCGGGAAGATGACGCGAGGCGCCTGATCCGGCAAGTGCTGGCGGGTTTGCCCGAGCAGATGCCGGCCAGCCTGCTGTGCTGCGGCATCGAGCCGCAGGAACTGGCCGACGGCCTCGATAAGCAGACAGGGCCGGACGAACTGGCGCTGTTCGACGTCTCCCGGAGCCGGCTGCGGGAGACGCTCGATCATCTGCCGTCCGAACTGACGCGCGCCGGTATCGGTGCCGCAGGCGGCTTGCTGCTGCTTGCGCTGCCGATCGAGGGCTGGCTGGATTATGACTCCCGTCAGCTGCATGCCTGGTGCCGATGGATGCGCGATTGGCTGGCACGACGGCGCTGCACGCTGCTGCTGGTATGCCACGGCGAGGCGTCGCAGGTGTATCGCGAACTGGCGTCGGCAAATGAACTGCTGTCCGGCCTGGCGCGGCTGTATCGTGGCGAAGGCGCCATTCGCTACCTGCTCGATTTCTGGCACAGCGAGGTTGGCGTCTGCGCCGAGCAGGCATTCGAACTGGTCGTCGATGGCGAAGGATTCCGCCGGGTGACGAAGGCCCAGGTTCAGCCGCAAGACGTGGTCGTCGACGATGATGATCTCGTACTGGCGCAGCGCGAGGTGCTCGGTAGCGCGTCGGCCTCATCCGGTCGCTGGCAATTCTTCGCCAGCCGTGCCGAACTGCTGCAACGGGCTGTCGGGGCGCGTGCGGCCAGCGTGCTGATGGCGATCGACGACATCGGCGAGGTGGATGAAATCGCGCAGCAGGTGCACAGGCTGCGCCAGCGCAGCGGCAACGCACTGAAGATCGTGTTGCGCGAAATGGTCCCCGGGGTGCGGTATCGCGACGAGCGCCTGCTGCTGTCGTCCGGCGCCACCCTGGTCGTGCCGCATGGCATGCCGCTGCCCGGTTTTCTCAGCCTGCTCGAAAGTGTCCAGGGGCAAATCTGGCGGCGCGCCCTCGCGACCGATTTCGACTCCCTGCTCGACCGCTTGCGGCCGCCGCAACTGCGGGGTTTGCTCGCCCCGCGCGATTTCCTTGCTGCGCTGGAGATGATCCATGCCGGCGAATTCGGCGAACTCGTGCACCAGTTGCTGAGATTGCGGCCGCATCCCGGCCTACGGATCGCACAGTGCCTGAGCCAGATCCGCTTGCGGCGATTCGGTGATATCGCCTGTGTCGTCGACGGCGTCCTCTACCTGTTTCTGTTCGCTTGCCGCGATGATGGCCTGGAGCCGGCGATGGCCAACATCTGCCGCCTGCCGTGGCGGGAACTCTTCGAGGGCTGCGAGCGGCTTGACAGCATCGCCACCCTGCGGCGCGACGCCTTCGTCGACACCGCTGCGACGATGGCGGCGGTTGCCGAAGCTGACGAAGCCATGGAACCGGCTGCCGTGGGGCGGGCACCCTTGCAGTTGCGTCCGGCAACCTTGCATCTTGCTGAGCGCTGCACATGAACTACGCCGAACTGCTCCAGGTCGTCGCCGTGGTCTGCGTGTTGACGACGGCGCTGGTCCTCCTCGCCGGCGAGTTGCGGCGCACCCTGCGCGAATGGATCGAGCGCTGCCTGCCGCCCCGTCATCTGCGTGCCAGGGGGGTGCGGCGCCGGCAGGCCGGGACCGCGGAGAATGGAGACGCCCATGAATGAGCGTAAGACCGGCAAGCCGGGCCTGGCGTGGCCGGGGCTGGGGGGCTGGAACCTGTATTTCCTGGCCAAGTTCATCCTCGTGTGGCTCGGTTACTTGAATTTTCAGGCCGTACCCAACCTGGTATTCGCCGCGGCCTTGCTGTTACCGGTGTCGTCGGCGCTGCTGCTGCCGCGCAAGCTGCTGGCGCTGCCGGCGGGCGTGGCGCTCCTTTATCACGACACCTGGTTGCCGCCGTTCGCCCGCCTGCTGGCGCAGCCCGGAGTGCTCGATTTTTCTGCGGAATATCTGCTCGAACTGGCCGGACGCTTCATCGACTGGACGCTCATCGGCGTGCTGTTCGTGTTCGTGGTGGCGGCGCTATACCTTTCGCGCTGGCTGCGTCTGACCACGTTCACTCTGGTCGGGCTCGGGTGGCTGGCCAGCGGCGGCCTGGCAGACATGGCGGGGCAGCCTGCGGTTGCCGCCGTCGCCCGCGAGCAGCCGCGCCACGCGATACCGGCTTCGCCGGGCCGGGAAGCCGACAGCGCCACGCTGGACGAATATCTGCAACGGTTCTACGGCGACGAGGCAGGGCGGCGCACCGAATTCCAGCCGCCCCCCGCGGCGGCCGCGCCCTTCGACCTGTTGCTGGTGAACATCTGCTCGCTGGCCTGGGACGATCTCGAGGCTGTCGGCATGAAGGACAACGCCTTGTTCCGGCAGATGGATATCGTCTTCGATCACTTCAATTCGGCGACGTCCTACAGCGGGCCGGCGGCCATCCGCCTGTTGCGCGCCAGTTGCGGTCAATCCTCGCACAGCGGCCTTTACGATCACGCCGCGAACCAGTGTCTCCTGTTCGATAACCTGCGCCGGCTGGGTTTCGACAGCGCACTGGCGCTGAACCACGATGGCAAGTTCGACGATTTCCTCGGCGAGGTGCGCCGCCAAGGTGGCATGCCGGCGCCGGCGCTCGATGGCAGCAGTTTCCGCCGCGCGCTGGTGAATTTCGACGGTTCGCCGATCTGGCGCGACCGCGAGGTGCTGGAGCGCTGGTGGCAGCATCGCCAGGGGCAGGATTCCGGGCGCGTGGCTCTGCTGTACAACACCGTCACACTGCACGACGGCAACCGTCTGGTGCGCGCCGACGGCGGCACTCAACGCGTCGATTACCGGGCGCTCGCGCAGCGGTTGCTCGAAGACCTGAACGCCTTCATCGATCAACTCGAGCGCAGCGGCCGGCGCGTGGTCCTGGTCATCGTCCCCGAGCACGGCGCCGGGCTGCATGGCGACCGCATGCAGATTGCCGGCATGCGCGAGATCCCCAGCCCGTCGATCACCCACGTGCCGGTGGGGATCAAGCTGATCGGCATGGGATCGGCCGCGCGCGACGAGCCGCTGCATGTCGGCGCGCCGAGCAGCTATTTGGCATTGTCGGAAATCATCGCGCGGCTGTCGATGATGGCGGCGGTGGACGACGGTGCCGGCATCGACCGGCACGCCTTGGTAGCGGACCTGCCGCAGACGGCCCCGGTGGCGGAAAACGCCGGCACCGTGGTGCTGGAATACGGCGGGATGTCTTACGTACGCATTCAGGAGCAAGGTGAATGGCTACCCTACCCGCATCGTTCGCAATGAGCACGACGGCACACGACCTGGACGATTCGTCCACGGCCGACGACATCGGCCGCCTGCGGGCGGCGCTGCAACTGCCGGAATTCGATTACGTCGGCCTTGGCATGCGGGCGGAAATGCTGCGCGCGCTGCGACGCTGGCCCCTGCTCGATGAACTGGATCGCAGCGACGCCCTGCCGACGACGCACGACCGGCAGGAGGTGGCGGCGTGACCTCCGTGTCGATGCGCGGACTGCGTGGCGGCGTCGGCAGCACTTCGCTGCTGGCCGCCGTTGGCCATGCGTTGCACAGCCTGGGCGAGCGGGTGCTGCTGGTCGATGTCTGCCCGGAGAACCTGTTGCGGCTGCATTTCAACCTGGGCTGGACGGAGAGGAGGGGGTGGGCGCGCGCCACTCTCGATGGATGGCCGTGGGAGGAACAGGCCTGGAGTCTGGGGTCGAACCTGTTCCTGCTTCCATACGGCGAGGTGAACGAGGCCGAGGAGACCGCCATGGAGCGACGGCTGGGTGCCGAGCCCGCGCTGTGGCGGCGCCGCCGGGCCAGCCTAGCGGAGCATTTCGACTGGCTGCTGTTCGATCTGCCGCGCGGCCATCCGGCTCATGCCGCCAGCGTCGGTCCGTGCGATCTGCCGATCCGGGTGGTGGAGGCCGATGCCGCCTGCCATGCGCTGCTGCAGCGTCGGCCAGAGCGGTCCTGCGACCTCATGCTCGTCAATCGCTACGATCCGCTCTGCCAGTTGCAGCGCGATGTGCTGCTGCTCTGGAAGCAGCGTCATGGCGGCCGGCTGCTGCCGGTAAACGTCCATGCCGATGCGGCAATGCGCGAGGCGCTGGCCTGCAAGGCCCCGGTCGGTCACTACGCCCCAGCCAGCCTGGTGGCGAAAGACGCCCTCAGCGTGGCCATCTGGTGCCTGGCGCAGCGGGCGAGGGCAGCGTGACGCTCGCGTGCTGCTTTCCTTATCGTCGGCTGCGCCATCGGCATGGCTGTTCGGCCGTGGCCGCGCTGCTGCTGAGCATGATCAACCTGCTGGCCTGGCTCGTGCTGCGTCTGGAGTCGCATGCCTGGCGTGCGTTGCTCGATGAGCGACAGCGCTGGTATCCGCAACTGGCGGACAAGCGGCCGAGCCCGGGCGACCCGTTGCGTTACGCCGTGCAGACGTTATGGCTGCTGATGATCCGCCCGGCCGCTCCGGTGCATTCGCCGCACCGGCGCTGGCTGGCTGCATGGTCGAGTGTGGGGCGGGCCTGCGGGCGCCTGTTCGCTGACGTCGGGCAGATACCGCCGCGCGTGCGGCGCAGTACCAGGTTGCGCCGCGGTGCGGACTGGCTGGAGCGAATCGGCCCGCGCCGCCGGCTACTGCTGTACGGCGTTATCGGCATCCTCGCCGCCGGCCTGGCGCTGCTGTGCATCACCGAACCTTTCGATTACCTGGCCCAGTCGGTGTTCGTCCTCCTGCTGTGGACCTTGGCCATGGTGGTCAGGCGCATGCCGGGGCGCTTTCCCACGCTGCTGCTGCTCGTGCTGTCGGTGATCGTGTCCTGCCGCTACCTGTGGTGGCGCTATACCGCGACCCTGAACTGGAACGACGCCCTCGATCTGGCCTGCGGGCTGATCCTGCTGGCGGCGGAAAGCTACTCCTGGCTGATCCTGATGCTTGGCTACATCCAGACCTGCTGGCCGCTGGGGCGCCGTCCCGCGCAGTTGCCGCCCGACACCCGGCAGTGGCCGAGCGTGGACCTGTTCATCCCGACCTACAACGAGGATCTCGACGTGGTACGCACTACTGTCTATGCGGCGCTGGGGATCGACTGGCCGCAGGAGAAGCTGCGCATCCACATTCTCGACGACGGCCGGCGCGACAGTTTTCGCCGCTTCGCCGCCGAGGTCGGCGTCGGATATCTCGCCCGTCCGGACAACCGCCACGCCAAGGCGGGCAACCTCAACCACGCGCTGAGCCATACCGACGGCGAACTGGTGGCGGTGTTCGACTGCGACCACGTGCCGGTGCATTCCTTTCTCCAGGTTACCGTGGGCTGGTTCCTGCGCGACCCGAAGCTGGCGCTCGTGCAGACGCCACACCATTTCTTCTCGCCGGACCCGTTCGAACGCAATCTCGGCATCTTCCGCCGCCAGCCCAACGAGGGCGACCTGTTCTATGGCCTGGTCCAGGATGGCAACGACATGTGGAACGCGGCGTTCTTCTGCGGTTCCTGCGCGGTGCTGCGCCGTTCCGCGCTGGAATCGGTCGACGGCTTCGCCGTCGAGACGGTGACCGAGGATGCGCATACCGCGCTGCGCCTGCACCGCAACGGCTGGAACTCGGCCTACCTGCGCGTCTCGCAGGCCGCCGGTCTGGCCACCGCAAGCCTGCCTGCCCACGTCGGCCAGCGCATCCGCTGGGCGCGCGGCATGGCGCAGATCTTCCGTATCGACAACCCCCTGCTGGGCAAGGGACTGAACCTGTTGCAGCGCCTTTGCTACGCCAACGCCATGCTGCACTTTCTGTACGGCCTGCCGCGGCTGGTGTTTCTCACCGCGCCACTGGCGTTCCTGCTGTTGCATGCCTACATCATCTATGCGCCGGCGCTGATGATCCTGCTCTACGTCCTGCCGCACATGATCCATGCCAGCCTGGCCACCTCGCGCATGCAGGGCGCTTACCGGAAAACCTTCTGGGGCGAGGTGTACGAGACGGTGCTGGCCTGGTACATCGCCTGGCCGACGACGGTCGCCTTGTTCAACCCGAAGAAGGGCAGCTTCAATGTCACAGCCAAGGGCGACCTGATCCAGGAAGACCAGTTCAACTGGAAAATCGCCCTGCCGTGTCTTGTCCTGGCGGCGCTGAATTTTCTCGGCCTCGGCTTTGCCGTCTGGCGCCTGTCGTACGGTTCGACCGAGGAGATCGCCACCGTGATCGTCAGTTCGCTGTGGGTGGGCTACAACCTGCTGATCATCGGTGCCGCCATGTCGGTGGCCGCCGAGGCGCGCCAGGTGCGCCAGAGCCATCGAGTGCAGACGCCACTGACGGTGGCGCTGCGCCTGCCCGATGGCCATCTTTTCCCTGGCGTCCTGGCCGACTACTCCGTCGCTGGCGTCGCTGTCAGGCTGCAGGTGCCGCTGCCGCTGCCGCTGCCGCTGCCGCTGTCGTCCGGCATCGAAGTGAACCTGCTGCTGCGCCGCGGCGAGCGCGAATTCGCCTTTCCGGGCATCGTCCGCCGTTACGACGGCGATCTGCTCGGGATCGGCTTCGAAACGCTCTCGTCCCAGCAAAAGATCGATTTCGTCCAGTGCACCTTTGCCCGTGCCGACGCCTGGCTGGACTGGCACCACGAATTCGGCGGCGATCGGCCCCTGCGCAGCTTCGCCGACATCCTGAAGCTGGGCTGCGAAGGCTATCGCCGGCTGTACCTGCACCTGCCGCGCCCGTTGCGCGCACCGCTGCGCCACTTTGGGCGTCTGGGGCGCTGGTTGGGCAGCTACTTGCCGCGCAATCCCTTGCCCCTGCTTTCCTCTCCTTTGCCGACCGCCGGACCATGAACCGCCATTTCCGCAAATTCCTGTTTGGCGGCCTCGCGCTGCTGCTCGCCGCCGGCGCCTTGGCCGCGACTGCGTCCCCTGCAACGGCCGCAACCAGGTCCGTGACGCCACCCCAGCCTCCGGCCTGGCAGACGACGCGTACCTTCGCCCGCCTCGGCCGTCCGGATGACACCCTGCTGCTGGGCATCCGCAACAGCGACCAGATCGAGTTCGGCCTGCGCCGCGACCGCATCGCCAACGAAGCCGGCCTGCGGCTCCAGTACACTCCCTCGCCGGCGCTGCTGCCGACGCTGTCGCACCTGCGCATCTACCTCAACGATGCGCTGATGAGTGTGCTGCCGATCGAGAAAGAACACCTCGGCCGGCCAGTGCATCAGCAGGTCGCACTCGATCCGCGGCTGCTCGCCGACTTCAACCGTGTCCGTATCGAGTTCATCGGCCATTACACCGACATCTGCGAAGACCCTGCCCACAGCGCCTTGTGGCTCAGCGTCAGCCGCGACAGCAGTGTTGTCGTGCGCGAGCAGGCGCTGGTGCTGCACAACGACCTGGCGTATTTCCCGGCGCCCTTTTTCGACGCCCGCGAGACCGCGCGCCTGGTGGTACCGATCGTTTTCGCCGCTGCGCCCGGTCTCGGCGAGCAACGCGCGGCGGCGATCCTGGCCTCCTACTTCGGCAGCGAGGCGGGATGGCGCGGGGCGAGCTTTCCCGTCCTGTTCGATCGCCTGCCCGAGGCAGAGGCAGGGAAGGCGCCGCAATCCGCGATTGTCTTCGCCAGCAACGACCGCCGCCCGGCGTTTCTCGCCGATACGGAAAAATATCCGCCGGTCGATGCTCCGGTGGTGGAGCTGATCGATCATCCGCACGACCCCTACGCCAAGATCCTGCTGGTGCTGGGCCGCGACGCCGACGATCTGGCCTCCGCGGCCACTGCCCTCGTGCTGGGCGGAGAGCTGTTCCGCGGCGCGCGGGTGACGGTGAACCGGGTGCAGCGGCTCGAACCGCGCAAGCCTTACGATGCGCCGAACTGGATGCGCACCGACCGGCCGGTGCGTTTCGGCGAACTGATCGACTACCCCGGGCAGTTGCAGGTCAGCGGGCTGCAGCCGCGGCCGGTGGTGGTGGACGTCAACCTGCCGCCGGACCTGTTCGTCTGGCGCAACCAGGGGGTGCCGCTGCGCACGGTGTACCGCTACACGGCGCCGAACCTGAGCGACGAGTCGCGCCTGAACGTCAGCATCAACGACCAGTTCATCAGCAGCCTGCCGCTGCAGAGCAGCGAACAGGGCCGCGTCCGCCTGGAAGAACTGCGCCTCAACGTCCTTTCCGGCGATGCCGGCGCCTTCAGCGACAAGCTGCTGGTGCCGGCGCTCAAACTGGGCGATCACAACCGGATCCGTTTCGATTTCAACTTCGCCAGCGTGCTCGCCAGCGCGCAGCGCGACCGCTGCCAGACGATGCTGCCAGTGGATATGCGGGCCATCATCGACGAGGAGTCGTCGATCGACCTGTCCGGCTATCACCATTACATCGGCATGCCTGACCTGGGCGTCTTCGTGCGCAGCGGCTTCCCCTTCAGCCGCATGGCCGATCTTTCGGAAACGCTGGCGGTGGTGCCCGCCGGGGCCGGGGCGACGCAGGTCGGCGTCCTTCTTGACGTGGTGGCGGGGATTGCCGCGCGTACCGGCTACCCGGCGCTCGGGCTGCGCCTGAGCGACGACTGGCGCACCGCCGCGGCGACCGATGCCGATCTGCTGCTGCTCGGCCGCCTGCCTGACGAACTGCGCGACGATCCCGACCTCGAGTTGCTGCTCGAACGTTCGCGCGACTGGTCGCTGCGGCCCGGCGCCACCCACACCGTGGCAGCGGAGAGCCGGGTCGACATCTCCGCGGGGGCGCCGATCGCCGCCATCGTCGGCATGCAGTCGCCGTCCCACGCGCAGCGCAGCGTCGTCGCCCTGCTCGCATCGGAGGCGGGCGATTACGAACTGCTGCGGGCCGCCCTGGCCGATCCGCAGCGGCTCAACGCGGTTGCCGGCTCGGTGTCGCTGATCCGCAGCAGTGGCGTCGTCAGCCAGGCTGCCGGCGAGCGCTACTTCGTCGGCAGCCTGCCCTGGTGGCTGCTGACCTGGTTCCACCTGTCCGCGTATCCGGTGCTGCTTGCCGTGCTCGCCACAATCAGTGTCGCGCTGGCCGCCTTCCTGCTGTGGCGCGTGCTGCGCTGGGCGGCGCGCCAGCGCCTGGCCGGGGACGCCTGAGCGCATGCGCAGCTTTGCGGTGTGTCTCTTCGCCCTGTTGCTGGGCGCGCCGGGGCGCGTCACCGCAGCGGCGGATTGCCCGTGGCCGGCGTGGGAATCGTTCAAGCAGGCGATGGTGAGTGCGGACGGACGTGTCATCGACCGCTCCTCGCCACGCCTGATCACCACCTCGGAAGGGCAGAGCTACGGCCTGTTCTTTGCCTTGCTTGCCGACGATCGCGACAGCTTCGCCCGCCTGCTGCAGTGGACGGGAAACAATCTCGCTGCCGGTAAGCTCGGCCATCGCCTGCCGGCCTGGCAGTGGGGACGCGCCGACGATGGCGACTGGCGCGTGCTCGACGACAACAATGCCAGCGACGCCGACCTGTGGCTCGCCTACAGCCTGCTGGAGGCCGGTCGCCTGTGGCGGCGGGCGGACTACGCCGCGCTGGGGCAGCAGTTGCTCTGGCGCAGCGCAGCTCAGACCGTGCGCAAGCTGCCGGGGCTGGGGCTGATGCTGCTGCCTGGCGACTACGGCTTCGACGGCACCGAAGGCTGGCGTCTCAATCCCGGCTACCTGCCGCTGCAGCAACTGGCGCGTTTCGCCCTCGTGGATACGGTCTGGGGCGAACTCGCCGCCAACACCCGCCGCCTGCTGCTGGCGGGGGCGCCGAAAGGCTTCGCCCCCGACTGGCTGCAGTGGAAAACGGGGCAGGGCTGGGCGGCCGATCCGGAGCATGGCGCCGCGGGAAGCTACGATGCCATCCGCGTCTACCTGTGGCTCGGCATGCTCGCCGACGATGCGCCGGAACGGGAGCGGTTGCAGGGGCATTTCGCGCCGATGGCGCAACTGATTGCGCGCCTCGGCCAGCCGCCGGAACATATCGATGCGCGCAGCGGCGACCATCGGGGAGTCGGCCCGGCAGGTTTCTCTGCCGCACTGCTGCCCCTGCTCGCGGCGACCGGAGAGGGGGGGGCGCTGCAGGCGCAGCGTGGCCGCCTGCAGCGCACTCCGCCGGCCCCGGATGCGTACTACGCCCAGGTCCTGTACCTGTTTGGCTGGGGCTGGGATGAAGGACGCTACCGCTTCGACAAGGACGGCCGGCTGCTGCCGGCCTGGATCGACAGATGCAAAGATTGAGCGGGTGGGTGCTGCTGCTCGGCAGCCTGTCGGGGCTGGCGCTGGCCGAACCGCTGGACCGGGTCGAACAGCAGCGCTGGCTGCTGGAGCAGGTCAGGATCGGCGAAGCGCAGTACCGCGAGGAACTGGTGCGCGATTCGCTCGCGCGGCTCGAACGCATCGCCCCGGATGACCCGGAAACCCTGTTCGCGACCCTGCGGCTGTCGCTGCGAAAGCGGGATGCCGGCCAGGCCGGTCGCCTGCTCGAGCGCCTGCGCCGCCTGGCACCGGATTCGCCGCTGCTGCGGCACGGTGAAGTGCTGCTGCGCCTGCATGATGCCGCCAGCCAGCGCACGCTGCAGCAGGCCCGGTTGCTTGCCGCCGGCGGCCGGCGCGTGCAGGCGCGCGCGCTCTACGAGCAGCTGTTCGGTACCGAGCCGCCGGACTTGGCGCTCGCGCTGGAATACTGGCGCCTGCGTGCCGCCATCGATGTCCAGCCGTGGCAAGCGATCGAACAGTTGCGCGCGCTGGACCGGCAATACCCGGGAAACGTCGCCCTGCGCCAAACCCTTGTCGACCTGCTGTTCGCCGCCCGACACAACGAAGAAGCGTTGCGGGTGCTCGGGCAACTCGCGGCCGATCCGGCCGCGCGCGATGCCGCCGCGCAAAGGGAATTCGACTACCTGGCCGAATTGCCGGTCAGCCGCGACAGCGCCCGGGCCTGGCAGCGGTTCCTTGCGCGCTACCCGGATTCGTCCCGGCGCGGCGACGCGCAAACCCGTCTCCAGGCCCAGCAGCGGCTGCTTGCCAACCCGGCCTGGCAAGCCGGGCAGCGCGGCAAGCGGCTGCTGGGGCAGGGAGAGATTGCCGCCGCCGAGATGGAATTGCGCCGGGCGCTGCGCCGTTATCCGGAGGACGCCAGCCTGCACGGCGAACTCGGTTATGCCCTGCTGCGGCTGGGGCGCCACGACGCGGCGTATGCGGCCTTGCGCCAGGCCCTGGCCATGGAGCAGGACGACTCGGCGATCAGCCGGTGGCGCGACCTGATGATCACCAGCCGCTACTGGATGCTGGTGAAGCAGGCCGACCAGGCGCTCGACGCCGGTGATTCCGCCGCCGCGCATCGACTGTACCGCGAGGCCCGGGGGGTGAAGCCGGGCGATGCCTTCGCCCTCGTTGGCCTGGGCCGGGTGGCGCAGGCACAGGGCGACGATGCCGAAGCCGAACGCCTGCTGCTGGAGGCGCATCGGCTCGACCCGGCGAGCGGCGATGTCATTCGCGGCATGGTACGGCTGTACCGCGATCGGCAGCCCGAGCGCGCGGAGGCCTTGCTCGCCGGCCTGCCGATAACCCTGCGGGGCGAATTCGCCGACTCGTTGCGCGCCTTGCGTCGCGAGCGCTTCGAACGCGAGGCCGAAGCCGCCCGCGCCCGGGGGGATCGGGAGCGCGCCGTGGCGCTGCTCGAAGAGGCCGCGGTTGCGGCACCGGACGATCCCTGGCTGGTTTACCGCCTCGCCAACGCGCAGCGCGAACTCGGGCGCGATGCCGCTGCAGAAGCCGGCTTCCAGCGCCTCCTGCAGCGCCAGGGTGACGATCGCCAGGCACGCTACGCGCACGGGCTGTACCTGTCGAGCGCCGGGCGCGATGAAGAAGCGCTGGCATCGCTGGGACGGCTTTCCCCGGCCGCCTGGGACGAGGACATGCGCATACTGGCGGCGAGGCTGCAGCGCCGGCAACTGCTGGCACGCGCCGCAGCGTTGCGCGCCGCCGGCCGCGAGGACGAAGCGGCGGCCTTGCTGCTGCGCGATCCGCTCGACGAGGATCTGTTGCGCGTCGCCGAGTGGGCCGCGGAGCGCAACGCGCCTGCGCAGGCCCAACGCTACTACCGGCAACTGCTGCAGCGCGCGCCCGGACATGCCGAGGCGCGCCTGGGGCTGGTCGAAAGCCTGATCGCCGGCGGCCGCCCCGATGAGGCGCATGCGTTGCTGCGGCAGGGGCCGCTGCAACTGCCCTCCGGAGCGCTGAATGCACGCCGGCGCCTGGCCAACGCCTGGATCGCCCTGGGCGCAAAGGACGAGGCCGGCATCCTGTTCGATGAACTGGTGCAGGAGGGGCAGTGGGACCCGTTGCTGCTGCGCGACGCGGCGCGCCTGTTCGCGCCGCAGCAGCCCGGGCGCGCGATGGGACTGTATGCCCAGGCGATGACGGCGGCCGGTTTGCTCACGCACGCGCAATCCGAGTCGCCCGACCCGCGCGCCTTGACCCGCGCCAGCCGCGCCCGCGAAGAGGATGGCTGGCTGGTCGGCAGCCTGCGTAGCGACGTCGACGCGCTCTACCAGCGACGCAATCCGACCGTGCATGTGCACCACGAGTATGCTTGGCGCAGCGACGATGCGACGCCGGGCATCTCCGACCTGGCGGCGCAGACCAGCATCCTCCAGGTCGACCTGCCTTTCGCGGATGGCGACGGTTTTCTGCGCGCCGAACGAGTGGACCTCGATGTCGGCAGCTTCGACACCGACGACAGTGGCCGGCACCACGAAGAATTCGGTTCCTGCGCGCTGCAGTGGCGCCACCGGGAGAGCGGGGCTGCGTACCCGGCCGGCTGCCGGGACGGTGCCCAGCGCGCTCGCGGCACCGCCGTGGCGCTGGGCTGGAGTGGCCAACGCTGGAGTTTCGATGTCGGGCATTCGCCGCAGGGTTTCGAGGTCGGCAACTGGCTGGGCGGCGTCAGCCATGAGGGCGACTGGGGTGAGCTGGGCTGGACGCTGACGGCGTCGCGCCGGCCGCTGAGCAATTCCCTGCTTTCTTATGCCGGGGCGGTGGACCCGCAGACCGGCATCCGCTGGGGCGGCGTCACCGCGAACGGCTTCACCCTCGGCCTCAGCCACGACCAGGGCGGCGCCGGCGGCGCCTGGGCCAGCCTCGGCCTGCACCGGCTGCGCGGCGAGAACGTTGCCGACAATCAGCGCGGTACGGCGATGGCGGGCTACTACCACCGTTTCCTCGAACGGGTCGATGAGCGCCTGCGCGCTGGCGTATCGGTGATGTACCGGGGCTACCGGCACGACCTCGGCGAATACACGCTGGGGCAAGGCGGCTATTACAGCCCGCGCCACTACTACTCGATAGGCATCCCGCTCAGCTACGCGCGGCGCAACGCCGATTGGTCGGTGCAGTTCGAAGGGTCGTTCGGCTGGTCGCAGGCGCAGTCGAAGGATAGCGAACTCTATCCGCTGCGCAGGATGATGGCGAAGCTGTTCGACGGCAGGAATCCGGACGACTACGTGCTGGAGGAAGGGCGCCTGATCAACCCCGGCGACAGCGGCGGCGGCACCAGCCTGCGTCTGCAGGCCAGCATCGAGCGGCGGCTGTCGGATCATCTGGTGCTCGGCGGCCATCTTTCGTGGCAGCACAGCGAAGACTACGCGCCGAGCCGTGCCATGCTTTACCTGCGCTATACCCTCGAACCCTGGCAAGGCAGCCTGCCCCTGCCAGTAGGGCCGCTGACGCCTTACGCCGATTTCAGGTGAAGCCGCCCATCCCGGCCGCCACCACCTTGTTCTTCCCCGTTTCCTTCGCCTCGTACATCGCGGCGTCGGCGCGCTTGAGCACTGCATCGAGCGTTTCACCCGGATTCCATGCGGTGATGCCGGCGCTGAAGGTGATCAGGATCTTCTTGTCGTCGGCAAGGAAGAACGCGCGGGTGAGTTCGCGCTGCAGGCGGACGAGCGCGGCGTGCGCCTGGTCGAGGTCGGTATCGGGGTAGAGCAGGATGAATTCCTCGCCGCCGTGGCGGGCGAGGGTGTCCTGCGGGCGGAGGTTGGCGCGGACGATACGGGCGAGGTGCACGAGCGCGTCGTCGCCGGCCTGGTGGCCGTGGGTGTCGTTGATTTTCTTGAAGTTGTCGATGTCGAGCAGCGCGACGCTGAGCGTGTTGTGGTGGCGCCGCGCGCGGCCGGCTTCCTTGTCGAAGGTTTCTTCAAGGCCGCGGCGGTTGAGCAGGCCGGTGAGTTGATCGTGGCGCACCAGGTGGCTGCTCTCGTCGAGCGCGCGCTGCATTTCGGCCATCTGCGCTTCGGCTTCGCGGACGCGTTCGCGGGTCGCGCGCAGTTCGTCGCGCGAGCGGCGGGCTTCGTCGCGAATCGCCAGCGTCTCGCGCATGACTTCGTCGAGCACGCCGCCAATCTCGCTGATGTCGCGCGCCGCCGAGATCCTGTCGGCGCACTCTTCGATGCGGTCGTGATAACTGCTGGTGGTGTCGGCGAAGCTCGCGAGGTGGTCGACGAAACCGGCGAGCATCTTCTTCAGCGAACGCTGCGCTTCAGAATGGTTGTGCTTGAGCTGGCTCTGCTTGAAGATGATTTCCTTCAGGCGGCGTTCGGCGTCGTCGATCATGCGCAGGCTGGTCGGGTTGCCGACGATGTCGCGCAGCGTGTCCATCTGGCCGTGCAGCCACTGGTCGTCGATGACGATCTGGTCGATGTTCTCGAGCAGAAGGCGCAGGAGATTGAGCAGGCCGGTGTGCACTTCGGCGCGGTCACCGGCGAGCATTTCCAGCCGGTAGGCGAACTTGCGCAACTGCTTGGCGATGGCCTGCAGCGCCCCGGCGTCCTGTGCGCGCCGGACCGAGGCGGAGAACTCGGCCGCGTCGCGGGTGAGCTCGGGCTGGTCGGCGAGGAACACCGGAGCGATCGATTCGAGCGTCAGGAGCAGGAGTTCGCGCAGCCCCGCGAGCAGTCCGCCCGTTTCGCTGGCTGCGACGAGGCGGACTTCGGGCGCCGCTGTTTCCGCTGGCTTGGCGGCAACAGCTTGCACCGGCATGTCGGGCGGCGACGTCGTTCCGGGCTCCGCCGGGGCCTGGCTCCAGGAACGGACGAGTGCCTGCAGGCGGGCGTGAAGCGTTTGCGGGTCGCTGGCCGCGAGCACGCGTTCGAGCGATTCGCGCTTGCGTGCGACGGTCCAGCCGGCCTGGCGGCTTTCCCACTGGCGCAGCAGTTCGGCGATCAGCTCGTTCCACGCCGGTGGCCGTTCGGCCTTGAGACTGTCGTAATACTCCGCCAGCGCCTGCCGGGCGACGTCCGCCTTGCCGACGGCCAGCGCCTGGTCGAGCAGCCGGGCGAGCCGCGCGCGCTCGGAAGTGTCGCGCGGAAGCTGGCGGGCGAGGGTGCGGACGAATTTTTCGGGGAACGGTTCGTCGGGCGCGGGAATGCCGGAGACTTCGTGATACAGCGTGCGGAAGTTGTCCGGCGTGGGCGGCAGGCGGCGCGATGCGAAAAGTCGCAGGACTTCGCGGGCGATATCCGAAGGCTGGGTCGGTGCGGGCATCGTCAGCGTCTTTCATCCGGTTTGGGTCCGCGGATTATGCCTTGTCGTTGAGCACGGACCAAGGTGAGAAAGGCGCGCCGACGGCGCGCCAGGGGGGATCGCGGGCGCCGATCCGCTATCCTGTCGTCCTGATCGTGACCCGGACCCGATTTCGCGCATGCCTGCCCCCGATTCCACGCGACTGACAGCCTTCGAATCGCGCTGGCTGGCGGAGGCGCTCCGGCTGCGCGAGGAGGCGGCCGGCCCGCTCGACGACCGCGATGCGGTAGCCGCGGTGCGCGCGATCGACGGCGGCGTCGAGGAGCGGATCGTGCGCCGCGCACTGCTGCTGGGCGAGCACGAGGGAATGGCCGGGATGATCGCGGCGTGGCGCGCGCGCTCCCGGCTGGTGTTGATGCTGGCGTCGGCCGTCGCGCTGGCGAGCGGGTTCGGCGCCGCGCTCGCAGTGCTGGGCGACGGCACGCGTGCGGTCAACGTCGTGTGGACGCTGGGCGGCCTGCTCGGCGTGCATCTGCTGAGCCTGCTGCTGTGGGCGCTCGGATTGTCGCTGGGCGGGCGGGATGCGGGCGGTGCACTCGGGCGCGTCTGGCTGTGGCTGTCGACGCGGCTGTCGCCGGCCGGTCCCGCAGCGGGGTACGTCGCGAAGGCGCTCGCGGGCCTGCTCGGGCGCGCGCGGCTGTTGCGCTGGTGGCTCGGGGCGGTGACGCACGGATTGTGGTTCGCTGCGCTGTGCGGCGCGCTGCTCGGCCTGCTGGCGACGCTGTCCGCGCGGCGCTACGGCTTCGCCTGGGAAACGACGATCCTGTCGGCGGACGTGTTCGTGCATCTCGTGCGCATCGTCGGCTGGCTGCCGGCGCAGGTCGGCTTCGCGGTGCCAGACGCGGAGCATGTGCGCGCGAGCGGCGTGGCCGCCGCCGTGGACGAGGCGGCGCGCATCGCGTGGTCGTCGTGGCTCCTGGGCTGCGTGACGATGTACGGCATCGTGCCGCGGGCGCTGTTGTGGGCGGTGTGTCTCGTCCTGTGGCGTGTCGGGCGTGCGCGCCTGCGGCTCGACCTGGCATTGCCCGGCTACGCGGTGCTGGTCGCGCGGCTCGCGCCGGCGAGCGAGCGGATCGGCGTCACGGACGCCGATCCAGGGCACTTCGCAGGGCCGCGGGCGGACGGCACGCACCCGCTCGGCAGCGGGGCGCCGCTGGCGGTCGGACTCGAACTGCCGGCGGGCGCGGGATGGCCGTCAGCGCTGCCGGCCGGCGTGCGCGATGCGGGGGTCATCGACAGCCGCGAGCAGCGCAAGCGCCTCGTCGCCGAGCTGCAGGCCGACCCGCCAGCGCGGCTGCTGGTCGCGTGCGACGCGCGCCAGACGCCGGATCGCGGCAGCCTCGAACTGATTGCCGAGCTGTCGCGCCACGCGGGCGACTGCCGGGTATGGCTGACAGGGGGCGATGGCGCTGGCGGGCATGCGCCACACTGGCGGGAGTCGCTCGATGGCATCGGCATGGAGGCCGAGCGGGTCATCGGCACTCCGGCGGACGCGATGGACTGGCTGCGCGGCGCGGGGACGGGAGCCGAAAATGACTAGACCGCTGCGCATCGCCGTCGTCGGGCACACCAACACCGGCAAGACGTCGCTGATGCGCACGCTGACGCGCGACACCGGTTTCGGCGAGGTGTCGAGTCGGCCGAGCACGACTCGTCACGTGGAAGGCGCGCGGCTGCTGGCCGACGGCGAGGTGCTCGTGGAGTTGTACGACACGCCGGGGCTCGAAGACCCGATCGCGCTGCTCGAGCGGCTCGAGGCGATCGAGGCGCCCGGCGGCGAACGGCTCGACGATACGACACGGATCGAGCGCTTCCTCGCGACCCCGGTGGCCGGTCACCGCTTCGAGCAGGAAGCGAAGGTGCTGCGCCAGATGCTCGCGAGCGACGCGGCGTTCTATGTCGTCGACGTGCGCGATCCGGTCCTGGCGAAGCATCGCGACGAGCTCGCGATCCTCGGCGGCTGTGCGATCCCGCTGCTGCCGGTGCTGAACTTCGTGCGCGACCCGGCGGCCAATGAATCCTCGTGGCGCGAGGCGCTCGCGCGGCTCGGACTGCATGCGGTCGTGCGCTTCGACACGGTTGCACCGGAGCGCGACGGCGAGCGGCGCCTGTACGAGAAGCTCGCGACGCTGGTGGACACGCATCGACCCGGCCTCGATCGGCTCGTCGCATGCCGGGAACGCGAGGCGCAGGCGCGGCATGCGGCGGCGCTGAGGCTCGTCGCCGGGCTGCTCGTCGACGTCGCCGCGGCGCGCGTCGCCGTCGCGACTGAAGCGCAGGCGATCGAGCGCGCGGTCGCGGCGCTGCACGAGCGCGTGCGGCGGCGCGAGCAGGCTTGCGTCGACGCGTTGCTCGCGCTCTACCGGTTCCGCCCGGACGACGTCGATGCGGGCGATCTGCCGCTGCTCGACGGTCGCTGGGAGAGCGATCTCTTCAACCCGGAGACCTTCCGCGCGATGGGCGTGCGGCTCGGTACCGGCGCGGCGGCAGGAGCGGCCGCCGGGGTCGGCATCGACCTGATGCTCGGCGGGCTGACGCTCGGGGCCGCGGCCGCGCTCGGCGCGCTCGCCGGGGGCGGCTGGCAGGCGGTGCGCCAGTTCGGCAACCTTGTCGTCGAAAAGCTGCGCGGCCAGCGCGAGCTCAGCGTCGACGACGCGATCCTGCGCCTGTTGGCGTTGCGCCAGCTGCGCCTGCTCGACGCGCTCGAATCCCGCGGCCATGCCGCGATCGCCCCGATCCGGCTCGTCGATCCGCACGTGCGTCAATGGCGCGAGGGCGCGATTCCCGAGCTCGTGCTGCGGGCGCGAGTGCATCCGGAGTGGTCGAGGCTGTTCGCGGCGAGCGGCGACGACGAGGCGCGCGACGAGGCGGTTGGGGTGCTCGCTGCCTTGCTGTCCGAAACTGCCGGAACGTGAATGCGGGCGGGGCTCCGGGGTTGCGGGTACGGGCGGATGCGGGCCGCGCGAGTTCTCAACGCACGAGGCGAGCTGGGATCAGGCGTCGTATCTGCTGCCCCATGACCGCCCTGAAGCGCAGATCGTGCAGGCAAACCCCGCCCGCCAGCCCGACGAGGCAGCCGAGGACGGTATCGAAAAAGCGCGCCTCGATCAGTGCTGCCGGCGACCCGCTCCCCAGCGTCGCGGCTTCGGCCAGCAGGATCGTCAGCGGGGTGATGAAGATCGCCGCGAACCCGTAGTGCCTCACGACCGCCGTCTCGATCACGAAGGCCAGTACCATCATCGCCAGTGAGATACTCCATTTGTCCAGCGGCAGCAGCAACAGGCCCCACGACACGAGCAGGCCGATGCTGGTCCCCACCACGCGATGCAGTTGCTTGTTCCACACTGCGCGTAGCGACGCGCCCTGGATCACGGCGAGGCAGCTCACCGGCACCCAGTAGGGGCGTTCGAGCTGCAACACCTGCGCCAGCGCGAGCGAGATGCCCACGAACACGCCGATCACCACCGAATCGAAAAGCACGAAATCGAAGGTCGGCAGCGGCAACGGGGCTGCCGGGTCGGGCGCCTGCACGTGTAGTGCGTACAGGCTGTAGAAAAACGCAATCAGGCAGGCGAGCAGCGCACCCATGAAGATCAGCCCCACCACCAGCGGCACCTGCAGCAGCGGTGTCGGCGAATACGCGCCGATGGCGGCGGCCATGATGAAGAACAGGCTGCCGGGTGGTCCCAGCGCATAAAAGCGGCACAGCATCGTCACCAGAATGGCGATGAAGACCAGCGCCAGCATCATCAGGGCCGGCACGAAATGGCTCAGCACCCCCAGCGCGTAGCAGGCGGTCATCGCGAAGGCACAGGCCATCAGCGACACCATGCGGTGATACAGAGGGGTGTTCGGGGTATATAGGAACACCAACCCGCCCAGCGACGAAATCAGCCCGTAGTCCAGGTGATCGAACCACGCGCCGACCAGCAGCGGCAGGCCCGTGGCCAACGCCGCCGCGAACGGCATCTGCCACAGCCGGTCGCTGCGATTGACCGTCGTCAGATGCTGCCACTCGGTCCGCAGCACGTTCTTCAGCCTGGACCCCGGGTTGTTCGGAGTCATGTTCCTTGCTCCAGTATCGGTTTTTCCCGCAGCGAGTTTAAATCCTCGCTGGTGCCGCAACAAACAGGGGCGCTGCGGCGCCCCCTGTGCTCGTTGCGGCGATGATGCTTACTTCCTGCGCATCGGCGGGATGTCAGTGCAGCTGCCGTGCGCCACTTCGGCCGCCAGGCCGATGGTCTCGCCCAAGGTCGGGTGCGGGTGGATCGTCTTGCCGATATCGACGGCATCCGCGCCCATCTCGATCGCGAGGCACACTTCGCCGATCATGTCGCCGGCCGACGGGCCGACGATCGCGCCGCCGATCACGCGATGCGTCTCGGCGTCGAAGATCAGCTTCGTGAAGCCGTAGTCGGCGCCGTTCGCGATCGCGCGACCCGAAGCGGCCCACGGGAACTTCGCGGTCTCGATCTTGCGGCCTTCTTTCTTCGCCTGCTCTTCGGTGTAGCCGACCCACGCGACTTCCGGGTGCGTGTAGGCGACGCTCGGGATCACCGTCGCGTCGAAAGCGGCTTTTTGCCCGGCCGCGACTTCGGCTGCGACGTGCCCCTCGTGCACCGCCTTGTGCGCGAGCATCGGGTTGCCGACGATGTCACCGATCGCGAAGATGTGCGGCACGTTCGTGCGCATCTGCCCATCGACCGGGATGAAGCCGCGATCCGTGACGACGACGCCGGCGTTCTCCGCGCCGATCTTGCCGCCGTTCGGGCTGCGCCCGGCCGCCTGCAGGATCATGTCGTAGCGCTGCGGGCCTTGCGGGGCGCTTTTGCCACCCTCGGCACCTTCGAATGTGACCCACAGCCCGTCGTCCTTCGCCTCGACGGCGACGGTCTTCGTCTTCAGCATGATGTTGTCGAAGCGCTGCGCGTTCTGCTTCTCCCACACCTTGACAGCGTCGCGGTCCGGGCCCTGCATCAGCGCATCGAGCATCTCGACGACATCGACGCGCGTGCCGAGCGTCGAATAGACGGTCGCCATCTCGAGGCCGATGATGCCGCCGCCGATGACGAGCATCTTCGCGGGCGCCTTGCCGCCGGATGTGCGCAGTTCGAGCGCGCCGGTCGAATCGACGACGCGCGGATCCTTCGGGATGAACGGCAGATGCACCGCGGCTGAGCCGGCGGCGATGATGCACTGGCCGAAGCGCACGACCTTCTTCTCGCCGGTCTTGTCCTGACCGCTGCCGGAGGTCAGCTCGACTTCGACGTGGTTCGCGTCGAGGAACGTGCCGAGGCCGCGCACGACCTCGACCTTGCGGCCTTTGGCCATGCCGGCGAGGCCGGCGGTGAGCTTGCCGACGACCTTGTCCTTGTGCGCGCGCAGCGCGTCGAGGTCGACGGCGGGCTTCGCGAACGTGATGCCGGCCGCCGCCATGTGCCCGGCTTCGTCGATCACTTGCGCGACGTGCAGCAGCGCCTTCGACGGGATGCAGCCGACATTGAGGCACACGCCGCCGAGCGTCGCATAACGTTCGACGATGACGGTCTTCAGGCCCAGGTCGGCGGCGCGGAACGCGGCCGAGTAGCCGCCGGGGCCGGCGCCGAGCACGAGCATGTCGCACTCGAGGTCGGCCGAACCGGCGTAGGCGCCGGGCCTCGCGGCGGCGGTCGGCGCCGGCGTCGCAGCCGGGGCGGATGCGGGCGCCGTGGCGGCCGGGATGGCCTTCGCTTCGCCAGCGCCGGCCGGTGTGGCGCCCGCGCCTTCGGTCTCGACCTTCAGCAGCACCGCGCCTTCGCCGACGCGGTCGCCGACCTTGACGAGCACTTCACGGATGACGCCCTCGGCCGACGACGGCACGTCCATCGTCGCCTTGTCCGATTCGAGCGTGCAGATCGACTCGTCGACCTTGATCGCATCACCGGCCTTGACGAACAGCTCGATGACGGGGACATCGGAGAAATCGCCGATGTCCGGGACTTTTACTTCAACAATCTGGCTCATGTCGCGGCCTCCTTACAGCATGACCCGACGGAAGTCGGACAAGAGTTGGGCGAGATAGACGTTGAAGCGCGTCGCGAGCGCGCCGTCGATGACCCGATGGTCGGCAGTCAGCGACATCGGCAAGGTGAGGCGCGGCACGAACTGCTTGCCGTCCCACACCGGCTTCATCACCGACTTGTTGACGCCGAGGATCGCGACTTCCGGCGCATTGACGATTGGCGCGAAGTACGTACCGCCGATGCCGCCGAGGCTCGAAATCGTGAAGCACGCGCCGGACATGTCGGCGGGGCCCAGCTTGCCGTCGCGCGCTTTCTTCGCGAGCTCGCCCGACTCCGCGGCGATCTCGAATACGCTCTTCTTGTCGGCGTTCTTGATGACCGGCACGACGAGCCCGTTCGGCGTGTCCGCCGCGAAGGCGATGTTGAAGTACTTCTTGTAGATGAGGTTGTCGCCGTCGAGCGAAGTGTTGAACTCGGGGAACTGCTGCAGCGCGCGCACCGATGCCTTGATGATGAACGCGAGCATCGTCAGCTTCTTGCCCGACTTCTCGTTCTCCTTGTTGATCGCGACGCGGAAGGCCTCGAGATCCGTGATGTCGGCGTCCTCGTGGTAGGTCACCGCCGGGATCATCACCCAGTTGCGCGCGAGGTTCTGGCCGGAGATCTTCTTGATGCGCGACAGCGGCTTCGCTTCGATCTCGCCGAACTTCGAGAAATCGATCTTCGGCCACGGCAGCAGATCGAGCCCGCCGCCGAGACTTACGCCGGCACCGGCCGCCGCTGCCTTGCCCGGTATGATGCCGCTTTGCATCGCGCCCTTGACGAACGTGGTGACATCCTCGCGGACGATGCGGCCTTTCGGTCCGGTCGCGCGGACCTGCGCGAGATCGACGCCGAGTTCGCGGGCGTAGGCACGCACGGATGGGCTCGCATGCACCCTGCCGCCAAGGGCCACCGCGGACGGGGCGCCGGCAGCCGCCTGCGCCAACGCAGGAGCGGACAGCTTCGACTGCTCGAACGCCTCGGGTGCATCGGCGGGCGTCGCGTCGGCGGCTGCGATGCGGGCGGCGGCGGGCGTTGCAGCGGGAGCGGGTGCGGCAGCCGCACCAGCCGCGCTGTCGACGACGATCAGCACCGCGCCTTCGGAAACCCGGTCGCCGACCTTTACCTTCACTTCCCTGACGACGCCGGCGGCCGATGACGGCACGTCCATCGTCGCCTTGTCCGATTCGAGCGTCGCGATCGAGTCCTCGACCTTGATCGTGTCGCCGACCTTGACGAACAGCTCGATCACCGGGACGTCCGAGAAATCGCCGATGTCCGGAACTTTCACTTCGGTGCTGCGGCCGGCCGCTGCGGGGGCGGGTGCGGGGGCCGACGCAGCGGCGGCGGGCGGGGCGGACGCTTTCGACTGTTCCAGCGCGGCGCCGGAATTCGCAGGCGTCGCCTGCGCCGCCGCGCTGCCGGCGGCTGCCGGTGCCGCAGCGGTTCCGGCGCCGGCTGCCTCGACCTTGATCAGCACCTTGCCTTCGGCAACGCGGTCGCCGACCTGCACCAGCACTTCGCGCACGACGCCGGCGGCGGTCGAGGGCACGTCCATCGTCGCCTTGTCCGATTCGAGCGTCGCGATCGGGTCCTCGACCTTGATCGTGTCGCCGGGCTTGACGAACAGCTCGATCACCGGCACGTCGGCGTAATCGCCGATGTCCGGGACTTTCACTTCAATGAGTTCGCTCATGTTGTTGTCTCCCTGGGGCGCTCAGACGGTCATCGGGTTCGGCTTGTTCGGATCGAGCTGGTACTTCAGCAGCGCGGCGGCGACCTTGTCGCGCTCGATCAGGCCGTCGTCGGCGAGCGCCTTCAGCGCGGCGACCGTGATCCAGCGGCGATCGACCTCGAAGAAGTGGCGCAGCTTCTCGCGCGTGTCCGAACGGCCGAAACCGTCGGTGCCGAGCGTCACGTAGGTGCGCTTGACGAAGGGGCGGATCTGCTCGGCGAACATCTTGATGTAGTCGGTCGCAGCGATCACCGGGCCGCTCGTGTCCTTGAGGCACTTCTCGACGTGGCTGACGCGCGGCGCATCGAGCGGATGCAGCATGTTGAAGCGATCGACGTCCTGGCCGTCGCGGGCCAGCTCGTTGAAGCTCGGGCAGCCCCACAGGTCGGACTCGATGCCCCAGTCGTTCTTCAGCAGGTCGGCCGCGGCGATGACTTCGCGGAATATCGAACCGGAACCGAGCAACTGCACGCGCAGCGTGTTCGTCGACTCGCCGCCCTTGCGGAACGCGTACATGCCCTTGACGATGTCGGCTTCGGCGCCGGCCGGCATGTCGGGATGCTCGTAGTTCTCGTTCAGCACGGTGATGTAGTAATAGACGTCCTGCTGTTCGGCGAACATCCGGCGCATGCCGTCCTGCACGACGACCGCGACTTCGTACTGGAAGGTCGGGTCGTAGCTGACGCAGTTCGGGATCATGTTCGCGAGCAGCAGGCTGTGGCCGTCCTCGTGCTGCAGGCCTTCGCCGTTGAGCGTCGTGCGCCCGGATGTGCCGCCGATCAGGAAGCCGCGCGTGCGCTGGTCGCCTGCCGCCCAGCACAGATCCATCGTGCGCTGCAGGCCGAACATCGAATAGAAGATGTAGAACGGGATCATCTGCACGCCATGCACCGAATAGGCGGTGCCGGCGGCGATCCAGTCGGCCATCGCGCCGGCTTCGTTGATGCCTTCCTGCAGCACCTGGCCGGTCTTCGATTCCTTGTAGAACATCAGCTGGTCATGGTCTTCCGGCACGTAGTTCTGGCCTTCCTGGTTCCAGATGCCGTACTGGCGGAACATGCCTTCCATGCCGAAGGTGCGCGATTCGTCCGGCACGATCGGCACGACATGGCGGCCGATCTGCTTGTCCTTCATCAACATGTTCATGATGCGCACCACCGCCATCGTCGTCGACAGCTCGCGGCCCTCGCCGGAGGATTTCAGCAGCGCGGCGAAGGTGGCGAGCGGCGGCACCGGCAGCGTTTCGGCGCGGCGCGCGCGCGCCGGCAGGAAGCCGCCGAGCGTCATGCGGCGTTCGAGCAGGTATTTCTGCTCGGGCGAATCGTCGGCGAACTTGAGGTACGGCACCTCTGCAACCTGGTCGTCGGGCACCGGCAACTCGAAACGGTCGCGGAAGCGGCGCACCGCGTCGGTGTCGAGCTTCTTCTGCTGGTGCGAGATGTTCATCGCCTCGCCGGCCTGGCCCATGCCGAAGCCCTTGATCGTCTTCGCCAGGATCAGCGTCGGCTGGCCCTTGTGCTCGACCGCCGCCTTGTACGCGGAGAAGATCTTGAACAGGTCGTGGCCGCCGCGGTTCAGGCGCCAGATCTCGTCGTCGGTCCAGTCGGCGACCATCGCCTTCAGTTCCGGCGTATTGAAGAAGTGCTCGCGCACATAGGCGCCGTTCTTCGCCTTGAAGGTCTGATATTCGCCGTCGACGCATTCCATCATGCGTTTCTTCAGCAGGCCCTTGGTGTCGCGCGCGAGCAGCGAATCCCAGTGCGTGCCCCAGACGACCTTGATGACGTTCCAGCCGGCGCCGCGGAACTCGGCTTCGAGCTCCTGGATGATCTTGCCGTTGCCGCGCACGGGGCCGTCGAGGCGCTGCAGGTTGCAGTTGATGACGAAGATCAGGTTGTCGAGCTTCTCGCGCGCGGCCATGCCGATCGCGCCGAGCGACTCGACCTCGTCGGTCTCGCCGTCGCCGAGGAAGGCCCACACCTTGCGGTCCTTCGCCTCGATCATGCCGCGCGAATCCATGTACTTCATGAAGCGCGCCGCGTAGATCGCGCACAGCGGCCCGAGGCCCATCGACACCGTCGGGAACTGCCAGAAGTCGGGCATCAGCCACGGATGCGGGTACGACGAGATGCCCTTTCCGTCGACTTCCTGGCGATAGCCGTCGAGCTGCGCCTCGGTGAGGCGGCCGAGCATGTACGCACGGGCATAGACGCCGGGCACCGAATGGCCCTGGAAGAAGATCAGGTCGCCACCATTGTCTTTCGTCGGCGCACGCCAGAAGTGCGAAAAGCCGACGTCATAAAGGGCGGCGGCCGACGCGAACGACGCGATGTGGCCGCCGACGTTGGTGTGCTTGTTCGCGCGCACGACCATCGCCATCGCGTTCCAGCGGATGTAGGAGTGCAGCTTGATCTCCATGTCCGGGTTGCCGGGGTATTTCGGCTGCTGGCTGGCGGGGATCGTGTTGATGTACTGGGTCGTCGCGGAATAGGGGATGTCGATCCCTTCCTCGCGGCCGGCCTCGATCATTTTCTCGATCAGGAAGTGGGCCCGTTCGGGGCCTTCGTTGGCGACGACGCCGTGTAGCGCATCGAGCCATTCCTGGGTTTCCTGGCTGTCCTGGTCGGGCTGCAGGATCACGTTCGATGTAGCGGCCATTCTCTGTCTCCTCATCGATTGAGGTTTGCGGTTTTCGCTCTTGTGGAGCGGTCGGGGCGGAAGCGTGGATCGCCGACCCCTGCGTCTGATCGGCAAGTTTCACATGATAAAATGTGTTTTCGTGATGTGCAATAAAGGCGCAGCAAATTTCATGGCGAGTGGTTCGCGGCGGGGATCTTGCAAACAGGATTGCAGGCAATTCGTCGCGGGAAGCGGATGGACAGGTCGAACGTGTTTCGCGGCAGCGCGGGGCGAAGCTGCCAAGCGAAGGGGCCGGCGGAAGGGGGCGCTGCGGCGCGGAGTCGCGCAAAAGTGCGGGACGGCGGAGGGTGCGGAGCAGCGGAAAAAAATCGGCCGGGGGAGAGGGAGGGAGGGAGAGGTCCCCCGGCCGATGGGTAAAACGGGAGAGGAGGCGCCCGGCTCATTTGCCTGACGCTCTGCGCCGATCCTCGTCGTAGGCGAACACCACTTTGCCGTTTCGCACCTCGCCCATGAATATGTCATGAACGCTGGTGATGGTCTCGTGGTTGTCCTTCGAGAAGGGCTGGTGATAAGTCATGATGACTCCCTCGACCTTCTCGCGCAGTTCTTCTAGCGCCTCGCGTATCCGGTCGCCTTCCGTGCTGCCTGCCTGCCGGATTGCGGCGGCGAGCAATAGGAGGGAATCATACCCTTGCGCGGCGGCTGGCGGCACCGGGATGCGCTCGCTGCCGCTGGATTTTTTCCAGGCGCCGAGGAACGCGCGGCGCCGCGGCGTCGTCGGCTCGGCGATGAAGGTCTGCGGCATCCGCGCGCCCTCGGCGTTCGGCCCGGCGTTGTCGATGAAATTCGACATCGCCAGCGTCCAGCTGCCGATCAGCGGCACGCGCCAGTTCATCCGCGCCATGCCGTTGGCGATCTGCGCGAGTTCGGGGCCGATGCCGTACGTGAGGATCGCTTCGGCGCCGGCCTCGCGTGCGCGGCGCAGCTGCGTCGTCATGTCGGATTCGCGGATCTGGAAGCGTTCGACCGTGACCGGATGGACGCCGCGTGCGGCGAGCGCCCGCTCGAGGTCCTCGCGGCCGAGCTGGCCGTAATTGGTCGCGTCGTGGAAGATCGACACCCGCTTCAGGCCGCGCCGGTCGATCGCCTCCATGACGATCATCGCCGCCTGCAGGGTGTCATTCGCCGAGATGCGGAAGACGAAGTTGTCCGGATATTGCGGCGGCACGAACTGCTTCGTGATGACCGAGCCGGTCGCCACCGACGTGATCACCGGGATGCGTGCGTGCTGGTACGCGCGCTGGCTCGCGAGCGCGACGCCGGTGTTGACGATGCCGAGGCCGGCGACGACGTGCTCCTTCTCGATGAGCTCCTGGACGACCTGGGCGCCGCGTTCGTTGCGTGCCTCGTCGTCGCGTTCGACGAGTTCGATCGGCCGGCCGAGGACGCCACCGCCGGCGTTGATTTCAGCCGCGGCGATGCGGATCCCTTCGCGCATCGAGATGCCCATCGGGCTCGAGCCGCCCGTGAAGGGGCCGGACACGCCGATCCGCAGCGGTGGCGCGGCGTGGACCGACAGGGCGAGCAGGCACAATAGGGCAAGGATCAGGCGTGGCACGCGAAAGTCCGCCAGGGTTGTCGTCGAAGGCGCAATTTACGCGGCATGCGGCTGGGCAAGAATTGGCGAAAACCCGCAGCGCCGGATCGCGCCGTCCCGGGCGCGGGCCTCCTGAATCCGCTCGAACGGTAGGGGAAAGACCCGATGTCGCCGATGACGCGCCGCGGCAAGAATGCTCTCGAGCCAACGGGCGACGCTTTCGCTGCCGTGCGCTTTATTCCGGAACTGCCGCCTGCCCTGGCCTTCGCCTTCATGAACGACATCGATTCGCCCCGTTTCACGCGGGCCCGCTGGTACTGGACCGCGCCGTACGTGGCCGTGGGCGTGTTCGCGCTGACGATGCTCGCGCTGGTGTGGCTGCTGCAGACGCGCGAAGCCGAGAGCGAGCGCAACGCGGTGGCGCGCGACGTTCAGTGGGCGGAGCAGACGATGCGCCTGCACATGCAGGGCACCGAGGAGTTTCTCGGGCAGCTCGCGCGCGACCTGGCCGCCGACGCGCTCGGCATGGACGGCTTCCAGGTGCGCGCGAACCAGCACATCGCGAACAATGGCGAACTGGTGAACATCGTGTGGGTCGGCCCGGAGGAGGCAGTGCGCTGGTCGGCGCCGTTCGACACCACCGACTGGCTCGTCGGCGATGGGTTGTCCGGCCTGCAGACGCAGGCGTTCTACCGCGCGCGCGAACTTTCGCGACCGAGCTACGGCGCGCCCTACGCAAATCCGCGTGACAAGGTGGTGCTCGAAGTCTATGTCCCGGTGCGGCGCGGGCGCGAATTCCTCGGTGCGGTGGTCGGCGTGTATTCGATCGACCGCATGGTGCGCCACCTCGTGCCGAGCTGGTTCGCCGAGAAATACCGGCTCGCGCTGATCAGCGACAAGGGCGAGAGCCTCGCGGTCAATTCGGGCGTGCGCGATCTCGACGAGAGTGTGTCATACCAGATCCCGCTCGATCCGCCGGGCAACGGGCTGACGTTGCGGGCCACCGCATTCCGCACCGGCAGCCGGCTGCCCCAGGCCTTGCCGACGGCGATGATCCTCGGCCTGTCGGTGATCGTGCTGTGGAGCCTGTGGCTGCTGCGCACCCACGTGCAGCGTCGCGTACAGGTCGAGAAGGAGCGCGACCGCCTCTTCAACCTGTCGCTCGACCTGCTGTGCATCGTCGGCCTCGATGGCGTGTTCCGCCGCGCGAACCCCGCGTTCGAGCGGATTCTGGGCTACGCGCCGGACGACCTGCCCGGCCACCCGCTGCTCGATCTGGTGCACCCCGACGACGTCTCGGATACCGTCGAGCAGATGCGCCGGCTCGCGGGCGGCGAGCCGGTGAGCCTGGAGAACCGTTGCCGCTGCATCGACGGCAGCTTCAAGTGGCTGGCGTGGAGCATCAACCCGGTGCGCGAGGAGAAGCTCGTCTATGCCGTCGCGCACGACATCACCGGCCGCAAGGCGGGCGAAGATGCGCTGCGCGCCGAGTCGTCGTTCCGCAAGGCGATGGAGGAGTCGGTCGTCACCGGGATGCGGGCGATCGATCTCAACGGGCGCATCATCTATGTGAACCCCGCGTTTTGCCGCCTGGTCGGTTTCGAGCCCGACGAGCTCATCGGCGCGTCGCGGCCGTTTCCGTACTGGCCGCCCGAAGACCTGCAGCTGTGCAGCGACAACCTCGACCTCACGCTGCTCGGGCAGGCGCCGCGGGCGGGCTTCGAGATGCGCATCCGGCGCAAGAACGGCGAACGCCTCGACGCGCGCTTCTACCTGTCGCCGCTGATCGACAACAGCGGCACGCAGACTGGCTGGATGGCCTCGGTGACCGACATCACCGAGCCGAAGCGCATCCGCGCGGCGCTCGAAGCCGCACACGAGCGCTTCGAGGCGGTGCTCGACGGGCTCGAAGCGGCGGTGTTCGTCGCCGACGCGGGCACCGACGAAATCCTGTTCGCGAACCGCGCATTCAAGAACATCCACGGTTTCGACGCCGTCGGGCGGACGGTGCGTGGCGTCGCGGTGCCGCAGCCCGAGCGCGGCGACTACCGGCTCGATCCACGCGCCCTCAAGCCGGCCGACGTGCCGCGCGAGCTGTTCGACGGCGAACTGCAGCATCCGCTGTCGGGGCGCTGGTACCACGTGCGCGAGCGCGCGACCCGCTGGGTCGACGGCCGCGTGGTGCGCATGGGGATCGCCACCGACATCACCGAGCGCAAGCAGACCGCCGAGATCTCGCGCCAGCAGGCCGAGCGCCTGCAGCGCACGTCGCGCCTGATCACGATGGGCGAGATGGCGTCGACACTCGCGCACGAACTCAACCAGCCGCTGGCGGCGATCGCGAACTATTGCATGGGCTGCGTGACGCGCATCCAGTCGGGGAATGTCCGCGGCGAAGACCTGCTGGCGGCGATGCAGAAGGCGAGCTTCCAGGCCGAGCGGGCCGGCAAGATCATCCGCCGCGTGCGCGAGTTCGTGAAGAAGAGCGAGCCGCGTCGCAGCGCGGTGCAGATTTCCGAAGTGCTCGATGACGCGGTCGGGTTCGCCGAGATCGACGCCAAACGGATGAGCTCGCGCATCGTCGCGGACGTCGCGGCCGGACTGCCGGCGGTGTTCGCCGACCGCATCATGATCGAGCAGGTGGTGCTGAACCTGGTCAAGAACGGCATCGATTCGATGGCCGAGCTGCCGCGCGACGAACGCGTGCTGGTCGTGCGCGCGCGCGCGCTCGGACCGAGCGCCGTCGAAGTGTCGGTCATCGACCGCGGCCACGGCATCGGCGAGGACGACCGTGCACGCCTCTTCACGCCGTTTTACACGACCAAGGCCGAAGGCATGGGGATGGGGCTGAACATCTGCCGTTCGATCATCGAGTTCCACGATGGACGCCTGGTGGTCGACTCGAACCCGGATGGCGGTACCATCTTCTCCTTTACGCTGCCTACGGAGGTTGCCAGTGAGCGAGTCGTCCGGCGTGCCTGACCAGAACATCTACATCGTCGATGACGACGAGGCACTGCGCGATTCACTCGTGTGGCTGCTCGAATCGAGCGGTTACCACGCGATCGCATTCGAATCGGCGGAGCAATTTCTCGGCGCATACCAGCCGGCGATGACCGGCTGCCTGGTGCTCGACGTGCGCATGCCGGGCATGAGCGGTTTCGAACTGTTCGAGGAGCTGCGCCGACAGCGTTCGACGCTGCCGGTGATCTTCATCACCGGGCACGGCGACGTGCCGATGGCGGTGTCGGCGGTCAAGAAAGGCGCGGTCGATTTCATCGAGAAGCCGTTCGGCGACCGCGACATGCTCGGGCTGATCGAACGGTGTCTCGCCGCCGAACAGGAAAGCCGCGGCAAGCGCCGGCTCGAAGCCGACACTGCGCGCCGGCTCGGCAGCCTGACCCAGCGCGAACGCGAAGTGCTCGACCTGATCATCGCCGGCAAGCTCAACAAGCAGATCGCCGACGTCCTCGGCATCAGCATCAAGACCGTCGAAGTGCATCGCGCAAGGGTGATGGAGAAGATGGGCGCCCACTCGCTCGCCAAACTGGTCCGGCACGTCATTTCCGCCGAGCCGGACGCGGCGCCCTGAGCGGTTTCACTCCCGGGAAGCCGCCGGCAGGCCGGCGCGGGCGGCGCCGCCTAAAGTTTCGCTGCGCCAGTCCGATAAGAACCCCATCGGTTTCCGCTTCAATATTTCCCCCGGGGTGTTTCGTGCCAAGTTTTTTTCGTCTGAAAGTGGGCACTCGCCTGCGTCTCATCGTCCTGATCGCGTTCGGGCTGTTCGCCGTGGTCATGTGGCAGTCGCTCAGCTCTCTTGGCCAGGTGATGCTCGACGAACGCAAGAGCAGCACCCGGCACGCGGTCGAGTCGGCGCACGGCGTGCTCGAGCATTTCCAGCGGCGCGAGCTTGCCGGCGAGATGACCCGCGACGAGGCACAGGCCGCGGCGATGGCCGTCGTGAAGAACATGCGTTACGGCGACGGGGAGTATTTCATCATCCTCGACATGCATCCGCGCATGCTGATGCATCCGGTCAAGCCCGAGCTCGATGGCATGGACCAGCGGGAGTTTGCCGATCCGAACGGAAAGCGCATGTCCGTCGAGTTCGTCGAAGTCGTGAAAAAATCCGGCGCCGGTTACGTCGACTACGTATGGCAGAAGGCGGGCAGGAGCGATCCGCAGCCGAAGGTCACCTACGTGCAGGGGTTCGCGCCGTGGGGCTGGATGATTGGCAGCGGCGTGTATGTCAACGATGTCGATGAGACCTTCTGGCAGCACACGCGCTACACCTTCGCCCTTGGCGCCCTTGCGGCGCTGCTGGTGATCCTGCTGTCGTGGCGCATCGGGCGCGGAATCCTGCGCCAGCTCGGCGGCGAGCCGTCGGACCTGCAGCAGGTGGCCGGGCAGATCGCCGAGCGCGACCTGACTTCGCACGTCAAGGTCGCGGCGGGCGATACGCGCAGCATCACGTATGCGATGGAGCAGATGCAGTCGCGCCTTGCCGAGGTGATCCGGCGGGTGCGCGACAACGCCCGCGACGTGACGGCGGCGGTGCGCGAAGCGGCCGACACCGGGCGCTCGATCCACGAAGCGTCGATGCGCCAGTCGGAAGTCGCGGGCGGCACTGCGGCGGCGATCGAGCAGATGGCGGTGAGCATCGCGCATGTGTCGGAGAACGCCGAAGAGGTGTGCGGCAACTCGCAGCGCACGGTGGAAGTCGCGCTGCGCGGCGAAGGGCTTGCGCGCGACGCGTCGGATGGCATCGCCCAGATCTCCGCCACCGTCACCAGCGCTGCGGCGCAGATCCAGGTGCTGCGCGACCGCTCCGGTGAAATCGGCAAGATCGCCAACGTGATCCGCGAGATTTCCGACCAGACGAACCTGCTCGCCCTGAACGCCGCGATCGAGGCCGCGCGGGCCGGCGAACAGGGACGCGGCTTCGCGGTCGTCGCCGACGAGGTGCGCAAGCTCGCCGAGCGCACCGGCGCAGCGACGACGCAGATCTCGCAGGTCATCGTCTCGGTGCAGGCGGAAACCGAAAGTGCGGTTGCCAGCATCGAGCAGATCGTATCGAAGGTTGATTCGGGCGCGCGCCTGTCCAAACAGGCCGCTGACGCGCTGCACGAGATTCGCGAGGGTGCACGGGACACGCTGGTGCGCCTGGAGGAAGTGGTGTCATCGATGAAGGAGTTGTCGTCGGCGAGCAACAGCGTCGCGACGAACATGCAGGAAGTCGCCGAGGTCGCCGAGCGCAGCAGCGCCGAGATCCGCGGCAGCAACGAGTCGACGGCGCGACTCAGGCACAGCGCCGAAGCGCTGGAGCAGCTGACGACCGGATTCCGCATCGGCTGAGTTTTTCGTGTCCGGCCGCGGCAACGTTGCGCCGCTTGATCTGGATCAACGGAGTAAAGTCGACCGATCGGTAAGCTTTGCGCTCCACAATCCCCGGGGTCGATCCGATGTCTGCGTCCCAGCCCGTGCCGGCAGCGGCCCGGCTTTTCCTGTCCGGTAACGAAGCGGTGGCGCGTGCAGTGTGGGAGGCCGGCACGCGTGTTGCGGCCGCCTATCCCGGCACCCCGTCGACCGAAATTCTCGAGGTGCTGGCGAAGTACCCCGACCTGTACACCGAATGGTCGGTCAATGAGAAGGTCGCGCTCGAAGTCGCGCTCGGTGCGTCGATGGTCGGCGCGCGCGCGTTCTGCGCGATGAAGCACGTCGGCCTGAATGTGGCGTCCGACGCGCTGATGACGATGACCGTGACCGGCACCGAGGGCGGGCTCGTGATCGCCGTCGCCGACGACGTCGGCATGTCGTCGTCGCAGAACGAGCAGGACTCGCGCTACTGGGGACGCTTCGCGCATCTGCCGGTGCTCGAGCCGGCCGACTCGCAGGAGGCCTATGCGATGACGCGTGCGGCGTTCGCGCTGTCCGAGCGCTTCCGCACGCCGGTGATCCTGCGCCTGACCACGCGCATCTGCCACGTCAAGGGTGTCGTCGTCGCCGGCGAGCGCGAGGCGGTCGAGCCCGGTGGCTTCACGAAGGACCCGCGCCGCTGGGTGATGGTGCCGGGCAACGCGAAGCCGCGTCTGCCGCTGATGTTCGAACGTGAAGCCGCGGTGCGCGCGGAGGCCGAGAATTCACCGTTGAACTTCCGCGTCGACGGCAGCGACCGGCGCATCGGCTTCGTCACGTCCGGCCCGGCGTTCATGCACGTGCGCGAGGCTTTCCCCGACGCGCCGGTGTTCAAGCTGGGTCTCTCCTGTCCGCCGCCGATTGAAAGCCTGCGAGAATTCGCCGCCACCGTTGATAGCCTGCTGGTCGTCGAGGAGACCGAGCCGCTGCTCGAAACCGAGCTCAAGGCCGCCGGCATCGCATGCCACGGCAAGGATGTGCTGCCGCGTACCGGCGAACTCGCGCCCGACGCGCTGCACCTCGGCGTCGCCCGGTTGCGCGGCGAAGTCGTCGCCGAGCCCGAGCACGTCGTGCCGCAGCAAGTGTTCCCGCGTCCGCCGACGATGTGCGTCGCGTGTCCGCATCTCGGCGTCTATTACACGCTGTCGCAGATGCGCAACGTGATGATCGCCGGCGACATCGGCTGCTACACGCTCGGCGCCGGCCATCCGTGGAACGCGCTCGATTCCTGCATCTCGATGGGTGCGTCGATGGGCACCGCGCTCGGCATGGACAAGGGCCGCGGCAAGGTCGACGCGAACAAGAAGGTCGTCGCAGTGATCGGCGACTCGACCTTCATGCACATGGGCATGCAGGGCCTGCTCGACATCACGTGGAACCGCGGCAACGTCACGGTGCTGCTGCTCGACAACCGCGCCGTCGGCATGACCGGCGGGCAGGACAACCCCGGCAGCGGGCGCGACCTCCACGGCGAGGAAACCACGCGCGTCGATTTCGCCAAGCTGTGCGAGGCGCTCGGCGTGAAGAAGGAGCGCATCCGCGTCCTCGATCCCTACCAGCTGCCGGTGCTGTTCAAGGCGCTGCGCGAAGAGACGAAGATCGAGGAGCCGTCGGTCATCATCACCGATCGCCCGTGCGTGCTGATCGACCATTACGTGCCGACGAAGCCGTACCTGGTGAAGGAGGATCGCTGCACCGGCTGCGGCAATTGCGTCGATGTCGGCTGCCCGGCGATCCACGTGATCCGTCGCGACAAGGAGGTCAAGGCGTCCGGCAAGGAAGTCGACCTGTCGTTCGTGCGCATCGACACCTCGGCCTGCACCGGCTGCGGTCTATGCGTGCAGCCGTGCGCGCCCGAGGCGATCATCCACGCCGAGCCCGTGCAACCGCTGCAGCCGATGCAGTTCGTCAGGAAATGAGCGACATGTCGAAAGTCACCAACATTCTCGTGTGCGGCGTCGGCGGGCAGGGCGTCATGACGGCGACCGAAATCCTCGCCGAAGCGGCGATCTCGCTCGGTTTCGACGTCAAGAAAACCGAAGTCGCCGGCATGAGCCAGCGCGGCGGCGTCGTCACGTCGCACCTGCGCTTCGGCCCCGAAGTGCTGTCGCCGCAGATTCTTCCCGGCGAGGCCGACATGCTGATCGGCTTCGAGTCGGCCGAAGCGCTGCGCTGGGGTCACATGCTGCGCCCCGGCGGGGTGGCGCTCGTCAACAGCGGACGCATCGTGCCGCCGGTCGTCAATATCGGGCTGTTCGACTATCCCGAGCAACCGGTCGCGCAGATGTGCGAACTCGGCCTGCGGGTGCACGACTTCGACGCGACGGCGCTCGCGGTGCAGCTCGGCAACATCCGGCTCGGCAATACCGTGATGCTCGGTGCGAGTTCGGACTGGCTGCCGTTCCCGGCGGAAGTGTTGCGCGACGCGGTGCTGGCGCGCTTCGGCAGCCGCAAACCGAAGCTCGTCGACGTCAATCGCGAGGCGTTCGAGGCCGGCCGGCGGGCGGTAGCGGGAGAAACGCTCGCCGCGTGAGCGTCGCACGCGCACAAGCCCCTGATCGTGCGATAAAATCGCCGGTTTTTGGGATAACGACGATGACCGCTCGCATTCTTGACGGCAACGCCCTTTCCGCACGCGTCCGCGGCGAACTCGCCGAGCGCGCCGCTGCGCTTGCCGCCCGGGGCGTGCAGCCGTGTCTCGCGGTGCTCCTGGTCGGCGCGAATCCCGCGTCGGCAGTGTATGTCCGCAACAAGGTTGCCGCGTGCGAGAAAGCGGGCATCCGTTCGCTGCGCTTCGATTTCGCCGCCGATGTCGATGCTGCCGAAGTCATGGCGAAGATCGCCGACCTCAACGCCGACCCGGCCGTGCATGGCATCCTCGTGCAGCTGCCGTTGCCGAAGCAGTTCAATGAAGCCGAAGTCCTCGAGGCGATCCGCGTCGAAAAGGACGTCGACGGTTTCCACGCCGAGAACGTCGGCCGCCTGTCGCAGGGCCAGGAAGCGTTCCTGCCCTGCACACCGCACGGCGTCATGAAGATGCTCGAAGCCGGGGACGTGCCGGTGCAGGGCGCCGAGGCAGTCGTCATCGGCCGCTCGAACATCGTCGGCAAGCCGATGGCGATGCTGCTGACCAACGCCGGCGCGACCGTCACCGTCACCCACTCGAAGACGCGCGACCTGGCGTTCCACACCCGCCGCGCCGACATCCTCGTCGCCGCGATCGGCAAGCCGCGCTTCGTCACCGGCGACATGATCAAGCCGGGCGCCGTCGTCATCGACGTCGGCATCAACCGGCTGACCGAAGGCCCGGATGCCGGCAAGCTGTGCGGCGACGTCGACTTCGAGTCGGCAAAGGAGGTCGCGTCGCTGATCACGCCGGTGCCGGGCGGCGTCGGCCCGATGACGATCACGATGCTGCTCGCGAACACCGTCGAGTCGGCCGAGCGCGTCGCGCGCAGCAAAGGTTGAGACGATGAGCGACAAACCCCTCGTCGGGATCATCATGGGCTCGAGTTCCGACTGGCCGACGATGCAGGCGGCGGCGAAGATGCTCGCCGAATTCGACGTGCCGTACGAGGCCCGCGTGGTGTCCGCCCACCGCACGCCCGACCTGATGTTCGTCTATGCCGACAGCGCGCGCGAACGCGGCCTCAAGGCGATCATCGCCGGCGCAGGCGGCGCGGCACACCTGCCCGGCATGGTCGCGGCGAAGACGACGCTGCCCGTGCTCGGCGTGCCGGTGCAGTCGAAGGCGTTGTCTGGGCAGGATTCGCTGCTGTCGATCGTGCAGATGCCGAAGGGCATCCCGGTCGCGACTTTCGCGATCGGTGAAGCCGGTGCGGCAAATGCGGCGCTTTTCGCGGTCGCGCTGCTCGCCAACGAGGACGCCGCGCTCGCCGAAAAACTCGCTGCGTTCCGCGCCCGCCAGACGCAGGCGGTGCTCGACATGACCCTGGACCAGGTATGACAGCCCCCACGCTTGCGGCGATAGCATTTGCGCGCAGGGCCGGCTTTGCACAGCCGGCCCGTTCCGCGGGAGCGGAGCAGTGCTCCGCGAATTCCCCGCTCCGCCCCCCCGGGGGGGCGAACGCCCTTCTTGGGACGGCCCGGCGGAGGGCGCGATGATCCTCCCCCCCGCAACCCTCGGCATGCTCGGTGGCGGCCAACTCGGCCGCTTCTTCGTTTCTGCCGCCCACGAAATGGGTTACCACGTGTGGGTGCTCGATCCGGACCCGCACAGCCCGGCCGGTCTGATCGCCGACCGCCACCTCGTCACGGCTTACGATGACTACGCCGCACTCGACGAACTCGCCGCGGCCTGTGCCGGGGTGACGACCGAGTTCGAAAACGTCCCGGCCGCGACGCTCGATTACCTCGCCAAATTTCTTCCGGTGCACCCTTCCGCGAGCGCCGTGGCGGTGTGCCAGAATCGCATTGCAGAGAAGACTTTTCTCGCCGACAACAGCCTGCCGCACGGCCCGTTCGCAGTCGTCCGCAGCGAGGCCGAGGTCCGCGATGCTGGTACCAGCCTGTTCCCCGCTGTCCTCAAGATCGCGCGCTTCGGCTACGACGGCAAGGGGCAAGCGCGTGTCGCGAACCGTGATGAAGCCTTGCACGCGTTCCACCAGTTCGGCGGCGAAGCCTGCGTGCTCGAGAAGATGCTGGACCTCGACTGCGAATTGTCGGTCGTCCTCGCGCGCGACGAGGCGGGCAATGTGCGCTCTTTCGACCCGTCCGAAAACCGCCACCGCCACGGCATTCTCGACATCACCATCGCGCCGGCCGGGGTCGCCCCGGCACTCATCGCGCAAGCCCGCGAGGTCGCCGGACAAATCGCCGGGAAGCTCGGCTATGTCGGCACGCTCGGCGTCGAGTTTTTCGTCTGCCGCGGCGCACTTTACGTGAACGAGATGGCGCCGCGCCCGCACAACAGCGGCCATCACACGATCGATGCCTGCGTCACCAGCCAGTACGAACAGCAGGTGAGGGCGCTGTGCGGGCTGCCGCTCGGCGAGCCGCGCGCGCACAGCGCCGCGGTGATGGTGAATCTGCTCGGTGAGCTCTGGTACGACGGCGCGCATGCGGGCGGCACGTACCGCGAGCCGGATTGGTCCGTGCTCCACGCGGTGCCCAATCTCCGACTGCACCTGTACGCGAAGCATCACGCGCGCGCAGGACGAAAAATGGGGCATTTCACCGTGATCGGCGACGGCGCCGAAAAAGCGCTGGCCGTGGCGCTGCAGGCGCGCACGGCGATCGGCATACGCGATGAGGAGCGCTGACGTCGCTCCAGCGGTCCCGGACGACGAGATCCGCCGCGCCGCCGAGTTGCTGCGCGCGGGCGAACTCATCGGGATGCCGACCGAGACGGTCTACGGGCTCGCCGCCGATGCGCTCAATGTTGCCGCGGTCGGCAGGATCTTCGCCGCGAAAGGCCGCCCCGCCGACCACCCGCTGATCGTCCACCTGCCCGACGCCGGTCATCTGGCGCGCTGGGCGCGCGAGATTCCGGACGACGCCTTCGCGCTCGCCCGCGCATTCTGGCCCGGGCCGCTGACACTGATCCTGAAGCGTCAGCATGGCGTGCCCGATGCCGTCACCGGCGGCCAGGACACGGTCGGCCTGCGCGTGCCGGACCACCCGGTCGCGCTCGCACTGCTGCAGACTTTCGATTCCGGCATCGCCGCGCCGTCCGCCAACCGCTTCGGGCGCATCAGCCCGACGACCGCTGCGCACGTGCGCCAGGAGCTCGGCGACAAGGTCGCGCTGATCCTCGACGGCGGCCCGTGTGCAATCGGCATCGAATCCACGATCCTCGACCTGTCGCGCGACGTACCGGAGATCCTGCGCCCCGGCGCGATCGCCGCCGAAGATATCGCCCGCGTCATCGGCCGCCATCCCCGGTCCCGCGCGACGGCGGCCGACGAGGCCAGCCCCACGACCGACAGCGATGGCGGCACTGACGGGGGCGAGCCCCGCGTGTCGGGCTCGCTCTCGGCGCATTACGCACCGCGCACGCCGCTGCAGGTCGCACCCGCCGCGAACCTCGTCGAACTCGCGGCAACGCTCGCCGCCGAAGGAAGCCGCGTCGCCGTTCTCGCGCGCCGCTGCGACGACCCGCAGGATGCGCGCCTGATCTGGCGCGCCGCGCCGATCGACGCTGCCAGCTATGCGCACGCGCTCTACGCGAACCTGCGCGACCTCGACGCCTGCGGCGCCGATTTCATCGTCGTCGAAACCCTGCCCCCAACCGATGACTGGCAAGCGGTCAACGACCGCCTCGGCCGCGCCGCGGCCGGCTCCGGCGACGCAGACGAAACCTGAAAAATCCCTTTCAAAATGAAAACAGCACCGCTATAATCCGCCGCTCTTGAGGGCCGATAGCTCAGCTGGGAGAGCGCTGCGTTCGCAATGCAGAGGTCGAGGGTTCGATCCCCTTTCGGTCCACCAAAACATCATAGCCCGGACATGCTCCGGGCTTTTTTGTACCCGCCAAGGCCCAGTACTGGCGGGGTTTCATGGGTAATGCGAACTTCGTTGATCGCTGGAGGGCGACGATTTCGCCCCTCTCCCCGCCCGAATCTCTCTCTTTTCTCTGTTTATGCCTAGCCCGGTCTTGGGCCAAGACCCCGTAACCATGCGGGTTTCCGGGCGGTGGTTTTCACCACATTGCGCCTACCAAACGGATTACAAACGCTTTGCCAGCGCACCAATCACCTGCCGCTGCGCGCTCCAGTCATCCGGTAGTGAGTTCTCGACGAAGAATTGTAGCGACAGTCCGACTGGCTGCCGGCCACGGGCAATGTCCTCGACCAAGTCTGGCGCCAAACGCCCCAACTTGAGCATCTTCTGCATCCTGGCATGACCGACCTTCTCGGCCTTGGCCAGTTCAGTCATGTTCTTCACCCGACCGGAGTCGATGAGCGCCTGCCAGAAAAACGCCCGGGCCAAGGCACTCATCAGATTTTCATCGACCGAGAACGCCTGCCCGGGATGCATTGGCGTCGCCATGCGTCCTGGCGTCGTTGGTTCGACCACCACCTTTCGTGCCTTGTGCCTGACGAAGCGCACCGGAATAAAGGTGGTCAGTTTGATGCCATCCTCCAGTTTCAACGAGTTCGATTGCGCCAGTCCGGTCTGCTGTAGTCCTCTCATGCCATTGCCTCCATTTCTCTTTCACGCAGTTCGGCGCCGATGCTGTTCGGTGCCAGTTCCTTCATCAGCGCCGACCAACCAGTCGGATGCCATTCGATGTCGATGCCATCGTCCCGTAACTGCACTTTGGTAATCAGCAGGCGCACCAGCCGGCAGCGCTCCTCTGGAAACAATTCATTCCAGACCGCCGACAGATTGCGCATGGCCAGCACGACGAACGGTTCCTGCGCGGTAGCATCCAGTTTCTGGACCTCGTCCCATACGGACTGAATCATCTCCGGCGACTGCAATGCGGATTTGACCTGCTCCAGCACCAAGGCCTCAATCTGCCCGGCCGGCACGATGCCGAAGGGGTTGGTGCCGCGCCCGAGTTTCTTGTCCGAGTACGGCAGGTAGTAGCGGTAGCGCTTGCCAGTTTTCTTCTTGGTCGCGGTGGGCAGCATCCGGTCGCCGTTGGGCGCGAACAGCAGGCCACGCAATATCGATTCGTTGTCGTGGCGGGTCATCGTCTGTGAGGCACGCAAGCCGGCCTCGACGGCCAGGATGGCTTGCGCCTGATCCCAGAGCGCCTGATCGAGGATGGGCTCGTGCTGGCCAGGGAAGGTTTTACCCTTGTGGCTGATCATGCCGAGGTACAAAGGATTGCGCAGGGTCTTGTAAAGATTCTGCTTGGTGATCGGCCGGCCAGGTCTGAACGTGCCATCGACGGTGGTCCACGCTTTGGTCGTAATTCCTTTGCGGTTGAGTTCTCGCGCCAATTCCGTGGTCGACCGCAACTCCACGAAACGCTGCCAGATACCTCGCACGATCTCGGCCTCCGCCTCATTGATCACCAACTGCCGTTGGTTGACGTCATAGCCCAGTGGCGGTGTGCCGCCCATCCACATCCCCTTCGCCTTGCTGGCCGCAATCTTGTCCCGAATACGCTCCCCAGTGACCTCGCGTTCGAACTGGGCGAAGGACAGGAGGATGTTGAGCATCAGCCGCCCCATTGATGTTGCCGAATTGATCTGCTGGGTGACGGCACTGAAACTGACGCCGCGCTGATCGAACAAATCCACCATCTTCGAGAAGTCAGTCAGATTGCGGGTCAGTCGATCAATCTTGTATACGACGACGATGTCGACCTTTCCGGCATCAATATCGGCAAGCAAACGCTTCAGCGCAGGCCGGTCCATATTGCCGCCAGAGAAACCGCCATCATCATAATCATCGACGACGGGAATCCATCCTTCAGTCCGTTGGCTGGCGATGAAGGCCTGTCCTGCCTCGCGTTGTGCGTCGATGGAATTGAAGGATTGGTCGAGACGTTCGTCGGTCGAGACGCGGCAGTAAACGGCACAGCGCTTGCGGGTAACGGGAGCGTTCATTTCTTCCCCTCCTTCGGTTTGACGCCGAAGAACGCAGGCCCCGACCAGTTAACGCCGGTGATGTGCCGCGCCACCGCCGACAGACTCTTGAACACCTTGCCGTTCAGATCGTAGAGTCCCATCGGCGTGACCGTGACACGATATTCGTTGGATTCGTACTCGCGCAGAAGCACGGTACCCGGCATCAGATGCACTTCCGCGCGCCGCTTGCCGAACACCGACTGCGATTCACCGAGGCGCACTAGCCGCCGCCGGATATCGGGATCGACGCCGCCGTGGGCGGCCTCCTGAATCTTGTAGGCGACACGGGACGTAACGTAATCGCGGTTCCAGGTGCCAGGACGTCGCGGAAAATGGACGTCCCACAGCGCCCACAAGTCCTTCATCGGCATCGTGGGCAGCGCCGCCAATTGGGCGGCAATGGTAGGAGGTTTTGTCATCGGGAATCTCCGGTCGGTGAGGAAGTTGCATGAACGCTTCTTCCTGGGCAGAAGCCAAGTCATAAAGCGCTCAATGCCGGGGCTGATGTTTAGTCTTGATCCGTCTGGTAGGTGACCCGGACGCCCGTCCAGCGGTCATTGATCGCCATGAAGGTGATGCTGTTTTCCCAGCGGCCACAGGCAATATCGGTGTCCTCGGCATCGCAGGGCATGAGCCAGCCCTTGATGCCACTCGGCAGGCTGAGCAGGCTTTCCGGCCGCGAGATCAACCAGCAGGCGCCGCCAAATGGGTCTGGCGTTAGAAACATCTCGGGCAGGGCGGCAGGAAAGTTTTCCGGGTCAAAGATCGGGCGCCAAAAAAGCGGCTGGCCACTATCGAACCAGGACCTGACGGTGCGTTCCATTTGCGTCAGGTCGCCAGCGATGGGTATCCATTGGTAATCGGGGTGGTCAGTAGTTTTCATGAGAGATGACTTTTCAAATCAAGGGATGGACGTGGGTAAGCGGTAACTGACCGGCGTTATTCCAGGGCACGTGATCGACGTGGACAATTGCCTCCAGGTTCAACAATGGAGGGATCGTTCATGGCAGGGGTGCTCAAGCGCAAATGGCGCCGGCGCAGCCGAGAGGAGTGGCAGGAGGTGTTCGCCCGCCACGGTTCGAGCGGGCTGAGCGTGGCGGCATTCTGCGCGCGCGAGTCGATCAGCGTCTCGAGCTTTCAGCGCTGGCGTGCGATCGTCGGGCCGGTGTGCGGCAAGGCCGTCGCGGTGGGGCCGGCTCGGCAAGAGGCGTTCGTCGATCTGGGAGTGCTGGGTTCGGGCGGCGCTTCGCGCTGGGAGTTGAAGCTTGACCTGGGTGACGGCGTGGTGCTGCACCTGGTGCGCGGCTGATGTTCTTTCCCGAAGGCGCGGTGCGGGTGCATCTGTACGGGCGCCCGGTCGACATGCGCAAATCCTTCGACGGCTTGTATGCGCTGGCGCGCCACGGCGTGGGACAGGATCCGTTGTCGGGGCATCTGTTCGTGTTCATCAACCGGCGCGCGACCCAGATGAAGGTGTTGTACTGGGACCGCAGCGGGTTTTGCATCTGGGCCAAGCGGCTCGAGTCGGGTCGCTTCGTGTCGGACTGGTCGCGGGCGACGAGCCGCGAGATGGACTGGACGGGGCTGAAGCTGTTGCTCGAAGGCATCGAGCCGGCACGCTTCAAAAAGCGCTTCGCGCTGCCCGCAAGTCACCGCAAACCCGCATGAATGCTGGCTTTTTTGGTAAAATGACGCCATGCCTCCGACGCCTTTGACGCAGCTGCCGACCCGTGAAGAAGCCGCCCGGTGGACGGCCGATCAGGTCGTCGAACTGGCGGGCGCGCATCTGGCGCAGCAGCGCCAGTTCGAGGTCATCAAAGGCGAATGCGAGGCGATGCGCCACCAGCTCGACTGGTTCCGGCGCCAGCTCTTCGGGGCGAAGAGCGAGAAGCGCCTCGTGGACGCCAACCCGCATCAGATGAGCCTGGGCGAGTTGCCGGTGCCCGAATCCTCGCCGCCGCCCCCCGGTCAGGACATTGCCGCCCACACCCGCCGGGCCCGCACCAGCGACTGCGCCAAGGGCGACGCATCGGCGCTGTTCTTCGACGAGGCCCGCGTGCCGGTCGAGACCATCGAGGTGCCCAACCCCGAGGCCGAGGGGCTCGCCCCCGACCAGTTCGAGGTGATCGGCGAAAAGGTCAGTCACCGCCTGGCGCAGCGCCCGGGCAGCTACGTGATCCTCAAGTACGTGCGCCCGGTGATCAAGCGCCTCGACACCCAGGCGATTTCCTGCCCGGCGGCACCCGGGGGGGTGATTCGCGGCAGCCGCGCCGATGTGAGCTTCGTCGCCGGGCTCATCACGGACAAGTTCTGCTACCACCAGCCGCTCTACCGCCAGCACCAGCGGCTCGGCGACAATGGCATCAGGGTGTCGCGCCCGTGGCTCACGCAGCTCACCCACGGGGCGCTCGCGCTGCTCGAACCGATCTTTACGGCCCAACTCGACTCGATCCGCGCGAGCCGCATCAAGGCGATGGACGAGACCCCGATCAAGGCCGGCCGTGCGGGCCCCGGCAAGATGAAGGGCGGCTACTTCTGGCCGGTCTATGGCGAACGTGACGAGATCTGTTTCGTCTATCGCGAGAGCCGCAAGGCGCAGCACATCGAGCAGATCCTGGGCACCGACCCGCCGCCCGAGGGGGCGGTGCTGCTCACCGATGGCTATGGCGCCTACGAACGCTATGCCGAGAAGTGCGGGCTCACGCACGCGCAATGCTGGGCGCACTCGAGGAGGAAGTTCTTCGACGCCCAGTCGGTCGAGCCCGAGCGCGCGGGCCGGGCGCTGGAGATGATCGGCAAGCTCTATGCGGTCGAAAAACGCATCCGCGAGGCCACGCTCGTCGGCGAGGCGTGCCGGGCGTACCGGATCGAGCATGCACAGCCCGTGGTCCACGAGTTCTTCGCCTGGGTCGATGCCCAGTTCGACACCCACGGCTTGCTGCCCAGCTCGCCGCTCACCACCGCCATGGCTTATGTGCGGGAGCGCCGGGCCGCCCTCGAGGTGTACCTGCGCGATCCTGAAGTGGCGATCGACACAAACCATCTCGAGCGGGCGTTGCGCGTGGTGCCGATGGGTCGTCGCAACTGGCTCTTTTGCTGGACCGAGGTCGGTGCCAAATACGTCGGTATCGCGCAGAGCCTGATCGCCACCTGCCGGCTGCACGACATCGATCCGTACGACTATCTGGTCGATGTGCTGCAGCGTGTCGGCCAACACCCCGCTGCCGACGTCGCGCAACTCACCCCCCGTCTGTGGAAGCAGCACTTCGCGGCCCACCCGCTGCGATCCGATCTCTTCGAAATCTCGAAGTAGGCAAGGACGCTCGTCAGTTACCGCTTACGGACGTGGTACCCGGGGGGTGGTAACCGGTAACCCGGGTGGTAACCTCATTTCGCGTTCTGTCGGTAGCGGATCAGCGGGCTGGCGCCCCCCGCATGGCTTTGCGGCGAGGAAGGACCCGTCGAATAATTCGGCGCTGCAACTTGTTGAACTGCTTCATTTGCAGCCTGGCCGACTTACGCATGATTCGCGTCAGCCGGATGCCGGCGACGATCAGCCGCCATTGCCAAGGAATGTGGCGGGCAATGCGATGGGGCCGGAAGATGGCGGTCGGCTGCGGCTGCTGCATGGGAGGCCCGCCATCCCATTCCGCGACTTGGACTGTCACCATCGTCACGGCCGGCTCAATCAGTGGCGAAGACCGAGGTATTGGAATGGGCGGCAGCATCTCGGCCAGCAGTTGCTCCCGTTGTGCCGGCGGCATCTGGCGAAGGACGGTCTCAACCTGATTGAACCGCTGCTGCAACGACGCGAACGGATTGGTCATATCGAATTGGCTGGGTTTGATTTCCATTGTTCTCTCCTGAGATGGAAGTGCTGGTGGGTAGGACGGGACACCGGGAATGACAGAAACACCCTGCTTGTCAGGTGCCTCTGCCATTGGCGGCGATGCCTCAACTCGCCGCCGTCCCCTTGCACGGTCAGGCGCGGAGCATTTCGTCCTCCAGATCGCTGCGGGCCGATTCCACCAAGTCACGCGGAATCTCAATCTCGAACCGGGTTTCCTTATGGTCGTAGTGGCTCTGGCGGCGGGTGGCCGATGCCCGCGCCAATTGCTTCATCACCGGCATCAATTGCTCGTAGAGCTCGATCTCAGCGATGACCGCCCGGCAATTAATGAACCGCTGCTCTGCCTCGCGAATCGCTTTGGGCAGGTCCGCCAGCTTGGCGGTCAGCCCATCGCGTTTCCCTTGCAGGTCTGCCAGCGATGTTTTGCCCAAGCGCAGTTCGGCCTCAGCCTTGGCCAGTGCTTCCGGCACGGTGAATTCCTCCTCGGCATCCAGCATCGTCTGCGTGGCCAATTGGGTTTCTGTCGCAATGCGGGCTTCGGCGGCCACGATGCGTTTGCTGACCTTGGCGATCAGGCTGTCGAGGCGCTCGATTTCTCCGGTGGCCGTGCGCTTTCTGGCCAGCAACTCATCGAGGGTTTGCGTGGCCTGAGCAAACTGCTCGGGGGCCTTGGCAATCCGCTGGGGTGAGGTAATTCGGCTTTGCAACTGGCCGATATTTCCTTTGATGTGACTGACCAGGTTGCGGGCCGCACTGACCGCATACGAAGCTTTGCTCTCCTCAGTGGTGGAGGAGAATTTGGAGCCGCGTTGAAACAGTTCGTGATGCCAGCGCTCCTTCTGCTCACAATCGGCTTCCGCCTCCCGGAGTTCATTCTGGGCGGCCGTCAATTCTGCGCATTCCGACGAACGTGACCGCCTGCACCGACGAACGTGACCGGTGGGGTCTGCGCGCGAAGCGTGGTGTTCAGATTCTAACCGCGTCGGTCACGATGACGCTCGATTCGAGGCACGGCGCAGGCTTATCCACAGGCGGCCGCCAGCGCGCCTCATACGCTGGCGGGCGGGCGCCTGTGGGTAAGGCGTCTCGCGCGCACGGCCTCATGCCTTTTCCTTTCTTCTCATCGACTCGCCCTTGAGGGCGAGCTTGTGCGCGGCGTGCACGACGCGATCGAGGATCGCATCGGCGAAGGTCGGGTCGCCCAGGTAGGTGTGCCAGTGCTCGATCGGCAGCTGGCTGGTGATCACGGTCGAACGCGTGCCGACGCGGTCGTCGAGCAGCTCCAGCAGGTCGCTTCGCTCCTGCGCCGACGGCGCGGCCAGGCCCCAATCGTCGATGACGATGAGATCCATGCGCGCGAGCTGCATCAGGCGTCGGCTGAAGCTGCCATCGGCATGCGCGATGCGCAGCTCTTCGAAGAGCCGCGGCAGACGCACGTAGTAGGCCGCGAGGCCCTGCCGGCACGCCGCGTTGGCGAGCGCGCAGGCGAGCCACGTCTTGCCGCTGCCGGTGGGGCCCGTGATGAGGCAGTTCTGGTGGTGGCGAATCCACTGGCCGGTTCCGAGCGCGGCGATCTGACTGCGCTCGAGGCCCCGGCCGGCGCGGTAGTCGACGTCCTCCAGGCAGGCGGCAGCGGCTTTGATGCGGGCGGCCTTGAGCAGCCGATCGATGCGTTTGCCGTCGCGCAGCAGGATCTCGCGATCGATGAGCTGGGCGAAACGCTCCTCGAAGCTGAGCGCGGTGATGGCGGGCTGGGTGAGCTGCTCCTCGAAGGCGCGGGCCATGCCTTCCAGGCGCAGGGTGCGCAGTTGTTGCAGGCTGTGTTGCATCAGCATCGATGTTCTCCGGTGGGTGGAATCAGTGGTAGTAGCGCGCCCCGCGCAGGTTCTCGTGAGCGGCCGGTAGCGCGAGCTCGCTTTGCTGCGCAGTGGATGCGGGGAGCGGCGCGCGGTCGAGCCCGCTCTTGAGGATCGAGGCGACACTGCGGTAACGCATCGCCCCGAGGGTGACGGCGCGGGTCGCCGCGGCTTCGAGGCGTTCGTTGCCGTATTGACGACCGAGGCGCATCAGCCCGAGGCACGCCCGGTAGCCCTGCTCGGGGTGCGGCATGCGTTCGAGTTGGTGGCTGACCACCTGCTCGGTGTGAGGCCCGACCGTGGCGCCCCAGGCGATGAGTTTGCCCGGGGACCACTGACGGTGCGCCTGATGCGATGCGGGCATGTGCTCGGTGAGCGTGGTGAAAGCCCCGTGCCGGTGGCTTCTCGCATGCACCGCAACGCGACGGCCTGCGGCAAAGCATTCGATGCTGCTCGCGGTGATGCGTAACTCCACCGGTTGGCCGGCGAGCGCATACGGCACGCTGTAGTAATGCCCGTCGAACTCGACGTGGTAGTCGATGTTGGGCTTGGCCCGTTTCCATTGGGCGAACTGGAACGCGGTGGCGGGCAACGGGCGCAGCGCCGGCCGATCGAGCGTCTCGAACGCTTCGTGGCGCGAGCCTGGCAGGCGCCGGAAGGCACGCGTGTTCAGCGGCTCGAGTAACGCGGCGATCGCCTCGTTCAACTCCCCCAGCGAGAAGAAACGCTGATGCCGCAACCGCGCCAGAATCCAGCGCTGCACGATCTGTACGCCGACTTCGACCTTGGACTTGTCCTGCGGCTTGTAGGGGCGCGCGGGCAGGATCGCCACGCCGTAGTGCGCGGCGAACTCGGCGGTGGTGCGCTGCAGTTGCGGCTCGTAGCGGTCGGCTTGGCCAACGAGCGAGCGCGTATTGTCGGGCACGACGAGCTCGGGCACGCCACCGATGAAGGTCAGCGCCCGGGCAAGCGACCCCAGCCAGTCGGCCTGCGACTGCGTCGCCGTGGCGCAGGCGAACGTATAGCTCGAGGCGCCGAGCACCGCGACGAAGATCTGCGCGCGCGAAATCTCGCCCGTGTCGGCGTCGACGATCGGCACCGTGTCGCCCGCGTAATCGATGAAGAGTTTCTCGCCGGCGCGGTGCACCTGGCGCATCGAGCGCTTGAGCGTGCGGGCGAACGCGCGGTACAGGTCGCAAAAGCGCGAGTACTGATAGCTCGGCCCGTCGGCCGTCTGCACGTACTCTTCCCACAGCAGCGCCAGCGTGACGTTCTTTCGCTTGAGCCCCTGATGCACCGCCGCCAGATCCGGCGGCACATTCGCGACGCTCGCGCCACGTCCACGCCGGGCGACCCCCAGCACCCGGCGCAACTCGGCCTCGTCGGCCGCCGACAACTCGGCCCACGGCCGGCCGCACTCCTCGGCCGCCTTCACATACTTGGCGACCACTCCTTTGGAAATCGACAGCGCGCGGGCAATGCGCTCATGCGACAGCGCGCAGTCGTATTTGAGCCGTAACAGCTCCCTGATCTTGTGCATGGCAATCCGCTCCGCCGGCATTCCCGTCTCCGCGCAAAGCGCGCGAGGGTAGCCGGCCTGACAAACGACGTTGCCACGCTTGGCCTCACAAACCCGTTCCGATTTGATCGTGACCGACGATTCCGACATCGTGACCGCCCATTCCGACAACTCGCCGAAATCGGTCACGATCAAATCGGAATCCGCGGTCACGACCCGCGGATTCACCGGTCACACTATTTCGGAATCAGCGGTCACGTTGGGTCGGAATCCGCATCAATTCGGCGTGGAGCTTGTCGTAGTCGGCCTTGACCTTGTCGTAGTAAGCGGTGGATTTCTTGCTGAATGGATTAATTTTCATGAGTGAACCTCCGTGGTTGATAAATCAGGGATGTTGTTTGGCAGCAGTGGCCGGCACCGTCAGGAACTCCACCGGGTAGCGGGCATCGCCCGGCATCACCGTGGTGCTGATGTAGCTCTGGGGGCCGGTCTGCTTTTTGACGGTGACGGGCTCGCCCGGGGCCGGCCGATAGCGGCAGGTTGGGTACCAGCCATCGTTGTCGTGGATGATTTGCGGACGGGCAGGTGCTGCCTGAGCGAGATTCACTCGGGCAGCGCTGATCCCCACCGTGGCGGCGGTGGGTTGGGTGGCCGCCGGCTTGGCTGCGACCGTGAGGGTGGCAGGGAGCGAAACCTTCGGCGCGCTGCCGAAGTGCTTGGCCCAGAGGGGATGCAGATTGGGATCGTTATTCACGATGATCTCCATGAGGCGTACCACCCTCTGCGCCGGGTGGCGTGGCGTTGGAATGAAAGCGGAGGAGTTCTGGCCAGCGCTCGAAGCCGCGCCGTTGATCGGGCTGATCGCCATAGGGGGTGAAGCCCTCGCAGCGGCGTGGCAGATCCCGGGTCGGCTGGTAGCCGCGATTGGCGACCACCGGTTTGTTCTTCGGGCCGGCAGCCCGGCAGACGCCGCTCATCGCCAGTTGGCTGCAATCGGTGCAGCAGATGCGGTCATCAAAGGGGGCGAGCGGATTCGCAGAATTCGCATTGCTTCGCACAAGTGCAAACTCAGTCGTGGTGCGGTCTTTCGCGGGATTCGCAAGATTCGCAGCGAGGGGGCGTGAGAACTGGAAAGCCATCACAGCGCCACCAGTTCGTAGGCTTCGCGAGCCGTCGGATGCGCGGCGATGGCGACCCAGCCGTGATGCGCCAGCAACTGCATGACTTTTCTGGCGGCACCGGCGCTGCGGATGGCCGACGGGCCGTTGCGGTAGATGTCAGCCAGCGGGATCGCCCGCCCCGGTCCCATCTTGTCGCGCAACCAGTTCAACACCTCCTGGGCGAGATTCAGTTCCGCCGATACTTGGCCGGCACCCCACAGGCGGGTGGCTTCGGCCAGGTAGTGCTGCATCAGTAACGCGGCACGGTCGATGTGTTCTTCACGGATGCCGGTATCACCCTCGAACACTGCGAAGGTGCCGGCCATCCGGGTAATGTGCTCCGGTGCCTTCGAGGCCAGCGAACGGATTGGGACAAGATCGCCATCCCCACCCAAGGCTTTCTCGATGTCGTTGTAGAGGGCCACCCATGCCTTTTTGGCCGATGGCGTCAGGACGATGCTGGGCGGATCGAGCTCATGGTTGTCGGTGATCGGCCATTCCTGCTCCAGCAATGCATCCATTCGCGCCGTATAGGCGTGGTACTCCGGTGTGCGCCCAAGATCGGTCTCGACGTACTTGCGCTGACCGGCAGTGGACTGTGGGAAGCTGACCAGGCAACGTGCCAGGAATCCCTGCTCGCGGGCCAGCGGATCAGCCAGCAGCAGTGAGGCCACGGCGGGTTGCACCATCAGGTGCAGATTGAGGCGCCGCCCGTAGTAGCTGCCAGAACCATCGCCGACGCGAACCCGGTCAAATTCCCCACGATCCCATAGGCGAGACAGTGTGGTCAGGGTGCCCAGTCGCTTCTCGGCACTCATGGCGTAGCCGCCGAGAAACTGCCCGCCCTCATCATTGACCAGCCCGATGGCCGGCATGCCGACGATCAGTTGTCGATGGATGGCCTCGGTGCTCGGCTCCGAGACGATGAACAGCGGCATGACCGGTGCCTTGGGCTTGTTGATCTCGCCGAGCTTGGCCTGTTTGGCCTCACCGCTCAGTTTCTTGTCAGCAAGGATGCGTTTGGCGGCGGCTTCGTAGATTTCGGCAGATTTCTCGTAGGCCTCCCGATTGACCGCGAATTGCTGCATCAAGACGCGTTGACGGGCACGCACACCGGCCAATGCCCAGCCATCCGCCGCGGATTTACGTTCGCCGGATTCGCCCAAGGTGAGGAAGAACTCCGATAACGGGGACACCCGGCCATCGACGATCACGTTGGCATGGGGTTGTGCCACTTGATTCATCGCGGCCAGGATGGATTGGCCGATCAGCGCGACCGGTGCCTGAATGATTTCGTGCATTTTCTGCACGACGCCGGTACCGATGGGGCCGAGGGCTTCTACCGGGTATGGAGTCGGCGGGTCGAATTCCCTTGATAGCGGCAGCGGATCAGGGCGTTCTTCCTCGGCCCAGGGCGGGCGGGAAGCTTGTGAAGGGCTGGCCACCGTCATACCTGCCCGGTGCGGTCTGCCAGGTGCCCATCGATGAACGCGGCAATATCCTGGCGGCGATAGCGAATGCAGCGGCCGACACGAACAAAGGGAAGATGCGGCCGACCCTTGACGCGCCAGGTAGCGAGTGTGGCCGGTTGAATATTGAGAAGAGATGCCGCCTCGTCCTCGGTAAGGAGGATGGTGACTTCTGCCGTAAGACTACGGCGACCGTGATCGATGCCCATCTGCCTGCACTGCCTTTCATCGAGAGACGCATATCAGCGTCGATGAAGGTCAGGCTACAGAGGGGGGTCGGATGAATAGCGCTAAGCGTCCTAAAGCTTGGCCAGCTTGCGTTTCAGGCTGTCCATGGCGATGGACTGTTCCCGATTGGCGACAACATCGAGGTACCAGAGACGGCCATCCATAACCTCCTGGATACGGACGCCCTCAATATCCTCCCCTGCCACCGCTTCAAGGTGACGGAGAACATCTGCAAGCTCGGTACTTCCAGCCTCTCTGGCAATTACGGCAAGGGCGCGGGTGAGTCTGCCGACGGCGCCCTTCAGGCGGCCTTGCCTGAACTGCCCGACCTCTGCCTTGGCTGTACGTGCCTTGCGCTGCAAAGTAGCCAACTGCGATTCGGCCTTTTTTAGCGCAGCAGGATCGGGAACGTTGGCGGCAAAATTCGCCATGAGCATAAATTTCTCGGCGGTGCCCGTCCGGTCAGCAGCATCGCGCCAGAGTTCACGTTCCCACCCTGCGATATCGGAACGTAGCCAATGAATGTCCTCAGCGTCGTTGTAGCCGATGCCTGATTGCTGCATCTCATCCTCAATGCCGGCAGCGATTTCGCAGTAGGTTTCCGCTGTCAGCCGAGCTTCGTTGATGGCCATCAACGCAAATATCTGGGCGTCAGACAGGGTGGGCGGGTCACGTGGGATACGCGCTGTCCAGAGACTGCGGGCTGCTGCGATGTAACTGCCGTGGTGTTCGGCGTGCTGGTGGATGGCAAGGTTGGATCGGACGATGCCGATGGCCGCCTGCTGTGCCCAGTCGGTGCAGCCTGCCGTGGTCAGTGGTTCGAGGAAGGCCCGGGCGTTAAAAACGACAGCGTCGAGGCGGTCGAACTCGGCGGTGATTTGCGGCCACAGCCAGCAATGACCGTGAGTGATGCGCAAATCGTTGAGGTCGCCCGTCAGCGGATTGAATGGCATGCCCTCCTCGATAGCACTATCGCCCTCGTCGCCGGAGGCGCTGGCGGATTGCTCATCGGGTGTGGGAGGGGTTGCCATTTACGTTTTCAGTTCTCGTGTCTACGAATCGTGCGAATTCCGCGAAAATCCTTGTGCCATATGGCTCCGCGCCAATGCGAAGCCGTGCGAATCGTGCGACAGGCCGGGCAAGGGTTCGCAGCTTTCGCATTCGATGTGCAAGCCGCCCTCCCTGTCGCCAAGCCAACTTTCGCAACTTTCGCAGGATTCGCATGGGTCATTTTACGTAGGTGTCTTGAGCAGGTCACCTGCTGATGCATTGACCATCACGACGATCACCTCCGTCATGCGTGCATCGTCGGTGATGACGGTGGTGATCACTCTTGTTGCTATGCTCGCCAGGAGGAGGTATGCCCAGGCGAAAGGGGTCCTTCCTGGCGATAAACCCATGCGGGGGGCGCCAGCGCAGCATTGCGCTACCGTCAGAGTGCAAACCAAGGTTTGCAGGGTTTGCGGTTTGCGCCCGCCCAAGGGGTGTGCGTTGAATCCCCCCCCCTTTGAAGCGAAAACGGCTATCCATTTCCAAGCCAGTGCTGACGCGGCTTTCAGCCGATTTCAGGGCCGAAAATCGGCAAAACGGCTACCGAGAAAATTGGTCGTAGAAAAGGGTGTCCGTTCAATAGACACCCTTTGGTGGTTTGCTGTCAGGCGATGCGATACACCCGTTCGCCGGTGGTGCACTTCTCCGACACGATTTTCAGGCCGAGCTTTTTCTTGAGCGCTCCGGCGAACGTGCCGCGTACAGTGTGTGCTTGCCAGCCGGTGGTTTCCATGACCTGCCGAATCGTCGTTCCATCGGGACGTTGCAGCATTTGTACAACTGCGGCCTGCTTGCTGTTCTTGCGGGTGCGCGGTTTGGTGTCGGTGCGATCTTGCGCCCAGTTGGCCTCGGCGGCCGTCACGGCGGCCTCAATCTCGGCATCCGGGGTAACAGGCGCAGGCAAGTTGCGTTTGCGCCCAACGACAGCGTAGGCCGCGTCGGTCAGGTGGTACGCGACGTGGTCGGTGTGTTGAAACTTGGTGATTAGGTCACGGGCGAGCAGACCATCGATGACGGCGGTTTTAGCGCCGCCGCGCAGGTTGGTAGGCAGCGGTTCAATGTTGCCATCCAGGCGGGCGGCAGCGGATTGGATAACGGTGGTTTGGGTGGCTGTCAGTTTGACGTTCATGATCATCTCCGATGGTTGGTGGGCGGCGTCACTCACCATCGCCGTCGAAGATCGCCAGCAACTCGTCCAGTCCGGACTCCACCCGCCCGAGATCGCCGACGTGGCCCCAGTTGATGGCATCGGGGTCGCGACCGAAGTGGTCGTCGGCGAGTTGCTGCAGCCGTTCCAACTTGGCGTGGATGGCGGCAGTGCGGGCGAGGTAGGCGTCGGGGGCGGTTTGCTTGGTGTTTATCGTTGGCTCCGTGATGTGATTGACGCCCCCCATGAACGCGCTGTTCGATCAGAAAGCCAAGCTCGCTCAACAATAGCTGGCTGCAGTTGTGCCACATTGATAAAATGAACCACTTATGCCATGCCGATCAGGAAATCCGAAATGAAGCGCTGCGTCGTTGGTATTCGCCGCCCCGGTGACCCGGAGCCGCCGTCGGGCAAGAGCATGCCAACCGTCTGGTTCCCATCGATGGCCACGATGGCGGCGGTGCTGTCCGAGGACAACCAGACTTTGCTGCGCCTTATCCGCGACAAGCGACCCAAATCGCTGACTGAGCTCGCTGAGCTCACTGGGCGACAGGTGCCAAACCTGTCACGCACGCTGCGGATGATGGAGGGTTACGGCTTGGTGGAATTAAAAAAAACCGTGCGCGAAATCGAACCCATCGTGCTGGCGACCAGTTTCAAGATTCTGATCGGTTGAGGCAGTTTGTAATGACGACCCAAAGTGTCTCGCAGGAAAACATCTTCGTCGAGCCCCGAAAGCGCCTGATTGATTGGGTGCGCAAGCAACTGATCGGGCCACCCGATCCGGTGGAAGATGGTCCGGATATTGTTGGCGTGTTGCCTACAGAACGTTTCCCCGGTGGGGCACTGTATCCCATTTCTCCCGCCGGCGAAGGCATCGATCCCGGTACAGACGATGGTGGCGAGGATGATTCCCTACCCAACGGAACAGGTGAAACAAAGGAAGAGCCAGCGGTTGTGCGGCGATACATACCTCCATCATCTCTTGGCTTTTCGTTTTTCATCAAGGGAGAAAATGTTCGCTTTCAAGTTTTGTGTAGTGCTGTCCAGTACATAAGTACCGTGCGAGCTCCGGATGGGCGGTTTAAGAATGAATGGACACGCAAAATATTGGGTTCAAGTGTTCATGAAAACGAAGAGTTTGAGAACGTTGCGTGCCCACTGAAAAATTTACGCCAGCGCTTTGAAAAGCTTGACGGCAGCGCGCGAGTGGACGTCGAGTGGCGTCGCTTCGCCGACGGCTGGATTGCCACGATTTCCCTTTGCAATTCCAATGAAATTGGAGACGAAATAAAGAACGGGAAAGAGTTTGTCGAGGAACGTGCTGAAAAGACGTTATTCGAAGCGTCTCTTCGCTGCGTAATCGACGCTGGTGAAGTTGGCGCCTATCCTCGCGTGGATCGAAGTCTGCTCGACGAGGAAGAGCAAGAGATCGAACTGCAATACTCCCGGCGGCATGTCTATGCCATCGGTCACGGCTGTGCTGCAGAATGGAAAGTCGAAAGCGGCAAAGTGATCGAGATTTACTCGGATACCATGCCTGCGGTAGAAGTGCCGCAGATGACTGCTGACACGGGCGCGCGCGGCGATTCGGTTTTATCGCTTGCAAGGCTGTCTGCTATAGGCGACATGAATGCAGGCATTCAGCCTGAACTCACTGCTTTCGTGGATGGATACGCCAATTGGGTTTCCGAACAAAAGTGCAGCATCTCTGAACAATCAGCGGACGATCACGCTGCGGCAAATCGCATAGTGGATCGCATGCTCGTCGCAGTATTGCGCATGCGCACTGGGCTGGATCTGCTGAGCAAGGATGCGCGGGTTCGACTGGCCTTCTCGCTGGCAAATCGTGCCATGCTGGATCAGATGCGTCAGAACGACAGGCTGCAAGGCAAGCCCCGCGGTGACGATGCCTACCGCTGGCGTCCATTCCAGTTGGCGTTTTTGCTGACCACGCTGGAATCCGCCGCAAATCCAGAAAGTGACTTCCGCGACACGCTTGACCTTATCTGGTTTCCGACCGGCGGCGGCAAGACGGAGGCATATCTCGGCTTAATCGCATTCCAGATCGCACTGAGGCGCCTGCGTTACCCTGATACAGGGGGCGGGACGACGGTCTTGATGCGTTACACCTTGCGCCTCTTGACGCGTGATCAATTTATCCGCGCCACGCGCCTGATTTGCGCGCTGGAATTGATTCGTCGCGAGCGCGATGACCTCGGCACGGAACCGATCTCTGTCGGCATGTGGGTTGGCGATGCCACCAGTCCGAATACCTTCCAGAAGGCCACGGAACTTGTGGCAAGGGCCTGCACTACTGGCGACAAACCCGCACTGGTGCTCGACCACTGCCCTTGGTGTGGCGATGATTTTAAGGCGAAACACAATTACGACAGCACGGAACAGCGTTTTCATTTCCTATGCAAAAATTCAGATTGCAGCTTCGGCGCTTCTGTCACGGGCAGGCTGCCGTGCAACGTCGTCGACGAGGCCTTGTATGCCGAACCGCCGACCATGTTGGTCGCCACCGTGGACAAGTTCGCCCGGCTGGCCTGGGAAGAGCGTGCCAATGCCTTCTTCGGCAGTACGCGGCATTTGCCGCCAGAGCTCATCATCCAGGATGAACTGCACCTGATTGCGGGAGCACTCGGTTCAGTCGCGGGGCTTTATGAAGCGGCCGTAGATACCGTCGTGCAATCGCGTGGCTTGTATCCGAAATACATTGCATCAACCGCCACCATCCGCATGGCGAGCCAACAGGTCAAACGTCTATATGGCCGTGACGTGGCCGTATTCCCGCCACCAGGCATGAGCTGCGATGACTCCTTCTTTGCCAGAACCGTGCCTTTAACGCAGCGCCCAGGCCGAATTTACGTCGGCTATCTGGCGCCCATGCTGAACCGCCAAGCGTGTATGGCGCCGCTCGCCGCCGCCCTCCTTCTAGCCCCGAACGCCTTGTTTGGAAGCGAACAGGATCAGCGTGAGCTACTGGACGCGTGGTGGACGCAAATGGTGTATCACGGCAGCTTGAAGGGCGTGGGCAACAGTCATACAGCGTTTGCCAGTGCCGTTCGGGACTTCGTGCGGTTATTGAGTCCGCATTCGGAAAAAGACCAACAGGCACAACCCGACATCGAGCAACCCAATTGCTCGCAAACTGGCGAGCAGAAAGGAAGTAGCAAACGGACGACACCCAGCATTGCCCAGCTAACCAGTCTGCAAACTGCCGAGCAAAATGCAGACATTTTCGCCAGGCTGAACAGGGAATGCGATGAAGATGGCTGCCTGGATGCGGTGCTGGCCACCAATATGATTTCAGTCGGGTTGGATGTGGGGCGACTCGGCTTGATGATCATCAACGGACAGCCTCTGACCACTGCGGAATACATCCAGGCCAGCAGCCGCGTTGGGCGCAGCAAAGTTCCCGGAGTGGTATTCGCCAATTATTATCGCGACCAGGCACGCAGCCTGTCGCACTACGAGAGCTTCCGTCCGTATCACGACGCGTTCTATCGCTTCGTTGAACCGACCAGTGTCACGCCCTTTACCTATCAAGCGCGGATGCGCGCCCTGCATGCGGCATTGGTCATCGTCATTCGCCATTCTGGGAGAGGGATGCTGTGTAACGACAATGCGGGAGATTTCAATCCGAGTGATGCATTGATTGCCAAGGTCATTGATCGCCTGAAGCGACGTTGCAGGCAATCCGTTTCAGAGAACCCTGGTGAAGTGGATGCGCATATCGACGCCCTCGTCGCGGATTGGCAGAACGAAGTCGAGCGTTGTCGCGATTCTCGCAGGAAATTGGAATATCAGGTTCCGGATAGAGATACCGGGCGTGATCGTTTGCTCTACAACCACGATGACCGGATTCGTGGTCTGTGGCCGACATTGCAATCGTTGCGCAATGTCGAAAACAGTGCCCTGCTCAAGGCTCTCTAATCCATGTCCAAAGAATTTATTCAAGTACGATTGTCGCATGTGTTGGGCCAGAGCGGCGTCGGCGCGATTGTGCGCGGAGCGAATGGCCTCGTAGTGGTTCAGGACACCCGCGAGTGGACCGATCGCCACGGCGAACCTGCCGGCAAACTGATTCCATACGTTGAGCGCGTCCGTGCTGCGTTGGATTTGCAGGCGCTGCGCGAGCCGCCTGTTGCTAAGGAATTGGCCAATGGTCAAATCGATGGCACCTGTGTGCCGGCAACGCGGTTCCCGTCCTGGATGCGTTGCCCTAGTTGCGGTGTGCTCTATCTGCGCCCGTGGAAAGAGGCCCCTGCGGACAACGCACTTCATTGCCATTGGGAGAAGTGCAAGAGCAAGCCGAGGCTGGAGCAGGTCACCTGGGTCTTGGCCCATCCAGCGGGGTACCTGGCCGATGTGCGATGGAAATTTCTTGCCCATCGGCATGCAAGCACTCCAGCCCAGAAAAACTGTCAGCTACGCGACAAGCTTAAATTGATTGATCGTGGCTACGATCAGCGTGTCTTGCGCTGTGATCGTGAAATGGGCGGGTGTGGCGCTGAGACCCTGTTTCGCGGCGATGAACGACTACCATTCGGCCAGCAACGCATGCAGCCATGGACAAGGGAAGATATCGCGCCGCCAGATGTCGCTCCCCCCGGTGACTCCGATGAGGGCAGGCAAAACCTAGCCCAGGTGCTTGCCATTAATGACACGCGCGCCTATGCTCCCAAAGTGGTGTCCGTGCTGATCATTCCACCGGAATCCCGCGTTCGCAAGGGCACAGTTGTCGATCTCCTTTATCGGAATTCGGCCGAGCGTAAAAAACTTGATAGCGCCAGAACACCATCAGATAAAAAGCGTGCCATCAAAAAGCTGGCAACCGAGTACCGATGCCAACCACAGGATATTGAAGCAGCATTATCCGATCTTGATCGCGGCTATCCCTTGTATGGCGAAAACCTCACGCCAGGACAATTACGGGAAAGCGAGTTCGAGGCCTTTCTGGAAGTCCTGCCAGATCAGCGCGATGACGAAGACCTGGTCACGCGAAACAAAAGTAACGAATGGCACGCATTGGAAGCGGCCAATGACCTGAGCGCAGAATCAAAAGCCATTGTCCGCTGCGTTCAGCATCTTGTTCGCGTGGATCGACTCAAGGCAGTAAAGGTGTTCCGCGGATTTAGTCGTCTTGGCGGCGAAGTCACGGTCCTGCCGGACATCGTTGGGCAGCCCGACTGGCTACCAGCCATTGAATTGTATGGAGAGGGTATCTTCATTGCACTGGATGAAGGCAGGCTGGGATGTTGGGAGCAACAACCGGCTGTGCTTGCGCGACTGGAGAATCTGCAACGTCGATTTGCCCAATCCGGACGCGACGAACCCAACCCGTTGACTCCCCGCTTCATGTTGCTGCATACGCTGTCTCACCTGCTGATGCGGCAGATCGAATCCGAAGGTGGCTATCCGGCGGCATCACTTATCGAGCGCATTTATTGCACCCACGCGCCGGAGCGCATGGCCGGCATTCTCATCCATGTCGCCGTCCCTGACATCGCTGGCTCGTTGGGTGGCTTGGCGGAACTGGCCGAACCAAAGCGGTTTCTGGGCATCCTCTCCCGCGCTCTGGAACATGCCGGTTGGTGCTCGCTCGATCCGGTCTGCAGTGAACACGATGGGCAAGGGCCAGGTCTACTGAACCGGGCCGCCTGCCATGCGTGCACGTTGGTGCCAGAACCCGCTTGCGAATACGGTAATACGTTGCTGGATCGCTGTTTCATCAAAGGCGATGACAGTCACGGACTGCCTGCATTCTTCGGAGCGCCGTGACCATGGCTGTAGACCGCACTCGCCGCTTTATCCTGCCCGGCATTCAGGACCTCAATAAAGATCAGGACGAGGCGCTGGCTCTCCCCTTGGAGGGGCAGCATCTCATCATTGGTGGGCCAGGAACCGGCAAGTCGGTGGTGGCATTGCTTCGGGCACGAAGACTTGCTGTAGACCAAAAAAAATATCGAATCCTTGTCTACAATCATCTGCTGAATGGTTCGAACAGACACCTGTTCGGTTCCACCCAACCATTGGTCTCAAATACGTGGGAAAAGTGGTTCAGGGAAATGTACAAGTACATCTTCAATCAAACAGTCCCTACAATTCCCCAAGAAAATCCGGGTGCCTATAAACCGATTGACTGGAAAGCTGTCGAGAAAACATCTGACATCCAAGACGGGGCTGAATTACCTCTGAACGGAAGCCTCTTCCTGCTTATTGATGAAGGGCAAGACATGCCCCCCCAATTCTATGAAACGCTTTGGGATTGGGGGCTTAGGAACTTCTATGTCGTGGCGGATCAGAATCAGCAAATGCACCCTGATAAATGCAGTTCACGCCAAGATATCGAGGATGCTCTGGGAATTTGGGTAAAAGACACTCTGGAACTTAAGTCCAACTATCGAAATACCCGTCCGATCGCGCAGTTGGCGCAGCACTTTTATCCAGACGATCCTGCCAGTCCAAGGCCAGACCTGCCCGATCCAAAACCCACTGCCACATCGCCGGAACTCTGGACGTACGGCGCCATTGACCAGCCATCATTGAATGAAATCGTTGAGCGAATCCTTCAGTTGAGTGATCGTTTCCAAAGCAAACTAATCGGAATAATCACCCCTGACAACGGAGTTCGTGAAAAGTTTTATGATGCCCTCGCCAAGGCCAATCCAAGGCTGGACAATGGTAAGCCACCTATACAAACCTTTGCTTCGGGACAGCAAGAACCGCTGGATTTTGGGCAAGGTGGAATCATGATTATCAACGCGCAATCCTGCAAAGGGCTTGAGTTCGATATCGCCATTCTTGCCAATATCGACCAGCACAAACCAAAACAGGATATCCATACGCTGAAATCGCGCTTCTATGTGATGGTGGCGCGCGGCCGGGAGCAGGTCATCCTGCTGCGTACCGGAAATACTTGCCCAGTCGTGGAAAGTCTGCTTCCCACTGACTCGACCATCCTCGCCAGGAAAGAGTAATGAACACTACAAACTCTAAGGAAATTAGCACACGGAAAACCGCGCAGACATGGTATCTGGTTAGCAACCATCTGAACTTGCTGTATATGCTGGCTGCCGGTCTGGTGATGGAGCCTTCCGGATTCCGTGGAAAGCACTATGTCGATTCGTTGGGCGCAATTCCCGGTTGGATCCCCTTGTTCCGCAATGAGATTCCGGCCGAGGCGCTTGAACAAGCCGTCAGCGAGCGCAAGCACCTGCGTCCCTGCATTGTATCGTTTGATCTGTCAGGCGTTTCCGGTCCTGTGCAGGTGTTGTCCCGAGAAGGAAAAATTCGAAATACCGACTTCCCTAAAGTACGGTTTGGGAAAGAGGATATCGCCATTCTCATACGAGCGCCTTTGCCGCTGACTTTGTTTTCCCGCATCTGTTTTCTTACGGATGAAGACAGGCAGGTATTCGAGACTGCAGCCAAGGATGTTTCCAATGTGGACTTGAGGCCATATCGTATCGAAATCGAAAACTCGATGCTTCGCAACACAAATGACGCTGCCTGGCCACCAGGGCTTCCGCACTCGGAAAGCATTTTCCCTGATGGCATAGCACTTTCAAAATAGTCGTTAACCTTCAACATCTTATGCATTCATCTTGTGAGCCCTGCAAAAATCACGTCTACTCTCGTCTTTTGGACGAAGAGCGTGAGTGCGACGCAAAGGGTATCCCTGATGAGCTGTCTGACCGAAATCGATGATCCGCGCAAACCGAGCAACGGCACCCTGCATGACTTCCGGGAGATCCTGGTGATCATGATCGCGGCCGTGCTCTCGGACTCCGACACCGTCGAGGACATCGCCTTCTGGGCGCGCAAGAAGGAAGCGTGGCTGCGCCGCTTCCTCGTGCTCAAGAACGGCATCCCGTCCGAGGAAACCTTCCTGCGCATCCTGCGGGCGCTCGACCCGAAGCAGTTCGAAGCGGCCTTCCGGCGCTGGGTCGGCGGCGTCGTGGGTGCGCTCAACGACGATGCGGCGCTGAGCGGCACGATCGCCATCGACGGCAAGACCGTGCGCGGGTCGGGCAGTGGCGGCGAAAGTGCGATCCATATGGTCAGCGCCTTCGCCACCGATCTGGGGCTCGTGCTCGGTCAGGAGAAGGTGGCGGCCAAGAGCAACGAACTCACCGCGATCCCCGAACTGCTCGATGCGCTGTCGATCAAGGGGCTGCTCGTCAGCATTGACGCCATGGGTTGCCAGAAAAGCATTGCCAAACAGATCGTTGCGAAAAAGGGCGACTACCTGCTGATGGTCAAGGGCAACCAGCCCAAGCTGCTTGAGGCGATCGAGACCGCCTTCATCGATCAACACGCGGTCGAGTCGGTCGACCATGAGTATCTGGTCGAGCGCTCTCATGGCCGCACCGTCGGGCAGATCGCCTCGGTGCTGCCGGCCAAGGGCATCGTCGATCCGGCCGAGTGGCCCAAATGCACGACGATCGGGCATATCGACTCCATCCGAGTCATCGGTGACAAGGAGTCCGGGCTCGAGCGTCGCTACTACATCAGCTCTCGCGCGCTCAGCGCCGAGGAGCTGGCTGCAGCGGTGCGTGCGCACTGGGGCGTGGAAAACCGGCTTCACTGGGTCCTCGACGTCAGCTTTGGCGAGGACGCCAGCACGTTGTGCAAGGACAATGCGCCGCAGAATCTCTCGCTGCTCAGGAAGATCGCGCTCAACATCATCCGCGCCGACAAGACCGACACGAGCAAGGCCAGCCTTCGCCTCAAGCGCAAAGGGGCAGCGTGGGATGACGATGTGAGGGAAAACATGCTGGGGCTTCGATCAATATGCTAGGCGAGTGCGGAGGCCCTGGCCTGGCCACCGATACAAACAGGTAAGCCCCGGCGTCGGAATACCCGTCAAAAGGAATCCAACAGCCAGCAAGGTAATTTGCTTGAGGGGGCGGCGGATACACCGCAAGTTTCGGAGCCCCCAATTAATCGCCACATCTCTGCGCAGGCTTTGGGTGGATTACTTGCCATGCTATATCACGGCGCTAACCGTAGCGAGTTGGGGGTGGAGGTTTTTCAACTAATAACAGAATCAGCGCCCAATGCAGATTGCACCTCCATTCAAGATCCGATATTGGCCGAGTTGCCGAATTGGCTGAACGGAGGTGGAGTTTCGGAGCACTCAAACACTCCAGCCAGACTGTATTGGGGGGCAATGGACGCTCTTGTTGCGGCACAGGAAGAAAAACATTCATCACAACCTGTGGACGCGGTACTGGAATACCTCGATGCTCAACTCTCGCAGTTGACGGATGAGAAATACAGGTCCCGTCTGGAGCGATTGATCGCAGACATGCGTGGCTTCCTCGGCCTTGGTGGTGGAACAATTACTGAACTTTTCGAGCGCAACAAAGGCTCCCTGTCACGGCCCTTGCTATTGTTCTGCTTGCGCGAACATTGCGTAAATCTGCTTGAATTCTCGCACCCTCTTTTGAGCGACGCCGAGTATTTGCTTGCAGGCATTCTGTTCGGTGTGAGAGATGGTTGGCTGAGGCTGCCTTGCTTGATACGCAACCAGGCTCTGTCTGCCTATGTCATGTACCACATGTCAAATGTCGCACATCTAAAACAAGGGGACGTTTTATCACTCCCGGAAACGCCAAGCCCGCAACCTCTGCGCTCTCTCTTTCCCTACGAGACAGATGAATGGCACAAGAACCAAACGAACGCTGCCCTTGAAATCGCCAAAGGCAGCAAGTGGCGGGATTGCATCGAAATGATCGTTGCCTCGGCTGACGGTTCTCCTCTGGATGAGCCGAAGCAGGAAAACGGAAAATTCATTTTTCCCGGTGAAACGACTTCAACGATAGAAATCAGGCATCAAGCCTTTTTAAATCGTATTGGAGAATGGCCACCAATTGACGCGGAGTTGGAGTCCAAGATAAGGGTTAGTTTGAATTCCAAGATAATAGAGGCGCTGAACTAAGTATGAGGATGATTCCCCGCGAGCCGCTGCACACCGAAAGTAATGCGGAAAAGCAGGTGTTTGACCAACTGCGAGCAGCATTTTCCGGGCCAGGCCAAACGGGCTGGTTTGCCATGCACTCGCTCAATCTCCCCCGGCACGAATACAAACGATTCGGCGAGATCGATTTTATCGTATGCGGCCCCGACGGTCTATTTGTGCTGGAGGTCAAGGGCGGCGGTGTATCGTGCCGTGATGGCGTCTGGGAAACAAGAAACAAACATGGGGCCACGCGACTAAAGGAATCTCCCTTCAAACAGGCCGAAGGTGCTCTGCATGGCTTGAGAAAAAAACTCCCTCCTCAATTCGAACATGCATTTGTTTTAGGTTACGGCGTTGTGATGCCGGGTGTAGAAAACCTGCCTGAAAGCGCTGAGTGGGACCGCACAGTATTAGCGGACGCCAAAGACTTCAAACAGTTCGAGAAGTGGTTGAGTCGACTCATCAAACATTGGCATGCGAAAGATGCCCGTAAACCAAGAGCAACTTCCGATCAACTGAAGCATCTGCAGCAACTTCTGCGCCCCGATTTCGAAGCCGTAGTTCCGTTGCACGTCACCGCCGGTGCGGTCGAATCCCGGATCGCCCGACTGACGGAAGAGCAACTACGGCTGATCGATGCCGTTGAAGCCAACGATCGCGTTATCTGTTCAGGCGGTGCGGGAACAGGGAAAACGATGCTCGGCCTTGAGTTGGCGAAACGCTGGACTGCTGCCGGAATGAACGTTGCCATGACCTGCCATTCGCCTTGGCTGAAGAGCTTTTTGGACCGCAACCCTCTGGCTGGTCTAACGGTTTGCTTATCCGATTCCATCCATCTTGCAGCAAGAAGATATGGCATCGAGAAGTTTGACGCCGTGGTCGTCGATGAAGGGCAAGACATCTTGAACATGGAGAGCCTGTCGAAGGTGGATGCGTACCTGAAAGGCGGACTTGATAAGGGGCGCTGGTGTTTCTTTCACGACATAAATAATCAATCTGGATTATGTGGTGCATATGTGCCAGATGCCTATGAATACTTGAGCATTTTTGCGCCGACAAAAATACCGCTAAGAACGAATTGTCGAAATTCGCTGCCAATCTTAAATCGGATTCAAGATGCACTTCAGGCTGACATGGGTAATCCGGGTGTGGGAGATGGCCCATCTGTTCGTGAATCTTTTGCAAGCGATCAGCAAAAAGCAATTCAATTTGTTGAGAATGAACTAAAAACTCTCACAGAGGAAGATGGGTTTATGTATGGCGACATAGTCATTCTGTCGCATTTGCCATTCGAAGAGTCTTTGGCTTCATTCTTGTCTCCCCGTTGGCACAAATCGATTTCCATTCTCGATGGTGCATCACCGCTCAGTTCAGACCGGCAGTCCATCGGATTTGCCCAGATCCCTGACTTCAAAGGGCTGGAGAGTGAGGTCATCGTCCTTATCGATCTACCCGCACCTGGCTCCCGCGCAGATCTGCGCTCGCTCCACTATGTGGGGATGAGCAGAGCGCGTGCGATGTTAAGCATGATTACTGTTGCTAACAGATAACGAATCTTATCTCGAACGTATTTATTTATATTGATGGAGAAATGCATTGGCTTCCGTTAACAAAGTCATCCTGATCGGCAATCTCGGCGCAGATCCCGAGCTCCGGAGTTTTCCGAACGGCGACAGGGTATGCAACCTCCGCCTGGCCACGACGGATTCGTGGAAGGACAAATCTTCGGGGGAGAAACGCGAAACGACCGAGTGGCACCGCGTAGTGCTGTACCGAAAGCTCGCCGAGATCGCAGGTCAATATCTCCGCAAGGGATCACAGGTATACGTCGAAGGCCGTATCCGTACGCGCAAGTGGAAAGACAAAGACGGTCAGGACCGCTACAGCACAGAAATCGAGGCCGACGAAATGACTATGCTGGGCGGTAAGGGTCAAGGGACTGCTCCCTCCACCAGTTCCGGCACGAGCGCAGAAGCTTGGCCCGATGAGTTCGGCGGAACAAAAGGAAGAACGAAACCTCCAGAATGGATCGACGACCTACCGTTCTGAAGGCAATCACTTGCGATGAAAAAGGAAACTGAAGTGACGAATATTCCTCGGAGACAAAACGACCAGCAGGCCATGCTACCGGGTGTGATGGGATACAGAATCGCGAAACGAGTTCAGCGAACGGCAGGCACCCGCAGCGTTACTCATTGGTTCCAATAGCAAGTCGTTCGGTAGTAAACTGCACGCCACCAACACATGAGGCCAGCGTTCGCGCTGGCCTCAGTCATTTCTGCCGCAAACGCCAGTGTTGGCGCGGGTTTCAGCCCGTTGCGGTGGCACGCCCGGGCAAACCGGACGTCATTTTTCGCCCGCTGGCGCGGCGAATCCTCTCTTTTCTCCGTTTCAGCTGTGGCTGGTCGCGGCAGTCACCCGTTAAAAATCAATGGGTTGCAGGGTGGCGTTTGCGTCAACGATGCGAGCCGGTCGGATGCGAAGGGCGAACTTGCGCTGATCGGACGCTGATCGGCCAGTCGCCACCCGATCCAGATAGCGGCCATCCGGATGAAGCTGTATGCTCTCTGCCTATGTGCCAGATTGGGCGCATCAGATTACTACTCATGAGGCGGAAATATAGGCGACACTGGGATGCTTGAAGAAAGAGCGCACCAAGGCGGGATGCTTGCCGATATCGGCCAACTGGTCATGCACACGTTCTTGCAGGGTCTCGCCTTTTTGCAGGGGCCGGCGGGCGTTGCCGGTACGCTTGGCGTGGCTCCACACCAGTTCATCCGGATTCAGGTCGGGGGCATAGCCCGGCAGGAAATGCAGCGTCAGCTTGCCTTGCGTGCTGGCGACATACGTCTTGACCCCCGCCTTCTTGTGGGCGGGCAGTCCGTCGAGCACCAGGTGCAATGGCTTCCTGCGGCGGTGCATCAGCTTCCTGAGCAAGTCCACAAACAGTTCGCCGTTCAATGCCCCAGGGTAGATGGCGAACCAGAAGCCGCCCTTCATGCTGACGGCCGAGGCCGCACTGATACTTTGCCGCTGCCCGGGCACCGCGACCACCGGTGTGCGACCCTTGGCGCCCCAAGTCCTGCCCTGCACGGCGTCGGCGCGAAAGCCGGATTCGTCCCAAAAGAGAATCTCGGCTTTCTCTTCCCTGGCGCGCCGCATCAGCGCCGGATAGGTCTCGTGCTGCCAGCGCTCAATCGCCGCCGGATCACGCTGGTAAGCGCGCTGCAGCGGCTTTTGCACCGTCAGGCCCAGTCGCGCCAGCAGCGCACCAATCGAGGACAGGCTCAGGGTGATGCCAAATTTGCTCTGCACCAAGTCCCGTACCAAGCCCCGTGTCCACAGCCCGGTGTCGAAGCCATGTTCCATCGGCGAGTGCCCGTCGATCCAGCGCAATACCTGCCGCGCCTGCTGCGCGGTGAGTTTCGGGGGCCGTCCAGTGATCGGATGCGACGCCAGCGCCCGCAGCCCATGGCCGCGGCCCGCCGCCGCTTTCAGCCAGCGATAGATCACGCTGCGATGAAATCCGTAGCTGGCGATCACCTGGCTCGGCGCTTCGCCTTCCCGCACCCGCTCAATGGCCATCCTACGAATCGTTTCCAGCGTCCCGTGATCCAGTTTTCGTCCGTCTCGTTTCATCCTCATCGGATCGCCAGGACGGCGAAAGTTCCCCACCATGTCGCCTTACTTCCCGCCTTCTGAGTAAGCTGTCGGCTGCTGCTATTCCTGTCTTGTTATATTGCCTTGCGCGTGGTCCCTGCATCTAAACAGTAACTTGCAGGACATGTTATCCGGCATTCCGATGTTATGCAGCAGAACTGTCGCCAGAAAACAAAGTTAGAAATCGGTTTATGGAGAACATATGAGCGAAAGTCAAAATGCGGAAGATCCTTGCGACTGCTATGAGCCAGATTGCCCAGAGTGCAGTCAACGAGCAGCCGATCAAGAGGAAGAGAGGGAAATGTCCGAGCACTATCGTGCGATAGAAGAACAAGAGGAGCGTGATTTCCAGCGCTCACTCGAAGGTGGCGATGATGATGATTGGGATGAAGAAGATTTGCATGGATCTCACCCAATTGACGAACCTGACGAAGCTGACGAAGCTGACGAAGCTGACGAAGAAAACGAAGATTAAGTGCTCTAACTATTCGTCGCAGCCGACCGCCTACGGCGGCGGCTGAACTTAGGCGTTGAGCGCCTCAAATTACGTTCGTTCATCAAAGACACGCCATGAAGTCATCATTTGACCTAGATCCTTCAACCAATCTGCGCACGGCATCCATCGTTTTTGAAATGGATAGCGGTGACCGTTTCTTAGTAGATGCGGGCCCCGGAGAAAATGCGTGGGAAGCACTTCAACGCTATATCTGTAATCGCACCCAGCAGACTTGCCAAGTTCATATCGTCGAACCCGGCAAGACTTATACCGTCACTTTTCCTGACGGCACAACAAAAACTGTTACTGCGATTATCTAGGGTGGAGGGTTGGCAATAATGGGGCTGTTCGACAAGAAATTATCGTTCGGCGCTGTGAAGGACGCGGTGAAGAGCGCTTCGATTAAGGTCTCGGAAACTGTCCAGCACGTTGATGTTAAAGGCACGATTACCCACGTAACGGAAACCGCAGCCTCCATCACGGAGCGCACTACCGACGCCACCAAGATGGCTTATGCCGCCACTAAAGAAAAAGCCGTCAACGCGTACGAGTCAGTATCTGAAGAGGTACGTAGCTTCGACTACACCAAACTGCGCAATGCAGAGTATTACCAAGAGCGTTACGGTCACTACACAGACTTAGGCTCAAAGAAAGTCTCGGAATACTTTCGCGCCACCTTTGAGGTCGACAAGTCCACCATGGAAATGGTCAATGATGTGCGCAGCCGTCTGCCGGTACCGGCAAGAACGGTCGATGACATCTTCGAGCAGTGCAAGCGCGAAGCCGTGCGCCGGGCCATTGCTGCCTTCGCACTCAGTGGCGTCGTCCAGAATATTGATGACCGTAGCGAGGCCAAGTACGCCAACCTGTCTGAGTCGTACAACGAATTCAGGGAGCGCTCGGGATTCTCAATGACCGATGATCCAAACTTCGCTGCCATGAAAGACATTCGTTATGAAGCAAAGCGAAATATACCGAGCCAACTTGAGGATGGCTACAACAAGGCCCAGCACCTTGATCCCTACAACGCTGATATCGAGCACGTCGTTGCAAAAAAGGAGTTCTATGACGATACGCTTCTTCGCGTAGGGACAACCGATGACGAGTTCTACTCGCTCATCAACTCGCCGGAAAACCTCGTTTTTGCCGAGAGCTCGTTTAACCCATTCCATTACACACATTTCATTCATCATGCTGATCACGCGCGTACTTGAGCCCCGCCGCGAAATCCATGACGCGCTGAAGACCGATCCAGATCGTCTTCACGCCGGGCTCGCCGTCGCCCTTGCGCCCGAGAAAGCCGCCGAGCATGGCCACCAGGCGCACCGTCTCGTTGAGCGCAGGCGGTTTCTCAGGAGGACGCTGCTTGTTCAGGATGAAGGCCGCCTGCCATTCATCACGCTCGAAGAGCAATTCGGCTTCGAGCTCGGGGCAGGTTCGGCCCAGTCGCATCAGCCGGGCAATGCGCCAGGCCACCACCATGAACAGCGCCAGCGCGCGCTCCAGGCGCGGCACCGTCGCCAGTTGCAGCGCCTCGACCTTGCAGCCGTTCTTGAGCACGTGGAAGAAGAGTTCGATCTCCCAGCGCGCCCGGTACCAGTCGATGAGTTCGCTTGCCGCCTCGAAGCTGGCCGCCTCGCGGTTGGTGAGCAGCCGCCATTCGACCGGCTTCACGCCGGCCGGTGCACCGATCTCACGGGCGATCACGCACGTCGCCTCGAGGTGATCGCGGGGCCCGGCCTTGAGCTTGACGCGCGAGGACCAGACTTGCTGACGCACCTGCCGCGCCTTTTGCCCCTTGCGCGAAGGGATCGTGAAGCTGATCTCCCCCAACGGTTCTGCGCCCAGCACGCGGGGCCAGAGCTTGTCGCCGCCGGGCAGCGCGCGGTTGTGCTGCGAGCGCAGCAGCCAGTCGGCCGGGCAACCCAGCTCGCGCGCCCGCGCCATCAGCGCGACAATATCGGCTTCCCGATCCGCGACATACACCAGGCGGGTGGCGGGCAACGCTGCCGCGCGTTCGGCGATCCGCTCGTAGCCTTCGATCCAGCGCACGCTCTCGGTGAGGCCGCTGCGCGTGCCATCGTCGGCCTTCGGTTCGCGCGCCCACATCCACGCATCGAGCACGCCCAGGGGCTCGCGCGCCGGCGACACGGCGTAGGTCGGATGCAGGTACATCCCGCGCTGCGCTTCAAACGACAGCGGTCCCAACCCCTCGATCGCCTGGCCGTTGAAGTCGAGTTCGGTCGTGTCCTGGATGCACAGCACCACCGCATGGGCCGCCATGCGTTCATCGGTGCGCGCCAAGTGCGGTGCCAGGATGTCGGCCCAGCCGATGTCGTCGTCCGACAGCAGCCGGTACGCGGCCTGCGTCTCCGCCCAGCCGCCACAGGCGGCCGGGATGCTCGCCGTCGGCTGCGCCGCCAGCCGCTCGGCCACCAGCACCGTGCGCCGGTTCAGGCGCTGGTCGCCCAGGTCGATGGTTTCAAATTCGTCGGCAGCCCAGCTCATGGATGGTGTCGTCAGATCGGAAAGGTCAGGAGCTTACGCAATGACGTTCGCGTTGTGTGTAATGGAATGCGTTTAACCGAGCCATGCAGGAAGCGAACATTCACGACTTCCTGTCCAAGCGGGGCCGACCAGACCCGACCGATCCCAACTTGGTACACGTCGACATTACTCAGCAGGACGGCACCATCAAGACAGTGACCGTCAACCGGCAGGACATTGAGGATGCCTACGACCGCGCAGATGCGAAACGCAGCGAACACCGTCTTGCCGCGGCCAAGGAAGTCGGGATGACAGTCGTGAAGACTGGAGCGACGATGGCAGCTCAGCAGGTAGTCGGCCTGATAGTGCTGGAGACCATTGACATTTTTGTTGACGAGATACGCAGCTTTGCCGTCAACGGCAGAATTATCAACGAAGACGGATGGTTACAAAACACAAAGGATGCCACGGCACGTGTGCAACAGCGCCTGTCGGATCGCTTTGAAGAACGGCAGATATGGGTCCGCGCGAAGTCGCTTGGGATCGAAGCTGGAGTGGCCGGCGCCTTGAGCGTAATTCCGCAGATACTTATCTCGCTAATTCTGAAGATGCCATCCTTTGTATTGGCCCTCATCCGCGAATGCACGCTGAGTATCGTTCGCTGTGTGCGCATCTTAGCCAGTGATGATGTCGACAAGATCGAAAGTATCAAGATCATCCTGGCAGGAACAGCGGCAGCCATCGTGGGCGTGTACGTTAGTCGCGTCATTAGCAACGGTATTGCCGGCGTGCCGTTACTAAACCGCTTCAACGCTCCGATCACAGACGTGCTCACCGGCCTATTGGTAACGGCAGTACCGCTGACAGCCATCTACACCTTCGAGCAGAACAAGCACAAACTTAGTTTTATTACGTCCCGGTTCGGCGGCACGTCGGAGCAGACTGCGTAACTAAGGCAAAGCCCACACGTAGAAAAGGCCCAACCCGGCAGTCCACACGGACGCTGCGCGATAAAGCCGCGCAGCGCCGGTGACTTCTACGTTGAGCGACTGCTTTCCTCAAAACTCTACGGCAACTCCGGGCCGTCACACGTCATACCCCTCGAACAACGCCTCCTGCGCCGCCCAGTCCTGCGGCACCGCATGATTCTTCAGCCACAGCAGACTCAGCGTCTTCGGCTGCCGGCCGTCGAGAATCGCCCGCACCATCCGCGGCGAGAGCAGCGTGAGCCGCAGCAGCTCGTTGACGGTGGTGTGGTGCAGCCCCTCGCGCCGCGCGATGTCGGTGCCGCTCTCGACCACCCCTTCGTCGATCAGCCGCTGCCAGTGAAACGCCCGCGACAGCGCGGTGAGGATCGGCGCGTCGTGCTGGGCCTCGGCGGCGGGCGAGTGCGCGGCCGGAATCACATGCTTGCGCCCGCCGCGCCGCTTGATGCGGATCGGCAGTACCGTGCGGATGCGAACCCCCTCGGCACTTTCCTGCAGCGCCTGGCCCGTCTGCTGGATCTTGGTCATGCCGTTGCCTCCTGTTGTTCTTCGACCTGCAGCAGTTCGCAGCCGATCGTGTTTGCGTGCAGCTCACCGACCAGTTCCCGCCAGCCCGGTTCGCGCCAGACGATCTCCAGCGTGTCCTCGGTGACGACCACCCGTTCGATGAGCAACTGCACGATGCGCTGCTGCTCGGCGGCGAAGAGTTGCCGCCAGACACCCGCGAGGTTGCGCAGCGGCAGCACGATGTCCGGTTCCGTGAGCTGCGGGTGGTCGTGGCGCGCCGCATCGCACACCGCCTGCGTCACTTCCGGCGCGAGCAGGGCGGCGTGGACTTGCGCCAAGACCATGTCCTCGATGGGAGCGGCTGGCAGCATCCCAATCGGGTGCTTGCCGGCACCATAGCGCAGGGTTCGGCGCGGCACGTAGTAACGGTAGCGACGCCCGTTGGCCTTGGTCGTGAAGGAGGGCTGCAGGCGCTCGCCGTCGGCGGTGAAGAGTAGCCCCCGCAGCAGCGCCTCATCGACCCGGCGCGCCCAAGTGTCGGTGCGGCGCACATTGATGTTCTCGGCGAAGATCGTCTGCACCGTGTTCCACAGCGCCTCGTCGACGAGCGCGGCGTGCTGACCCGGGTAGCTCTCGCCCTTGTGACTGATTTCGCCGAGGTACAGGCGGTTGCTGAGGATCTTGTGCAGCCCCTGCTTCGAGAAGGGCGTGCCACGGCGCGAGGTGATCTTCTCGGCGGCCAGTGCGCGCACGAGATCGGTGGTCGAGCGGCAGGCGACGAACTGCGCAAAGACGCGCCGCACGAGCTTCGCCTCGCCGGGCTCGATCACGAGTTGCCGTGCCTCGACGCGGTAGCCCAGCGGCACGACGCCCCCCATCCACATGCCCTTGCGCTTGCTGGCGGCGATCTTGTCGCGGATGCGCTCGCCGGTCACCTCCCGCTCGAACTGTGCAAACGAGAGCAGGACGTTCAACATCAAGCGGCCCATCGACGTTGTCGTGTTGAACTGCTGCGTCACCGACACGAAGGACACCTTGTGGCGCTCGAAGACTTCGATCATCCGGGAGAAGTCGGTGAGGCTGCGCGTGAGGCGGTCGATTTTGTAGACGATCACGATGTCGATGCCACCGGCCTCGATGTCGGCCATCAGCCGCCGCAGGCCCGGCCGCTCCATGTTGCCCCCCGAAAAGCCGGGGTCGAGATAGTCATCGGCCACCAGCGACCAGCCTTCCGAGCGCTGGCTTGCGACATACGCCTTGCCGGCCTCGCGCTGGGCGTCGATCGAGTTGAACGACTGATCGAGCCGCTCATCGGTGGATACCCGGCAGTACACCGCACAGCGCTTCTTTGTGACGACCGCACTCATCGCCCACCTCCGGTCTTCTTGAGCCCAAAGAACGCCGGCCCGGACCAATGCGTGCCGGTGATCGCACGGGCCACCGCCGAGAGGCTGCGGTAGGATTTGCCGTCGAGCGCGTACTGGCCATCCGCGGTGACGACCACCCGGTACTCGCGCTGCTCCCACTCGCGCACCAGCACCGCACCGGGCATCAAGCGCACCTGCGGGCCGCGTCCGGTCTTGATCTTCGAGTGCCGCTCGCCGCAGTCGGCCAGATGCGCCTTGACCTCGGCGGGCAGCCCGCCGTAGGCGAGCTCCTGCAGGCGGTACGCCAGGCGCGCTTCGAGGTAGCCGCGATTGACCCGATTGGGCCGGCGGGGGAAGTGCTGATCCCACAAGGTCCACAGCGCGGGCATCGGCAGCTCGGGCAGCGCCGCCACTTGCGCAGCGACGCTCAGACTAGAGGAAGATGCTTTCATCATCGTTCTCGGTGGTGGAGACGTGTCCATGAACGCGCTGTGGCCGGCACAAGGCAAGTCACAACGCGCTCTCGTGGCGGCTCGCGGCGCGATCAGCCTCGATCCGTCCGGTAGGTCACACGCGCGCCGGTCGTGCGCTCATTGACCGCCATGAACGTGATCGCGTCGTCCCACCGACCGCAGGCGATATCGGTGTCGTCGGCATCGACGGGCATGATCCAGCCGGTGATTCCAGGCGGAATCGTCAGCAGGTCCCCGGGACGCGTGATCAACCAGCACGGACCGCTCGCGGCCTGCGCCTCGGTGAGCAGGGCGGGATCGACAGCCGGAAAGTTCTCGTGCGAGAAAATCGGCCGCCACACCAAGGTTGTGCCGCGCTCGAACCAGTGCCGCACGCACTGCTCCATGTCGTTGCCGGTCGGCGCGATCGTCTTCCATTCGCAATCATGCGTGGCTGCGTCTTGCATCCTCGTTTCCTCCTCGGTTCAGCGGCGCCGGCCGAGCCAGCGGGCGATGCGGCTACGTTGCAGTTGCACCGCGTAGCGCAGGTACTCGCGCGTCTCGGCGATCGCCCAGCCGAGTCGCACGAAGCGGTCGTCCTCGCGCTTTTGCCGGCGTCGACGCGGCAGTACCGTCGGCAGCGTCTGCGGCGGGCGCTCGGAGCCGAGCGGGATCGGCGGCACCTCGGTGAAGTGAATGCCGCCGCCGTCCGCCTCAGGCGTGCTCACGACGACGTCAAGCTCGGGGGGCGGCACCGCCTCCAGCACGCGGCGCAGATCGGCGGCGGTGGCGCGGCGCGCGAGCTGCACGAGCGCCGCCTGGCGCGCGAACGGGTTGGTCTGGTCGAACTGTTCTCGCTTCAATTCCATCTGGTCTCTCCAAAGGTCGAGGGGTGCCAGCTTTCCGCGCTGCGCTTCGCGGTTCGCGCCGGCGGGCGTTACGTGGCATGGCGCATGGAGACGCGTGCCGGGAAGAACGGCACGCACAGGGCCGACGGCGATATGCCACGACTGCCGCCGTTGGCCCTGTCCTGTCAGATCGCCGGCACCTCCGCTTCCAGCCGCGCCTGGGTCGCCTCGACGACGTCGCGGGCGATCTCGATCTCGTAGCGATCGGCCGGGTGCGACAGGTGGCACTCGTGCCGGCTTACCGCGGCGCGGGCGACGAGCTCGATGAGGGTGGGCAGCTGCTCGTGGAGCTCGAGTTCGGCGACCGTCGCGCGGGCGTGAAGGAAGCGGGTGCGCGCTTCGCGCAGCGCCTCGGGAATCGCCTGCAGCTCGGTGCCGAGCGACTCGACGCGCGCCTGCAGATCGGTGCGGGTGGTCTGCGCGACCCGCAGCTCCGTGTCCAGCCGCAGTAGCGCCTCGGGCATCACAAACGCGCCGTCGCCTTCGATCATCGACGCGCTCGCCGCCTCGGTCTCGGCGCTGATCTGTGCCGTGAGCTCGGTCACGCGCGCATCGATCTTGCCGATGAGCGCCTGCGCCTTGTCGCGCTCGGCCTGGAGCGAGTGGCGTTGCCGGCCGAGCTCGGTCATCGTCGCTTGGGCGCTCGCGAGCTGCTGCGGTGCCTCGATGCGCTGGCGCAGCCCGCTGTGACGCTGCTGCAAGTTCCACAGCGCGCGCTCCAGTTCATGAACGCGTTGCTCGGCGGTGTTCGCAGCCAGCCGAGCGGCTTTCTCGGCCGGGCTCATCTGCAGGCGCTGTGGGTGGCGCGCTTCGAGCTCACGGCTCGCGTCGCGCTTCACCGCGTGGTCCTCGCGCGCCGCAGCGAGCTCGGCTGCGGTTGCTTCGAGCTGCGCAGTGGCCTCGGCGAGCTCGGCCTGCAGCCCGGCGAAATAGCCGGACGACTTCTTGCGAAACGGATTGAGTTTCATCGGGTGACTCCTTCTCTCAGCGGGTGGGGTACTTGCGCGCGAGCAAGGCCTGCATCGCGCGCATCAGCACGTTGGCGGGGTGGGCGTGAGCGGCGGGCGTGCGCGGGGCAGGCGGCGCCGATGGCTCACGAAGCGTGCGAACCCAGGTGGGCTCGACGTAGGTGCGGACGGTGGTGCGACTACTCACGATGTTCTCCATAGCGAATGCCGTGCTCTACGCCGCGCGGCGTGGCGTTGGGGATGGGTTCGGAAAGCGGGCGAGCGGCGCCGGCGAGCGGATCGCGCGCGAGCGATGCGCTCAGATGTGCCGAGCAGTGAGCGGCGGGCGCCGCGGGCTGGGAAGGGGGGTTTGGTGGAGTTGGGGGGTTTATTCCCCCTTGCTCTATATACTTGGCAACTGCCAAATCGCTCGCGTAAGGAGTGGCAAACCCACCTTCTGCACCAAACCCCCCTTCGGCCTGCTTCACCTGCCACTTCGAGACGCCGTGCGCGCGTCCACCGCGCTCGATGCGAAGCCCCTCGCAGATCCGCCCGGCCATGCGTTCGATCCAGCGTCCCAGGCGTCGCGAGTTGATGCGCCCGTGCTCGCCGGCGATCTCCATCAGCACGTCCTGCAGCCGCCCCCGGTCGCTATCCGCGGGGATGCGGCCGCTGACCACCGGGTCGGTGGCGAGCGTGATCGCCTCAGCCACCGACTTCGGCTTGTCGCCGAAGAGCGCGTGCCAGCACGTCAGCAGGCTGCCGAGCTTGCGCGTCTCCGGGTCTTCCTCGTAGGAGGAGTCGATCGCGTCGCACGGATCGGCGACATCGAGCAGTCCCTGCCGCCCGACCCACAGCACCGTCTGGCGAACGAGATCGGACCAGTCCTCGAAGCTCGCGGTGCGATCGCGTGTGACCGGCGTGCCGGTGCTGAGATAGCCGCATACCAGCACCAGCGCATGACGCACCAGCGCCTGGCGGTGCTCGCGCACGTAGCGTTCCGGATCGAGGGCGAAGGCGCGCCGGTAGGGCTTGTCGCTGTGCGGATCGATGCGACAGGTGAGCAGGCGCCGGTTCAGATCCCCGACCAGCGCGACGTTGTTGCCGGTGGCCAGAAAGAGCCCCGTTGCCGGCACCGAGATTGTCACGGAGGCGCCCAGCACGCGGTCGCCGTACTCGCGTGCGGTCAGGTAGGCGCACAGCGCTGCGCTATCGAGTTGGCCGGCGATGTTGTCGAAGATGAGCGCGGGTTTGCCTTCGCGCAGCGCGGCCAGCAGCCGCTTGCGCAGTTCTTCTTCCTCCAAGGTGGGGGGCATCAGGGAAGCCGGATCGGCGCCGGCCAGAATCGACAGGCAGACCGCCAGCAGCGACTTGCCACTGCCAGCGCTCGGTGCGGTAAAGAGGAACCCGGGCGCGGTCGGCAGCACCGCGCGCAGTGTCGCGGTGAGCAGGGCCGCCAGCATCACGCCGCGGTCGATCGGGCCGACGAACGGAAAGTCCTTGAACGGATACCAGAGCCCGTCGATGGCCGCCCTCAGTTGCTCGACGCTCGGGTGCAACGGGATCGCGGCCTGCTCGGGCTCGTTCAGAATCAGCAGCAGCCCGGTTTGCGGGTCGTGACCGTCGCGATCGAGCACGCGGGCGTCGAGGGTCAGTACCGGCGCGGTCAGCACCGCCCGCAGCTTGGGCAGCCCGTAGCTGCCGCGCATCGCCAGCACGCGCTTGGCCAGATCGAGCGGGCAGTCGACCGCGTACCAACTGTGGGATCGCTGGCTCAGCCGCTCGAAGTTGATCAGCGCGCTCAGGTGCACCGTCAGCCATTCGGCGCTGACCGGATAGACCATGCCGCGCGGGCTCACATGCACGAGCTCGCCGCCGCGGTCGAACACGGTGCCGTCGAGCCGCATCAGATCGAGGACGCTGCGCACCAGCCGGTGCAACTCGCCGCCGATCAGACGCAGCGTGCGCGCCGGCCGGTGCAGCGTGTAGCGCGTGCCGCCGTGCGCGTGGCTATAGATATAGGGGCGGCCGGCATTGCGCAGGTTGATCCACGCGATGCGTGCATCGCGCTGATAGTCGGGCTCCAGCGGATCGGCACAGCGGCGGTTGTGGTAGCGCTCCGGCGCATCGAGCATCGCACCGACGCTGACCCGCTCGCCGTCATCGAGCACCAGCTCGAAGTCGCCCATCAGGCGCTTGTCGCGCACCGCGCGCAGCAGGAGCTTGCGACCGATCTCGGCATCGGCTTCCGGGTGGCGGCTCTGCCAGTTCGTCAGACGCTCCTCGACCCAGCCGGCGTGGGCCAGGTTTACTTCATTCTGAAGGTCGGGCTCCTGTTGAAGGGCGCTCTTCAGCGCCGCGAGTTGGGCACGCTCAGCCGCGCTGAGATCGGCAAGGGTGGCGGCCGTATCGATCGGCTGTGCGTCGCAGTTAAAGATCACCGGAGCGGGCTGGCGCTGCGCCAGGGGCGGTTCGCACTGCGCACCGCCGCAGAAATCCAGCCGCTCGGGCTGCCACACGGCGGCATCGACGACGGTGCGTTCGAGCAAGGCGCCCGAGCGCGAGACGTCGAAGCGGCCGTGACCGGCCAGCCACAGTCGATCGACCAGCGTTTGGCCGGCGCGCGCGATGTCGTGCGCGTCGGCCACGACGATATAGAGGCGCTGGCCGGTGATCGCGCGCAGGACGTCGCCGGTCTCGGTGTTCTCGATGCAGGACGAGGCCGACGGGCGCCACAGGTGCGGGGCGTCGCGCAGCTGCGGCCACGCGGCGTACAGGATGTCGCGCCACGCTTGCGGACACAGAGCCTCGCAACCGGCGGCCGGATCGTAATCGAGCATCATCAGGCCCGGACCGGTAGGCCAGCCAAAGTGCTCACGGGTGCGGGAGACGATCGGCAGCTCGGCCGGGTTCTCGGGGATCGTCGGGTGGGGGAGCTCGCGCTTGGGAACGATGCGAACGGCCGCGAACCGGGCGACGCCGAAGGCCGCGGCGTGGGCGGGCGTGAGTGCGGTCAGGACCGTGGCGAACTCCGCGAGATTCGTCACCGCCACCTGCTGCGCTTGCCCGCTCACCAGCACGCCGCCCGATTCACGCGCGAGCGTGCCGTCCGCGTCGAGGCGAAAGGCCTTCGACAGCCGGCGCGGTCGCTGCGCGTGAAAGACGGTAAAGCGGATCGGCTGTGCGCTCCGGGCGGTCATGCGCACTCCTCATCGGAGAGCCGCGCCTTGAACCAGTCGCCGGTGATGCCGATGCAGTAGTACTCGCGTCCGGGGCCCGGATGGTTGCGGTCGGGCACGATCCACAGGTTCTCGATGGGGTCGAAGGACCAGGTGCCGGCGCCAAAGAGCGCATCCAGGAACTGCGGCATCCCGCCGGTGGCGAGGGCGCGTTGCACTTCGCGCTTGAAATGCCGCGTCCGATGGCGTGCAAGGGAGGCGGCGCGGCTCACGGGCGGGCCTCCCGGCGCGTCGGGGCGGCGAGGCCCTGGGCTTCGCACGCTTCGACTTGGTCGAGCGGATACAGCACACGGCCGACCACGCGCAGGAAGCCCGGTCCGGTACCCCGGCGGCGCCAGCGCTCGAGGGTCTTCTCGCTGATCTGCCAGCGCGCCGCGAGCTGTTGCGGGGTGAGATGCATCGATGTCCTCCGTGGTCTGTTCCATCACCGCTGGCCCTGTCCAGTTGAGGATCAAAGGTCATTCGGTGATGCTCATGGAGTGACATTGTGCCTGATGCGAATTGGTAAAAAGGTACGCTGAATCAGCATGATATCTATCTAGTACGAACTGTTACCCTCCTTGGCTCTTTAACCCTATCTATGCCTCATGAGTACGAAAACATGCCCTTGAGTACTCGCTGTTACTCTCCAGTTCGGACGTTGGGCGCATTCGGCTCGCCGCGACGCGTGATCGGGGTCGCCTTGGTGGCACTGTCGGCGAGAAACGACCGCCACTACCGTCGCCGAGGGCCGGCGTACGGTGTGACGATGGTGATGGTCGTGATGGTTGATCTCCACTGTCTGGGCGGCAAAGAGAGATACACGCCGGTCGCGACGGGTCCTTCCTGGCGAGAAAGCGATACGGGGGGCGCGCGCGCAGCATCTCGCTACCGACCGGGTGCAAATTGAGGTTTGCAGGGGTTTGCGGTTGGCGGCCCCGAGCGCGGAAAACCCGCCGATGACGGGTGCGGTCAGGGAGGTCGTGGCATCACGAGGCGTGACGCCACATTGCGCGGCGTACCTGCGGACGATCGGGGACGGGGAGAAAGGGGCGGAATTGAATTCACACCCCTTGGGACGCAGTCTGCGCTGGAGCGCAGACCCCTGGCATCCGTCAGACGATTCGGTACGCGCGCTCGCCGTCGGCGCCCTTCTCGGAGATGATCGCGAGCCTGAGCTTCTTGCGCAGGGTGCCGGAGAGCGCGCCGCGCACTGTGTGAGCGAGCCAGCCCGTCGATGCGCAGATCTGCGCAGTGGTCGCGCCCTCGGGCCGGCGCAGCATCTCGATGACGACGGCTTGCTTGGTGTGCTGGCGGGTGCGGCGCGCGGCGGTGGGCGCCGGTGCTTGCGCTGCGGGGGCTTCCCGGTCGATCGCCGCGTACCCTGCGGTGGTCATCAGCCAGTCCTCGCCGTCGGCGCGTACCAGTTCGCGGGCGAGCAGCGCTTGCAGCATCTTGTTGCGCGCGCCGCCGCGCACGCCGGTGGGAAACTCGGCCACCTTGCCTCCGTGGAGGTCGGCGGCGCGGGTGAGGAGGAACTGCTGGGCGGCGGTGAGTTTGATCGTGTCCATGTCGTTGCTCCGGGTGATGGATGTTGCAGGCACCATGAACGCGCTACCCGATGGATAAGCCAAGCGCGACGGCATCGCCGGCGTTCAGCGAGAGCAACCTTCGGCAAATTTGCCGAAGGTTCACGGCAGGCACGTGCGGTGCGCGCAGGTCGTCATCGGGGTGCGCGTCAGCCCGCGTCCTGCATGTTGATCTCGCAGTGGATGACGAAGCCGACCAGATACGGCAGGCCCTCGGGGATCTCGTAGTCGCGGGCGGTGGCGCGGTCGATGTGCCAGTCCATCCACTGTCTCGTTGCAGCGTCGATGGCGTCCTTGAGACCTCTTCCCTGGTGCAGATCGTTCAGCACCGTATCGGCAAAGTGCCTGCCGTGCCGACTGTCAAGGAAGGAGCGGGCGCCGTCGGGACTGGTGCTGGTTGCCGCGACGATGGCCTCAATCGCAAGTGGCCAGGCTGCGGCAGCGTGCTCGCCGATAGTGCCGAAAAAGCCCCAGGACTCGTTGCGGGTGGTGGGGATGTTCATGGTGTGCTCCGGGGTGATCGATGACGACACCATGAACGCGCTGTTCGAGCGATTAGGCAAACTGTCAGCGCATACTTCAAGTTCTTTCGCGAGTCAACGCACACGTCTCGGCGCCGCGCTTCCGCCGTGCTTATGATGCATTGGTACAATAGGCACGGCGAATCTGAAGGAGCTTCTCGTCTTTGGAGTCGCTCAGGATGTTGTCCTTTCGGGCTACTGGCCAAAGCAGTTTGCTTGGAACCGGATAGCTCTCCATTGGCCGCATACCGAACGATCCATGCATGTCGACGGGGCTCTGTGGTCGCATGCGAAGAACAACTGGGGTAGGGATTTGAACCAGGCAATTTGTCTCATCGACCTTGAAAGCCACCTCTGGGAGTCGGCGAACATCCTCCGCGGCCCCGTAGACGCCGCGGACTTCAAGACCTACATCTTCCCGCTGCTGTTCTTCAAGCGCATCTGCGACGTATGGGACGAGGAATACCAGGAGATCGTCGATGACATTGGTGACGAGCAACTCGCCTGGTTTCCCGAATCGCACCGTTTCCAGATCCCGGAGGACTGCCACTGGAACGATGTACGGTCCAAGGCGGCGAACGTCGGTGCCGCACTCCAGCACGCCATGCGCGAGATCGAGAAAGCCAACCCGGACACCCTGTACGGCGTGTTCGGCGATGCCCAGTGGTCGAACAAGGAGCGGCTGTCGGATGCCTTGCTCAAGGACCTGATCGAGCACTTCTCCAAGTTGCCGTTCGGCAACAAGAACATCACGTCGGACCTGCTCGGGGATGCCTACGAGTACCTGATCAAGAAGTTCGCCGACGCCACCAACAAGAAAGCCGGCGAGTTCTATACCCCGCGCAGTGTGGTGCGGCTGATGATCGACATGCTCGACCCCAAGGAAGCCGAGACCATCTACGACCCAGCTTGCGGTACCGGCGGCATGCTGCTCGCCGCCGTCCAGCACGTGAAGGAACAGCACGGCGACGTGAAGCGGCTGTGGGGCAAACTGTACGGGCAGGAAAAGAACCTCACCACATCGTCCATCGCCCGCATGAACCTGTTCCTCCACGGCATCGAGGATTTTCAGGTGGTTCGCGGCGACACCCTGCGCAATCCAGCCTTCTTCGAGGGCGACCAGCTGGCCTCCTTCGACTGCGTGATCGCCAATCCGCCGTTCTCGTTAGAAAAATGGGGCGAGGACCTGTGGTTGAACGATCCATTCGGCCGCAACTTTGCCGGGCTGCCGCCCTCGTCGAGCGGGGACTTCGCTTGGGTGCAGCACATGGTCAAGTCGATGGCAGACGTGAGTGGACGGATGGCCGTGGTGCTGCCCCAGGGCGCCCTGTTCCGCAAGGGTGTCGAGGGCAGCATCCGCCAGAAACTGTTGGAGATGGATCTCATCGAGGCAGTGATCGGACTCGCACCCAACCTGTTTTACGGAACCGGACTCGCCGCGTGCATCCTGGTCCTGCGCAAGCGCAAACCGGCCAAGTACACGAAGAAGGTCCTGATCGCCGATGCATCACGCCTGTTCCGCCGCGGCCGCGCACAGAACTATCTGGAGCCGGAGCACGCCGCTGAGATTCTCGGCTGGTATCGGGACTTTGCCGATGTGCAGGACGCGGCCCGGGTGGTCAGCCTCGACGAGATCAAGGCCGAGGACTGGACGCTCAACATTTCGCGCTACGTCCTGCCACCGCTGCAAGAAGACATTCCACCGCTACCTGACGCCATCGCGGCATTCAAGGATGCACTGACGCGTTGCCGTGAGGCCGAAGAGCGGCTCGCGAAGGTCATGACGGAAGGGGGATGGCTGCAATGAGTCATCCAAGCAAACGCATCAGCCAGCAAGAACTGGAAAGCTACCTGTGGGGTGCCGCCGTGCTTCTGCGCGGCCTCATCGACGCGGGCGACTACAAACAGTTCATCTTCCCGCTGCTGTTCTACAAGCGCGTGTCCGATGTCTGGGACGAGGAATATCAGGCGGCGCTGGCCAACTCGGACGGTGACCTCTCCTACGCGCAGTTCGCCGAAAACCACCGCTTCCAGATCCCCGAAGGTGCGCACTGGAATGACGTGCGGCAGACCCCGAAGAATGTCGGCGCTGCCATTCAGAAGGCCATGCGCGCCATCGAGACCGCCAATCCCGATCTGCTAGACGGCATCTTCGGTGATGCTCCCTGGACCAACCGCGAGCGCTTGCCCGACGAAACGCTGAAGAACCTGATCGAGCACTTCTCGACCCAGACGCTGTCGGTGGCCAACGTGCCCGAGGACGAACTCGGCAACGCCTACGAGTACCTGATCAAGAAGTTCGCCGACGACTCCGGCCACACGGCGGCCGAGTTCTACACGAACCGCACCGTCGTCCACCTGATGACGCAGCTTCTGGCGCCGCAGGCCGGCGAGTCGATCTACGACCCCACGTGCGGTACCGGCGGCATGCTGATCTCGGCGTTGGACGAAGTGAAGCGCTCGGGCGGCGAGTACCGCACGCTCAAGCTCTACGGGCAGGAGCGCAACCTCATCACCTCGTCCATCGCCCGCATGAACCTGTTCCTGCACGGCGTGGAGGACTTCGAGATCATCCGCGGCGATACCCTGGCCGACCCCAAGCACATCGAGGGCGACCGCCTGCGCCAGTTCGATGTGATCCTGGCCAACCCGCCGTACTCCATCAAGCAGTGGAACCGCGAGGCTTGGAGCAGCGACAAGTGGGGCCGCAATTCCCTGGGAACGCCGCCGCAGGGCCGCGCCGACTATGCGTTCCAGCAGCACATCCTGACCAGCCTCACAGCCAAAGGGCGCTGCGCCGTTCTTTGGCCGCATGGCGTGTTGTTCCGCAACGAGGAACAAGCGATGCGGGCCAAGATGATTGAGCAGGATTGGGTCGAGGCCGTCATCGGCTTGGGCCCCAACCTGTTCTACAACTCTCCGATGGAGTCGTGCATCGTCATCTGTAACCGCAAGAAGACCGCTGCACGCAAGGGCAAGGTGATCTTCATCGACGCGGTGAACGAGGTCACCCGCGAGCGTGCCCAGAGCTTCCTCACGCCCGCCCACCAGCAGCGCATCCTGGCCGCCTACAAGACCTTTGCGGATGTGCCCGGTTTCGCCAAGGTCGCCACCCGGGCCGAGATCGGCGCAAACGCGGGCAACCTTTCGATCCCGCTGTACGTGAAGCGCATTTCCTCAGCCATCGCTACCGACAGCAATGGCGATGCGGTATCGCTGCGCTCCTCTTGGGGGCAGTGGCAGAACGACCGCCGCGCCTTTTGGCAACAGATGGATGCGCTCGTGGAAACGCTGGACGGTCTAAAGACGGAGGACATCGAGCGTGTCTGACAAGAAGAACAAGAGCCTGAAACCCGGCTGGCGCCTTGTGAAATTCGGCGAGGTGGTGCGGCAATGCAAAGAGAAGGCCGATCCCGAGACCTCCGGGCTGGAGCGCTACATCGCTGGTGACCATATGGACACTGATGATCTTCGACTCCGCCGCTGGGGCGAGATTGGCTCGGGCTACCTGGGGCCAGCCTTCCACATCCGGTTCAAGCCAGGACAAGTCCTCTATGGCTCGCGCCGAACTTATCTGCGTAAGGTGGCGGTGGCTGACTTTGAAGGCATCTGCGCCAATACGACTTTCGTGCTGGAGCCGAAGAACCCCGGTGAACTTCTGCCCGAACTTCTGCCGTTCTTGATGCAGACCGACGAATTCAATGCATTCTCGGTCAAGAACTCGAAGGGTTCGGTCAACCCCTACATCAACTTCTCTGATTTAGCGCGGTTCGAATTTGTGCTGCCGCCAGTGCAGGAGCAGCGTCGGGCCTTGGCTCTTCTCACCACAGGCCTGAGCACTGTCGACGAACTCCGAGCAGCCACAGACGCGCTCTTGGCCCTGCGGCGTTCTATGGAAACGCGACTGCTCGTAATGGACGGCGTCCCAAGACAAAAGGTTGGACATCTCGCCAAATTCACGAGCGGCAAAGCTATCCGTGTCTCCGACCTGCCCAAGCATCCGTCAAAGTCGAGTCCCATTCCGGTTTATGGCGGCAACGGGATTTCTGGATACACCGACGCCTATCTGGATGGCACGTCGAAGCCAACTGTCGTCATTGGTCGCGTTGGGCAATTTTGCGGCGTCACGTCGATGACGACAGGCCCATGCTGGATAACTGACAACGCCCTCTATCCGTCGAGGATAAGCACTGACATCCATCCAACATTCCTGGCACTCTGTTTGCGCGCCGCAAATCTCAACCGGAGCAAACTGGGCGAATACTTGCCGCTCATCACCCAAGAAGTAGTGCACAAGATCGAGATCCCGGTGCCGCCCCTGTCAGAACAGACCGCCGCAGTAGAGGAGTTTCAGGACATAGAAACTGGCGAAAGCATGTTGGAGACACGACTAATTCACACGCGCTCCCTTGTGATGCAGGTGGTCGGCCACATGGTTGCAGGGGGCGCAAATGACGTTTAACGAATCCAACACTGTCGAAGCCTTCGTCCGCGACCTACTTGCAGGCCCGATCAAGGCGACCCCACCAAACGCGGTACAGGAGCCCCTGCCCAGCTACGGTCCGAGCCCCAAGGGCGTCGGCTGGCGCTACGCGGCCCCCGCTGAAGTCCCGCGCCAGATTCAGGAGGTCCTGGTCGAGTCGTGGTTGCGCGATACACTTGTCCGCCTGAACCCGGAGATCGCCGCCCAGCCCGACCGCGCCGATGAAGTGCTCTACAAGCTGCGCGCCATTGTGCTGTCAGTGCGCTCGGATGGCCTGATCCGCGCCAACGAGGAGATGACCGCCTGGATGCGCGGCGAGCGCTCCATGCCCTTTGGCCAGAACAACGAGCATGTGCCGGTACGGCTGATCGACCTGGACGACCTGAAACAGAACCAGTACGTCGTTACCCAGCAGTTCATCTACCGCGCGGGCCCCACCGAGCGTCGTGCCGATCTGGTGTTGCTGGTCAACGGACTGCCGCTGGTGTTGATCGAGGCCAAGACGCCGGTCAAGAAGTGCATCAGCTGGGTCGATGGCGCGGTGCAGGTGCACGATGACTACGAGAAGTTCGTACCGGAGCTCTTCGTCTGCAACGTGTTCTCGGTGGCCACCGAGGGCAAGACCTACCACTACGGGTCGATCGGCCTGCCGGTCAAGGACTGGGGCCCGTGGCATCTGGACGGTGCCGATGCGCAGCACCACCCACTGAAATCCCTCAAGCTGTCGGCCGAGAGCATGTTGCGCCCGCATGTGGTGCTCGACATCCTCGGCAGCTTCACGCTTTTTGCCACGGACAAGAAGAAGCGCCGCATCAAGATCATCTGCCGCTATCAGCAATACGAGGCGGCCAACAAGATCGTGGAGCGGGTACTCGCGGGCTACCCCAGGAAGGGACTGATCTGGCACTTCCAGGGCTCGGGCAAATCACTGCTGATGGTCTTTGCCGCGCAGAAGCTGCGCATGCATGCCGGCCTGAAGAACCCCACCGTGCTGATCGTGGTGGACCGGATTGATTTGGATACCCAGATCACGGGCACCTTCACTGGGGCCGACATCCCCAACCTGGAGAAGGCTGACACTCGCGAGAAACTGCAGCAGTTGCTGGCGCAGGATGTGCGCAAGATCATCATCACCACGATCTTCAAATTCGGCGAGGCCACCGGCAGTCTGAACGACCGCAGCAACATCATCGCCCTGGTGGACGAAGCCCACCGCACGCAGGAAGGTGATCTGGGCCGCAAGATGCGCGAGGCCCTGCCCAATGCGTTTCTGTTCGGCCTGACCGGCACGCCGATCAACCGCGCCGACCGCAACACCTTCTATGCCTTTGGTGCCGACGAGGACGAGAAGGGCTACATGAGCCGCTACGGCTTCGAGGAGTCCATCCGCGACGGCGCGACACTGAAGCTGCATTTCGAGCCCCGCCTGATCGACCTGCACATCGACAAGGCCGCACTGGATGCTGCCTACAAGGATCTGACCGGCGGCCTGTCGGATCTGGACAAGGACAACCTCGCCAAGACCGCCGCGAAGATGGCAGTGCTGGTCAAAACACCCGAGCGCATCCGCAAGATCTGCGAGGACATTGTCGAGCACTTCCAGACCAAGGTGGAACCCAACGGCTTCAAGGGGCAGATCGTCACCTTCGACCGGGAGTCATGCCTGCTCTTCAAGGCCGAGCTGGACAAGCTGCTGCCACCCGAGGCCACCGACATCGTGATGTCGGTGCAAGCTGCCGACAAGAAAGAACACCCGGAGTACGCGCCCTACGACCGCAGCCGCGATGAAGAGGAGCGCCTGCTGGATCGCTTCCGCGACCCGGCCGACCCGCTGAAGCTGATCATCGTAACGGCCAAGCTGCTGACCGGCTTCGACGCACCCATCCTGCAGGCGATGTATCTGGACAAGCCGCTGCGCGACCACACGCTGCTGCAGGCCATCTGCCGGGTGAACCGCACATACTCCGAGCAGAAGACCCACGGCTTGATCGTCGATTACCTCGGCATCTTTGATGACGTGGCGGCGGCGCTGGAATTCGACGACCAGAGCGTCAAGCAGGTGGTCAGCAACATCCAGGAGCTGAAGGACAAACTGCCCGAAGCGATGCAGAAATGCCTCGCATTCTTCCCCGGCATCGACCGCGACCAGCAAGGTTACGAAGGGCTGATGGCTGCGCAGGAGTGCCTTCCGAACAACGACGTGCGCGACAACTTCGCCGCCGAGTTCAGCGTACTCAACAAGATCTGGGAAGCGCTGTCACCCGATACGGTGCTGGGGCCCTTCGAGAAGGATTACAAGTGGCTGTCGCAGGTGTACCAGTCGGTGCAGCCTTCCAGCGGGCACGGCAAGCTGATCTGGCATTCGCTGGGCGCCAAGACCATCGAGCTAATTCATCAGAACGTGCATGTGGATGCGGTGCGAGATGACCTCGACACCCTGGTGCTGGATGCCGACTTGCTTGAGGCTGTGCTCTCGAACCCTGATCCGAAGAAGGCCAAGGAGATCGAAATCAAGCTCAAGCGCCGGCTACGCGGGCACGGTGGCAATCCCAAGTTCAAGAAGCTGTCGGAACGGCTCGATGCGCTGAAAGACCGCTTCGAATCCGGACAGATCAACAGCGTCGAGTTTCTGAAGCAGCTGCTGGAGATCGCCAAAGAGACCCTTCAAGCCGAGAAGGAGGTCCCGCCCGAAGAAGACGAGGATCGCGGCAAGGCGGCGCTGACCGAGCTGTTCAACGAGGTCAAGACGGCCGAGACGCCGATCATGGTCGAACGCGTGGTGGCGGACATTGATGAGATCGTGAGGTTGGTCCGATTCCCCGGGTGGCAGGGGACCCTGGCGGGTGAGCGTGAGGTGAAGAAGGCACTGCGGAAAGCGCTGTTCAAGTACAAGCTTCACGCGGATGAGGAGTTGTTCGAGAAGGCGTACAGCTACATCCGACAGTACTACTGACCGATTTCGCCATGCACGCCGGTCCACAACCGAATCTCATCTTGCAGCGGTACCGATGAACTTGCTACGATATACCTAGGTCGATATAATGCTACGCCTGTTTGTCCATGATGATGCTGAAGACGATCTGGAAGACCTCTGGGATCAGGAGCCGGAGGCCGCGGCTCGGCTCACAGTGTTCCTTGAAGAACTTGAGGGGAACGAAGACCTTCTGGATAGGTTGTCGCAGCATGATTATGGTGCACATCGAGGGGCCGATTTCCACGTCAGCAAGTGGCTCGAGCAGTGGAAGAAAGGCAAAGATGTTTGGCGCTTGAAAGTATGGGATCTTGAAGACAAGGGGATGAGGTATCGCATCGTCTATGCCTTCCTCCCTCGAAAGGGTCAATATCATGTGCTTGGCATTGTGCCAAGGGAGTTCGACTATGATCCAGGCCACAAAATCTCTCGACGTATCCTCGCTGCCTACGAAAACCTTTGAGGGGTTTGTCCGTCCTGTGGGCGTTGTTGAAGCGACCACAGTCGCGCAGCCCTGCGTGGTTTTTCGGCTTGAGGATTACACCTCGACCAGGATTGATGCTCCCCCACGCCATAAGTCAGTTGGGGACCTCGTTAACAAGTGGAGCAAGGACGAGAAGCGCCGCGCCGCTCTTGAGCAGGCACGTGCGTGGTTCGCGGATTCGTTTCATGGGGAGGAGAGCATTACCGTTCGGGCGTTACGTTTGCGTAAAGGATGGTCGCAGTCTCAGTTGGCGGACGAACTTGGGACGAGCCAGCCGCACGTTGCACGCATCGAGCGCGGGACTGAGAACGTAACCATTGACACGTGTCGGCGTCTGTCGAAGGCTCTCGGGGTAGATATGAACACGCTAGATACAGCTCTTCGTAGGCAGGAAGAGTTAGCAGCCAAGAAGGCCGAGTGATGCAGCGTCACATCCAGACCATTTTTTGTGATGACATCCGGCACGAGTTGGGGGGCAAAGTATCATTCATAGGTGTTTACTCTGCGCGCTTAATCGTTCCGGCATTCCCAGTTACGCTGCCCAAGTTATGCGTGGCGGTAAATGCCGTGACGCCTGCTGCGCAGCCGTTTGAGAGGCTCACACTGCGGGTGCTAAAGGACGATGAGCTTCTGTTTGAAGCAGTTTTTGACGAGAAGCAGCTAGCCGAAACGGTGGAGTCGGCGGTAGACGAAAATCAGAACCACCATGATTCTGTGCTCGCACTTGGGGCGCATGTGGTGATGTCGCCGTTCCAGATTGGCGGCCCTTGCAGACTTCGAGTCAGAGCGGAGACTGAGGAAGGAGAGTTGAGGGGGCTCAGTCTCATTGTCGAGCAGGCGCAGGCCGGAGGGGCACAGTAGGGCTTTCCCCTGCCGTAGATTCAATGAGACCGGTGGCTTCACGGTTGAGTGCGCAGCATTACCCTTGAGCCCCAAGAGCGGGTAGTTCGGTAGTCAACTCAGCACCACCAATACCCTCAAAGCCCGGACTCGCTCCGGGCTTTGTCTTATCTGCCCGTAACGCCAGCACTGGCGCGGGTTCCAGCGATGCGTGCGAAAGGTGCGGTCGCGTCTGAAACCCTGCATTTGTCATAAATTGCACAAAAATGAGGCAGAGAGGGCTCTCTACTCTCTGTTTGTGCGAAAGGCGGTTTCGCACGCGCCCTATACGAATCAATGGGTTGCGAAGGCATGTTTGAAACGTGCTTTGGCGGGCGAGGGCGACCGAGTGCGAGATTATGATGCGAGCAAAACCGTGAACGTCGATTGGGGGCGCGGCGACTCGGGCGGTCGCCCTCGGGAAGGCTGATACGATGCTGGCACTGGTACAACGGGTCTGCGAGGCGCGCGTCGTCATCGAGGGCGAAGTCGCAGGTCGAATCGGCCACGGGCTGCTGGTGTTCTTGTGTGCCGAGCGCGGCGACACCGAAGCCGAAGGCGAGCGTCTGCTCGCCAAAATACTCAAGCTGCGCATCTTCTCAGATGCTCAGGGACGCATGAACCGGTCGGTGCAGGATGTGGACGGGGGGCTGTTGATCGTGAGTCAATTCACGCTGGCCGCTGACACCTCGGGCGGCAATCGGCCCAGTTTCAGCGGAGCCGCCGCGCCCGCCGACGGACTGCGCCTGTACGAGGCGTTCGTGCGGCGTGCCCGCGACATGCACCCCGAGGTCGAGAGCGGTCAGTTCGGTGCCGACATGCAAGTTCATCTGGTCAACGACGGGCCGGTCACCGTGCCGCTGAGGATCGTGCCGACGGCGCTGCCGGCCTGATCCGATCGTTGTCGTCATTATTTCCAAAGACCGAATCCATGACGATCCGCACACTTCTTCGCATGGGCGACCCGCGCCTGCTCCAGCCCGCTGAGCCGGTCGACGCCTTCGGCACGACAGCGCTCGCCGCGCTCGTCGTCGACATGTTCGACACGATGGCCGCACATGGTGGCGTGGGGCTTGCCGCGCCACAGATCGGCGTCGGGCTGCAGGTGGTGATATTCGGTTTCGAGCGCAGCGAACGCTACCCGGACGCTCCACCGGTACCGCAGACGGTCTTGCTGAATCCGGTGATTACCCCGCTCGGCGAACTTGTCGAGGAGGGCTGGGAAGGGTGCCTGTCGGTTCCCGGACTGCGCGGCATCGTTCCGCGCCACAGCCGCATCCGCTATCAGGGCGTCGGTCCGCAGGGGCAGACGATCAATCGCATTGTCGAAGGTTTTCACGCCCGGGTGGTGCAGCACGAGTGCGACCACCTGGCGGGAGTGCTTTACCCGATGCAGGTGCGTGACTTCAGTCGCTTCGGCTACACCGAGGTGTTGTTCCCCGATCTGGACAAGGCATAGCCCGAGGCGATCCGCATTCGTGATCCCGCCCGACGAAGTCGGGATCACCGCGATATGGGCGCAGGGTGCGGGCGGACAGAACGTGAACAAACTGTTGAATGCGATGCCTCTGCGCTTCGACATTGCCGCCTCGTCCTTGCCAGAGGCGATCCGGGGGGGCGAGTAGGGCGTGGGGCCGGCCGATGCGGATCTCGGCGCGCTGCGGTAAGCGACAAGGAATCAGGTCCCGTCGAGCAGCTTCGTGCATTCGGCCATCAGTGCGCGGGCGAGGTCTGAATCGTAGTTGGGGTCGAGGGCTTCCATCATCTCGTGCGCCGTCTGTAGCCCCGCCTCGCGCGACAGCGACCCAGCAAGCTGGCGGGCCAGCTCATCACTGAGCTCGGACAGGAAGCGGCGATCGGCCAGCGGCAGACTGCGCCCGCTTCGCCCGAGCCACTCCGCGATGAGACTCGCGCCCTGCGCCGCGGTGGGCCACTGCCCGTGCTCATAGAAGACCGACAGACGCTCGGCCGTCAAGGCGAAGAGCAGCGCGGCGCGAGTGCCGCGGCTGTCGGCGGGGGGAAGGGAAGGGGCCTGCGGGCGCATTGATTTGCTTCGTGCGGAAAGTCGCACCGTAGCACGGACGGTGCATGCCAGTGGATCAGGTTTTTTGTGGCGGAATGCCGCAATAGCGTTGGTGTGTCCAACTTCGGCAGACAACCCAGACCCGCCGCTCGAGCTTTTTCAGACCGGCCATTCGCTCCCACACCGTCGCCCTTGGACGACGGTGTGGATTCAGCCCCTACTCCGCGAGCTTGCGCATCTCGCAGATCAGGTCGGACTTGCCCTCGAAGCCGATGCCGGGCAGCTCGGGCAGGGTGACGTAGCCGTTCTCCACCTTGACCCCATCGGGGAAGCCGCCGTAGGGCTGGAACAGGTCGGGGTAGGACTCGTTGCCGCCCAGGCCGAGGCCGGCCGCGATGTTGAGCGACATCTGGTGGCCACCGTGCGGAATGCAGCGACTGGCCGACCAACCATGTTGCTTGAGCATGTCCAGGGTGCGCAGGTACTCGACCAGTCCATAACTCAATGCGCAGTCGAACTGCAGCCAGTCGCGATCGGGGCGCATGCCGCCGTAGCGGATCAGGTTGCGCGCATCCTGCATCGAGAACAGGTCTTCGCCGGTTGCCATCGGCTTGTCGTAGTAGTTACGCAGCGTGGCCTGCAGTTCGAAGTCCAGCGGGTCGCCCGGCTCTTCGTACCAGAACAGGTCGTATTGCGAGAGCGCCTTGGCGTACTGGATCGCGGTATCCAGATCGAAGCGCCCGTTGGCATCCACCGCCAGCTTCTGGCCGTCCTGCAGCACGCTCAGGATCGCGTCGATCCGGCGCAGGTCGTCATTCAGCGATGCGCCGCCGATCTTCTTCTTGACGACCGTGTAGCCGCGGTCGATGTAGCTGCGCATCTCGTCCTTCAGCTTCCCGTGATCCTGACCGGGGTAGTAATAGCCGCCGGCGGCATACACGAAGATCTTGCGATTCGCCTTGCCGTCGCCATATCGATCGGCCAGCAACTGGAAGAGCGATTTGCCTTCGATCTTGGCCACCGCGTCCCAGACCGCCATGTCGATGGTGCCGATTGCCACCGAGCGCTCACCATGGCCACCCGGCTTTTCGTTGGTGAACATGCAGTTCCAGATCTTGTGCGGGTCCAGATTGTTGCCGGTGGCATCGACCAGGCTTTCCGGGTCGGCCTCCAGGATGCGTGGAATGAAACGCTCGCGCATCAGGGTGCCCTGGCCATAACGGCCGTTGGAGTTGAAGCCATAGCCGATGACCGGTTTGCCGTCGCGGATCACGTCGGTGACGACGGCCACCAGGCTGAGCGTCATCTTGCTGAAATCGATGTAGGCGTTGCGGATCGGGGAGCTGATCGGAACGGTCTTCTCGCGAATTTCCACTATTTTCATCTGCGTCTCCTTGAGGGCTCGAAGCTGGTAAGTCAGCTCCAGTGACGCTAGGATAGTTATAAGCGCTTCCCTCATGTTTCAGCGTGAAGTGACATCACTATTAAACAATGCTTAAGACTGCAAGCTTCTCCGAGCTCGAGTTCTTCGTGCTGCTGAACCGGCTGGGCAGCCTTTCGGCGGCCGCGCGGGCGCTCGACATCACGCCCCCGGCCGCCACGATGCGCTTGGCGGCGATGGAAAAGCGCATCGGTGCGCGACTGCTCAATCGCAGCACGCGCAAGATCAGCCTGACGCCCGAGGGGGAGATCTACCTCCAGCATGCGAGCCGCCTGATCGACGAACTGCGGGAGCTGGATGAAATCGTCTCGGGGAACGGCCACGCGCCGCGCGGACGCCTGCGCGTCAATGCGCCGCTCGGATTTGGCCGGACCGTGATCGCGCCGCTCGTCTCGACCTTCACCGCCCGGCATCCCGAGGTCGAGGTGCAACTGGAGGTCACGGATCGTCCGATCGATCTGATCGAGAAGGGCTTCGACCTCGCGGTGCGGTTTGGCGAGTTGCCGGACAACCGGATCAATGCGCGCCGGATCATGTCGAATCGGCGCTTTCTCTGCGCCTCGTCCGCCTACCTGGAAAAACACGGCACGCCGAGGAAGCTGGACGATCTGACCCGGCACCGCTGCATCGTCCATCGGCAGAACGACGATGCGTACGGCGTGTGGCGCTTCCTCGTCGACGGGCGCACCGAGATCGTCAAGGTCCATGGCACCCTGTCCAGTAACGATGGCGACATCGTCCAGGGCTGGGCGCTGGACGGTCAGGGCATCGTCATTCGTTCAGAGTGGGATGTGATCAAGCACCTGGAAAGCGGCCGGCTGCGGCGACTTCTTCCCGAGTTCACGCTGCCGAGCGCGGATCTCTACGCCTACTACCCGAGCAAGAAGAATCTGCCTACCCGGGTCAGGACGTTCATCAACTTCCTGGTCGAGCGACTGGCCAGCGAAGCGGCATAGCCGGTCGGTTTATGGCGTTGCAATCGCAGACAGTTTTCGTGCGGAGATAGCGCCTGCTCTCCGAATCACGCAAGTAATTTCGCTTGCGGGGTGCCGAGGATGTGCACGAGAAGCTCTATCGGTATCCTGCGCGCCGGGACTTGACGCGAAGATGGCCGGGCTGCCGCCCGTGAGCGACCGCGTCGAGTGCCTCAGCGCTCACCAGAATTGACCCGGCTTCCGCTCAAGTAATTGACCCAGCAATCTGAGGTAGGGTCGCCGCCGTGACGGCGGCCGATTGATCTATTTGGCCCGCCTGTCGGACGCTCTCTGGAGGGTTCCCTCGGCAGAGGTCCGTCCATGCAGAGCAAACAGTGCGCTGGCTGCGGCAAGTTATTCCATCCCCGGCCGCAAACCCCCCGGCAAAGTTACTGCGCGTCGGCGGCGTGCCAGCGGGAACGGCGACGTCGCTGGCAACTGGCGCGGCGGCAGAGCGATCCCGAGTACCGAGAGAATCAGGCGCGGGCGCAGGCGGCGTGGGCCGCACAGCATCCCGATTACTGGCGCGAGTACCGGCGTTCGCATCCGGCGTACAGCGACCGTAACCGCCGCCAGCAGCAGGCGCGCGACGCGAGGCGGGCGGCACGCGTTCTTGCAAAGATGAACGTGTGGACGCGTGAAACGCCCGTGCCCTCAGGGATTTACCGGCTGAGCCCGGCCACGCGTGACGATCTTGCAAAGATGGACGCGTGGATGGTTCGAATCACTGCGGTTTCAAGCCCTTACGCACCCTCCGGCTGATCTTGCAAAGAGAGGACGTCATCGCCATTCGCAGCGCGGCTGGGTAGGGTTCGGTCATGGACACCCCGGCCCCCCAGATGCCTGAAGTCGATCTGCACCGCCTCGATCTGCGCTTCGCCGACGCGCGGCTGCTCGAGCCGCGCGCGATCGAGGCCCTCGCCCGCTCGATCGAGCAAAGCGGCCAACTCATTGCGTGCATCGCCGTCCCCGACGCCGACAGCCAGCGCCTGATCCTGGTCGACGGCTACCGGCGTGTGCTCGCCCTGCGTCGGCTCGGACGGGACACCGCGCGGGTGGAAGCCTGGGCGTGCGATCTCGCGCAGGCCCTGTTGACGATTCTCGCGCAAGCCGGCCGCCGACCTTTCGCGGCGCTGGAAGAGGCTCTGCTGCTGCAGGAACTCGTGCGCGGCCAGGGGCTCTCGGAGCGCGAGGTGGCGCGCCGCTGCGGCCGCGACGTGAGCTGGGTCAGCCGGCGTCTGGAGCTCGTCTGCGGCGTGCCCGAAGCCGTGCTCGCGGCCGTGCGCCAGGGCACGGTTTCGACCTGGGCGGCGACACGGGTTCTGGCCCCGTTGGCGCGCGCCAACACCGCGCAGGCGACGCAGCTGCTCGCTGCGCTGGCGGCGACGCCGCTGTCCACCCGAGAGCTGCAGGTCTGGTTCCGGCATTACCTGACGAGCCCGAGTGCCGCCCGCGAGCGCATGGTGGCCCAGCCGCGCCTGTTCATTCAGAGCCTGCGCGCGCAGGAAGAAGAGCTCGCCGATACGCGCCTTCGCGCCGGGCCGCACGGCCAGTGCGCGGCCGATGTCCGGCAACTCTTGGCGCTGATCAGGCGGCTGCGTAGCCGGCTGCCGAGCCTGTCCCGCGAAGTGCTTCCCGAATCCCTTCTCGGCGCGCTCGCTCACCTGCGCGCCGCCCTCGATGCGCTGCACTCCGAGCTTGCGAGGAGCCTTGACCATGACGCCGAGCCAGATTCGCGATGCCGTCCGAACCCTGCAAGCCCAAGGCAAGAGCCTGCGCGAGATCAGCCGTGTGCTCGAGCTATCGCGTAATACCGTGCGCCGGATCGTGCGCCCCGACGATCCGGCGCGATCGGAAGACGCATGCCCGGGTGTGCCGCGGGCCTATTTGAAGTCGGCCTTCGAGCGCGCCCAGGGCAACGTCGTGCGCGTGGCCGAACTGCTCGCCGCCGAGTACGAGCTCACCGTCTCGTACAGCACGCTGACCCGCTGGGTTCGCGAGGCCGGACTGCGCGCACCGCCCCCGCGTGCCGGGCAATACTTCTTCGCGCCGGGCGAGGAAATGCAGCACGATACCTCGCCGCATCGCGTCACCCTGGGCGACAAGACCGTGACCGCGCAGTGTGCCGGTCTCGTGCTCGCCTACTCGCGCCGGCTGTTCATCCGGTATAGCCCGCGTTTCACGCGCTTCGAAGCCAAGGAGTTTCTGCTCGAGGCGGTGCGCTTCATGGATGGCGCTTGTCCGCAGTGCATCATCGACAACACCAGCGTGATGCTCGCCGCCGGCGCCGGAGCGGATGCTGTCATCGCGCCCGAGATGGCGGCCTTCGCCCGCACGCTGGGGTTCGAATTCCGTGCGCACCGGGTCAATCATCCCGATCGCAAGGGGCGGATCGAGCGCAACTTCTTCTTCGTCGAAACCAATTTCCTGCCCGGACGCCGCTTCACCGACTTCGACGACCTGAACCGCCAGGCGCTCGCCTGGTGCCAGGAGGTGGCCAATGCCCGACCGAAGCGGTCTCTGGGGATGTCGCCGGAAACCGCCTATGTGCTCGAGAAGCCGTATTTGCGGGCGCTGCCCGCGGTGCTGCCGCCGGTCTATGAGGTCTTCGAGCGGGTAGTGGACCTGAACGGCTATGTCTCGCTCGAGGTCAATCGCTACTCCGTGCCGGAGCGTCTGGTCGGGCAGGCGGTGACGGTCTACAAATATCCGGCCCGCGTCGACATTCATCATCGCCATCGCGTGGTGGCGACCCATCTGCGGCTGATCGGCCAGCGCGATGCGCGCAGTACCGACGCCGCGCACCATCCCACCCCCGTCAGGGCCAGCCGCACGCCGGCCCTCGAAGCGCAACTGCGCGACGACAGCCCCGAGCTCGAGGCCTATGTGCGGGCCCTCAAGCAACGCGGTCAGGGCCGTGGGGCCCGGGCCTTGCGACGCCTGCTCGAGCTCCAGCGCACCTATCCCGGGGAAGCCTTTCTGGCGGCCGTGCGCCAGGCGGCGCACTACGGGCTGTACGATCTGGGGCGGCTTGAGAAACTCATCCTGCGCGAGGTCGCCGGCAACTTCTTTGCGTTGAACGACGCGCTCGATGACGACGCGTGAGCAGATCCACGCCCAGCTCGCCCAGCTGCGGCTGCGCGGCATGGCCGCCGCCCTCGATGCCGAATTCGAGCGCGCCGAGCGCGAAGGCGCGCCGCCGGCCGAAGTCGTCGGGCGCTTGCTGGCGGCCGAAGCGGCCGAGCGGCGCGAGAAGAGCCTCGCGTACCGACTGACGCAAGCGAAGCTGCCCTGGCGCTGGACGCTCGATTCCTTTCCCTTCGACCGCCAGCCCGGGGTCGATCGGGGCCAGATCCGCGCCCTGGCCGGACTCGACTTCCTGCGCCGCAACGAGAACATCCTGCTGATCGGCCCGCCGGGGACCGGCAAGACCGGCATCGCGCTGGCGCTTCTGCGCGAGGCGTGCCTCAATGGCCACGCCGCGCGCTTCTACAAGGCCCAGGTCCTGCTCGACGAGCTCTATGCCTCGCTCGCCGATCGCTCGACACCGAAGCTCCTCGCGCAACTCGCCCGCTTCCAGCCACTGCTGATCGATGAACTGGGCTATCTCACCCTCAAGCCCGAGCAGTCCAATGCCTTCTTCCGGCTGATGGATCAGCGCTACGGGCGCGTCTCGACGCTGATCACCACGAACTTGGAACCGAGCGCCTGGTACGAGTTGTTCGCCAACAAGGCCCTTGTCGACGCCTTGCTCGACCGGCTCCAGCACCGCTGCATCACCATTCGCATCGACGGACCCTCCCTGCGAACCCCAGTGCCGCACTCGCCGCCGACGAACAAGGGCGCGTCGAAATCGGCGCCCCTCCCGTGCGCACCCGCGGCATAACCCGCCCCATCATTCCCTGCGCAAACCCTGGGGCGCTGCCCCAGACCCCGCACTCGCCGTGAGGCAGACGCCGGGGATGGAAAAATCCCATCCCCGGCGCTGCCACGAGCGTATCTCCCCTCCAAGGCGTCAAGGGCTTTCGCGGCATAAACGCGGCGATAAACCCGCCGCATTTATTCCACGGTCCCTTGACCCCTTTCCGGGTTGTTCACTGCGCACTGGCCGGGTCCGTTCTGATAAGCAGAAATGGGTCAGTTTCCGTGAGCGTCGAGGTCGAGTGGCGGCTCCGCCCAGCGAGCCGACCGAAAGAGGGCGCGCGGACGACCGTCATCTGTGGGTCGACTGCCGTCCGCCGCCGGTGACAACTCAATGGCCCCTTGCAAACTGGAGTGGCCAGCCAGGCCCTCAAGCGCTGAAATTCCACCACCAATTCAAAAAGGCCAGACGTTGCTCTGGCCTTTTTCACGCCTGCCGGTGCGCCAACGTTGGTGCGCCTTCGGCAGGTAGTGCGAAGAGCGCTGCCGGACGGTTTGCCCGGTTTTCCGCCGTTTTCGCCCTCTCTGTTCTCTATTTCTGCGAAGAGCGCTCTTCGCATGAGGGGCAGCAACGGCGCGGGTTTCGTACGTCGAGTTTGAATCGGGAACCGCTCGGGCGGCGGCGACAACCACGCTGTGATATCGATCCGCACGTCGCCGAACTCCGTTCAGACGCTCCTTGGCTGCAGCGCGATGATCGCCATGCCGACCAGCGCCACGCCCGCCCCGATCGCGTCCCAGCGTGTCGGCGTGACGCCATCCACCACCCAAAGCCAGCCCAGCGCCACAGGCGAGGCCGCTTCGCTGTCACTGTTCCGGCCGGCACGTCGGGATGCCGTCCCGCAGCAGGTCCAGTAGCGTCCCCGGAGGGGCAGCATTCACGAAGTCGGGTGCGAGGATCGTGAGGCGCAGATAGTCGCTGACGAAGGTGTTGTGCAACCCCTCTCGCTCCGCAAACTCCCCTTCATCCGCGACTACGCCGGTATCGAGCAAGTGTGCCAAGGGGTGAGGGCGGCGCTTGCATTGCGTCGGGTGCGGCGTTGAGGCGGAACGAAAGTGTTCTTGCATGACAACCCTTCTTGTTAAAGAGTGCTTTAATATGCCTGCCGGCAATTCAAGAGTTCTTTAGAATGAAGCGCGTCACCGGAACCTACGTCACTTCCACCACGCTGGGCGAGGCGGTTAAGGCCTTCAAGCCGAGTCCGCTGCCGCCCAGCGATCCTGCGCTGGCGCCGGAGTCGTTCGTCGATGCCAACCGAGCTGCAGAACTGGCGCTGGCCCGCCTGTCCGGGGTGTCTGCGCTGGTGCCGTCGGTGGACTGGCTGCTCTACAGCGCCATCCGCAGGGAGGCATTGCTCACCTCGCAGATCGAAGGCACCCAGGCCACGCTGACCGACCTCTTTGACGAAGAGGCGGGCTTTGCCGTCAGTAACATGGAAGACGTCGAGGAAGTCACCAACTATCTGCGCGCCTTCCGGCTGGTTCAGAACAATCTGCGCGATCCCAATGGCCTGCCCATCAGCGTTCGTCTGCTGTGCGAGGCCCACCGGCTGCTGCTCGACGGCGCGCGTGGTTCCGGCAAGCAGCCGGGCGAGTTGCGTCGTTCACAGAACTGGATCGGCGGCACCCGGCCAGGCAATGCGGTATTCGTGCCGCCGCCGGCCGAGCGCGTCGCCGATCTGCTGGGGGAACTGGAGCGATTCATACACGAGGCTTCGCCTACGCTCCCGCCGCTGGTGAAGATCGCCCTGATCCACGCCCAGTTCGAAACCATCCACCCCTTCCTGGACGGCAACGGCCGCATCGGTCGCCTGCTGATTGCCGCACTGCTCGAACATCGGGGTCTGCTGCCCGAGCCCTTGATGTACCTCAGCGGCTACCTGAAGCAACACCAGACCGAGTATTACCGCCGCTTGTCCGACATCCGCACCGAAGGGGATTGGGAGGGCTGGGTGGCTTTCTTCCTCGAAGGCGTGGCTACCGCGGCGACCGACGCCGAGCGCAGCATCGTCGCCATTGCCAGCCTGGTGGCAGCGGACCGTCGCCACTTGCTCGAATCGCCCAAGGCGGGGCCTGCGACCTACCGCCTGTTCGAGATGCTGCCGATGATGCCGCGCTTCACCATCGAGCGGGTGCGGCAGAAGCTGAGCACGAGCTTTCCGACCGCCAGCGCCGCCGTGAAGGTGCTGGCGGATCTGGGCATCGTGACCGAAATGACGGGGCAGAAGAAAAACCGCAGTTATAGCTATCAAGCGTACGTCGAGTTGCTGACCCGGTGAGCCCGGTGCCCGAGCCCACGCGTATGCACCGGCGGAAACTCAGCCGAAGAACTGCGTCTGCTGCGCCTGCCAGCAAGCCGGGATGCCATTTCTCAGCAGATCCATGAGCGTCAGCGTTCCCTCTGAAGGGCTGCATCGACCACGTCAGGCGCCAGGATGGCTGCAGCCGTTGGATAGGTATGCCTCTCTTCGGGTCTTGCTGAATCGCCTCTTGATGATGCCGATCCCAAGCGGGGCAAGCTG